>NZ_AP022564.1:3044124-3348536 GCF_010727125.1 Mycolicibacter terrae | reverse complement strand
GCGGTGAGATGTGCCACAGCGATGGTATGGGAGGGCGGAACCTCGCCGCGGGGTCGATACAGTGCCTCGGGAGTTAAATCCTCTTGAATCCGACAGTGCCGGCCTACCGGCTACCCGTAATAAGACAGTGAGCCCATGGATCTTTTCGAGTATCAGGCGAAGGAGCTGTTCGCCAAGCACAACGTGCCCACCACCCCGGGCCGAGTAACCACCACGGCTGAGGACGCCAAGGACATCGCCACCGAGATCGGCCGGCCCGTGATGGTCAAGGCCCAGGTCAAAGTGGGCGGCCGCGGCAAGGCCGGTGGCGTCAAATACGCCGCCACCCCTGAAGACGCGTTCACTCACGCGCAGAACATCCTGGGCCTGGACATCAAGGGCCACATCGTCAAGAAGCTGCTGGTCGCCGAGGCCAGTGACATCGCCGAGGAGTACTACATCTCCTTCCTGCTCGACCGCTCCAACCGCACCTACCTGGCCATGTGCTCGGTCGAGGGCGGAATGGAGATCGAAGAGGTCGCCGCGACCAAGCCGGAGCGGCTGGCCAAGGTGCCCGTCGACGCCGTCAAGGGTGTCGACCTGGCGTTCGCCCGCTCGATCGCCGAGCAGGGCCACCTGCCCGCCGAGGTGCTCGACGCCGCGGCCGTGACCATCCAGAAGCTCTGGGAGGTCTTCGTCGCCGAGGACGCCACCCTGGTGGAGGTCAACCCGTTGGTGCGCACCCCCGATGACCAGATCCTGGCGCTGGACGGCAAGGTCACCCTCGACGGTAACGCCGAGTTCCGTCAGCCCGGCCACGCCGAGTTCGCCGACATCGACGCCACCGACCCCCTGGAACTCAAGGCCAAAGAGCACGACCTGAACTACGTCAAGCTCGACGGCGAGGTCGGCATCATCGGCAACGGCGCCGGTCTGGTCATGTCCACACTGGATGTCACCGCCTACGCCGGTGAGAAGCACGGCGGCGTGAAGCCGGCGAACTTCCTCGACATCGGCGGCGGTGCCTCCGCGGAGGTGATGGCCGCCGGCCTGGACGTCATCCTGGGCGACAAGCAGGTCAAGAGTGTCTTCGTCAACGTGTTCGGCGGCATCACCGCGTGCGATGCGGTGGCCAACGGCATCGTGGCTGCGCTGAAGATCCTCGGCGACACCGCGACCAAGCCGCTGGTGGTTCGGCTCGACGGCAACAACGTCGAGGAGGGCCGGGCGATCCTGGCCGAGGCCAACCACCCGCTGGTGACCCTCGTCGACACCATGGACGAGGCCGCCGACAAGGCCGCCGAGCTGGCGCACGCCGGAAAGGACGCATAAGCATGTCGATCTTCGTCAACAAGGACAGCAAGGTCATCGTCCAGGGCATCACCGGCAGCGAGGCCACCATCCACACCGCCCGGATGCTTCGGGCCGGCACCCAGATCGTCGGCGGCGTCAACGCCCGCAAGGCCGGCACCACCGTCACCCATGAGGACAAGGGTGGCCGGATGATCAAGCTGCCGGTGTTCGGTGGCGTGGCCGAGGCCATGGAGAAAACCGGCGCCGACGTGTCGATCGCTTTCGTGCCGCCGAAGTTCTCCAAGGACGCGATGATCGAGGCCATCGACGCCGAGATCGGCCTGCTGGTGGTCATCACCGAGGGCATCCCGGTGCAGGACAGCGCCTACGCGTGGGCCTACAACCTGGAGAAGGGCGCCAAGACGCGGATCATCGGGCCGAACTGTCCGGGCATCATCACCCCCGGCGAGTGCCTGGTCGGGATCACCCCGGCCAACATCAGCGGCTCCGGACCGATCGGCCTGGTGTCGAAGTCCGGCACGCTGACCTACCAGATGATGTACGAGCTGCGGGACTTCGGGTTCTCCACCGCCATCGGCATCGGCGGCGACCCGGTGATCGGCACCACCCACATCGATGCCATCGAGGCGTTCGAGAAGGACCCCGACACCAAGGTCATCGTGATGATCGGTGAGATCGGCGGCGACGCCGAGGAGCGGGCTGCCGACTACATCAAGGCCAACGTCACCAAGCCGGTGGTCGGCTACGTCGCCGGGTTCACCGCTCCGGAGGGCAAGACCATGGGGCACGCCGGCGCGATTGTGTCCGGTTCCTCGGGCACCGCGGCCGCCAAGCAGGAGGCACTGGAGGCCGCCGGTGTGAAGGTGGGCAAGACCCCGTCGGCAACCGCGGCGCTGGCCCGCCAGCTCCTGGAGAGCCGGTAGCAGTTTCTTGGCGCGAGCAGACGCAGAATCGCACGCAAGCGGTGCTTGCAGCGCGATTCTGCGTCTGCTCGCCATAAAGGGGTGAGTACATGAGCATCGATCCACGCACGCCCGTCGTCGTCGGCGTCGGGCAATCCGCCGAACGCATCGACGACGCCGACTATCGCGTCATGTCGCCGGTCGCGTTGGCCGCCGCCGCCGCGCAAGCCGCCCTGGCCGACACCGGCGCGGTCGCCGAGCAGATTGCGCAAGCCATCGATGCGGTGGTGGCCACCCGGGCGTTCGAGAACTCGATCCCCAAAGCTCCAGCGCCCCTGGGCAAGTCGAACAACTTCCCGCGCTCGGTGGCCCGCCTGATCGGTGCCGACCCGGCTCGGGCCGTGCTGGACAAGGTGGGCGGCCAAGGGCCGCAGAAGCTGCTCAGCGAATTCGCCGGTGAGATCGTGGCCGGCGCCGCCGACGTGGTGCTGCTGTGCGGATCCGACGCGACCTCGACGCTGCGTCACTTCGCCAAAGCCGAAGACAAGCCCGATTTCAGCGAGACCATCGACGGGCAGCTCGAAGACCGGGGCTACGGCCTGGAGGAGTTCGTCGAGCACTACACCGTCATCCACGGACTCACCGGCGCGGCAGTGCAATACGGCCTGCTGGAGAACGCCCGGCGGGCCCGCCTGGGTCTGAGCCCGGCCGACTATCTGCAGGCCATGGGGGAACTGTTCGCCCCGATGACCAAGATCGCCGCGAAGAACCCGTTCTCGGCCTCGCCGGTGGAGCGCTCGGTCGATGAGCTGATCACGATCAGCACCGCCAACCGGATGATCTGCGACCCCTACCCGCGGCTGCTGGTGGCCCGCGACCAGGTCAACCAGGGTGCCGCGGCACTGGTGATGTCGGTCGAGGCGGCCCGGCGCCTGGGTGTGCCCGAAGACCGCTGGGTGTATCTACACGGGCACGCCGACATGCGTGAGCAGCGCCTGCTCGAACGCCCCGACCTGGGCGCCTACCCGGCTGCGGTGGCCGCGACCACCGAGGCGCTCGCGATGGCCGGGATCGGCTTCGACGACGTCGCCGCAATGGATCTCTACAGCTGCTTTCCGGTGCCGGTGTTCAACATCTGCGAGGCCTTCGGCCTGGCCGCCGACGACCCGCGCGGCCTGACCATGACCGGCGGGTTGCCGTTCTTCGGCGGCGCCGGCAACAACTACTCGATGCATGCCATCGCCGAGGCGGTGGCGGCGGCCCGCAGTGCCCCAGGGCAATTCGCGTTCGTCGGCGCCAACGGCGGCATGATGAGCAAATACTCGGTGGGGGTGTACTCGACCGCCCCGGTCCCGTGGACACCGGATCGCAGCGCCGAACGTCAGGCTCTGATCGACGGCGGCGCAGCCGTGGCCGTCACCGAGAGTGCCGAGGGCCCGGCGACGATCGAGACCTACAGCGTCCGCTACGACTGGGAGACCCGGACCGGGATCATCATCGGCCGGCTCGACGCCGACGGCAGCCGGTTCCTGGCGACCACCGAGGACGACGATCTGGTGGCGCTGTTGTCCGACGGTGAGCCGTTGGGGACGCCGATCACGGTGCGCGCCTTGGACTACGGCAACCGCTGCTCGTTGCGCTGAGCGACCCGCCCGCTTCTCGCGCTAGGACAGGCCGAGCTTTCCGGCCAGGCGTTCGACATAGGCGGCGACTTCGTCTTCGGGCTTGTCGGGCAGGCCGAACAGCGCCTCGGTGACACCGATGTCGGCCCAGTGGGCCAGCTTCTCGGGTATCGGCTTGAAGTCCAGCGCCACGATCTGCGGCGCCCCGTCGCGCCCGGCGGCCGCCCAGGTGTCCTGCAGCAGCTTGACCGGTTCGTCGATGTCGAAGTCACGCGGCGTGGTGATCCAGCCATCAGCACTGCGGGCGATCCACTTGAAGTTCTTCTCGGTGCCGGCCGCACCCACGAGCACCGGGATGTGCGCCTGCACCGGCTTGGGCCACGCCCAGCTCGGCCCGAAGTTGACGAACTCACCCTCGAAACAGGCTTCCTCTTGGGTCCACAGTGCCCGCATCGCCTCCAGATACTCGCGCAGCATGGTGCGCCGCCGCCCCGGCGGCACCCCGTGATCGGCCAGCTCATCGGTGTTCCAGCCGAAGCCGACGCCCAGGCTGACCCGCCCACCGGAGAGGTGATCAAGGGTGGCGATCGATTTGGCCAGCGTGATCGGATCATGCTCGACCGGCAACGCCACCGCGGTGGACAACCGCACCCGCGAGGTCACCGCGGATGCGGCCCCCAGACTCACCCACGGATCCAGCGTGCGCATATAGCGGTCGTCGGGCAGCGACTCATCCCCGGTCGTCGGATGCGCAGCCTGCCGCTTCACCGGAATATGAGTGTGCTCGGGCACATAGAAAGTGGTGAAGCCGTGATCATCAGCGAGTTTGGCCGCCGCCGCCGGAGCGATACCGCGGTCACTGGTGAACAACACAAGCCCGTAATCCATATCCGTGATTAGAACGTGTTCCTGTTCGGTGGGCAAACGGGGGGTCCCGTCCGGCGCGGCGCTGACCCACCGGCTCCGGCCGCGAGTGCGCTAGCGTGGATCAACGAACCGCGCCGCACCGCCCACCCGCACCTGCCCCCAAGCACAGGAGAGGTCATGACCTACTCGCCCGGGAACCCCGGCTTCCAGCCTTCCCAGCCACCAGGCTCCTACGGACCATCGACCCCGTCGTTCGCCAAGTCGGCCAGCGATGTCGAGAGCAAGTTGCCGCTGTATTTGCAGATCGTGGTGGTGGTGCTGGGTTTCGGTGTCTACTTGGCGAATTTCGGTCCGATCGTGACCGTCACCGACGGCGAGTACCCGCTGATCCTCAGCGACGCCGGCCACACGGTTCCGCTGGCGCTGCTGGCCGCGCTGCTGGCCGGGGTGAGCCTGCTGCCCAAGACCAAGCTCTACACCGCGGTGATCGCCGTGGTCGCCTCGCTGGGGGCGCTGCTGGCGATTTCGACGATCGCCGAGTCCGGTGACAACTACACGATCGGCTGGGGGTTGTGGCTGGTGCTGACCTTCAGCATCCTGCAGGCCGCCGCTGCGATCGGGTCGTTGCTGCTGGAGGCCGGAGTGGTCACCGCGCCGGCCCCGCGCCCCAAGTACGACCCCTACGCGCAGTACGGGTTGCCGCCGGGGGGCAACTACTACGGCCAGCCGGGTCAGCAGGGTTATGGCCACCAGGGCCAACAGCAGCAGTCGGGATACCCGTCGTACGGCAGTTACCCGTCCAGTGGAGCCTTCGGCGCCCAGTCGGGGCCTTCCACCGGCGGATTCAACTCCGGTCCCCAGCAGGCGCAGTCGGCGCAGCAGGGCCCGCCCACACCGCCGACCGGATTCCCCAGTTTCGGGCAGCCGCAGGCCGGCGGTTCGGGCGCATCCTCGACGGGCGGTCCGGGTGGTTCTTCGACGGGTGGCCAGGGCGGATCCGGTCAGGGCCAGAGCTCGACCGGCGGCCAGCAGTCGCAGGGCGGCTCCGCCCCGTCGGGGCCGGCGCAGACCTAACCCGCGCCCGCGCGCCGAGTTGAACGTGCTCGCAGCGTGACACCGGTGACCGACGGCAAACCAGGTTCGAACCCGACGCGTGACCTGGTGCGGGTCGCGTTCGGCCCGTCCGTCGTGGCGTTGACCCTCATCGCAGCGGTGACGCTGCTGCAGTTGCTGATCGCCAACAGCGACATGACCGGGGCTTCGGGTGCCATCGCCAGCATGTGGCTGGGCGTGCACCAGGTGCCGATCTCGATCGACGGCCGAGAGCTGGGCGTGCTGCCGCTGCTTCCGGTGCTGCTGATGGTGGCCGGAACCGCGCGGACCACCGCGCAGGCCACCTCGGCGGGCACCTCCTGGTTCGTCGTCCGCTGGATCGTGGCCTCGGCGCTGGGCGGCCCGCTGTTGATCGCCGCGGTCTCGCTGGCGGTCATCCACGACGCGGCATCGGTGATCAGCGAACTGCAGACCCCGCATGCCCTGAGCGCCTTCGCGCACGTGTTCGTCGTGCATGCGATCGGCGCCGCGATCGGAGTGGGCTTGCGGATGGGCCGGCGGGCGCTGGCCGAGACGTCGCTGCCGGATTGGCTGGCGGAGTCCGTGCGCGCCGCGGTCACCGGCGTGCTGGCCCTGTGCGGGCTTGCCGGCGCCGTGACGGTCGCCTCCCTGGTCCTGCACTGGGGGACCATGCACGAGCTGTACGCGATCACCGATTCGTTGTTCGGCCAACTCAGCCTGACACTGCTGGCGGTGCTGTATGTGCCCAACGTCCTCGTCGGCGCGGCAGCGATGGCCGTCGGATCGAGCGCGCACATCGGGCCGGCCTTGTTCAGCGCGTTCACCGTGCTCGGGGGCGACATCCCGGCGCTGCCGATCCTGGCCGCGGCGCCCACCCCGCCACTGGGCCCGGTGTGGGTGGCCCTGCTGATCATCGGCGCCGCCTCGGGCGTGGCCGTCGGGCAGCAGTGCGCGCGGCGGCCCCTGCCCCTGCTGCCCGCGCTGGCCAAGGTGCTGACCGCCGCGTTCATGGCGGCAGTGGCGATGGCGCTGCTCGGCTTCGCCGGCGGCGGGCGGCTGGGCAACTTCGGTGACGTCGGGGTGGATCAGGTCACCTTCGGCCCGGCGGTGTTCTGCTGGTTCGCCGCGATCGGTGCGCTGACGGTCGTGATGATCGGCGGTGTCACCCGGGGGGCGGTCCGGATGCCGCCGATGCTGCCGCCGGTTCCGCCCAGCGAGCCCGAACCGGTCCCCGCCCAGGCCGAGGTGGTCGACGTGCAAGACCCCGGCCAGCTCTTCGAGCCCGACGAGCTCTTCGAACCCGACGAGGTCATCGAGGGCGGCGAGCTGAGCTGGACGCCCGAACCCGACCCGCCACGGGCGTCCGAGCCGCACGCACCGACCGAGCCGCCCGGGCCGCTCGAAGACCCCGAAGACCTGATGTTCACCGACGACGACGGATTCAACCGGCCCGGCTAGGCTGCGACCGTACCGGCTGAATTGAGGACTTCAGTCCCTTATATTCCTCGTGCAGTCCTGGTCGCATAGGTGGCATGACTGTGGGCACGGACGTCGCCAGCGACAACGTCAGACCCCGCGCGCGAAATCTGCATCGGCTGGCGGGCATGCGTGTCGAGAAGCTGGCCCAGCTGGTGCTGCCGCCCGGCCACGAGCCGATTCTCGATGTCATGGCGACGATCTGGCTGGACGGCGTCGTGGTCGGGCTTCAGATGTCCGAGGAGAAGACATCGATCGGCTTGTCCAGCGCGCTGGCCGAAGCGCTTTACGAACGGCTGGAAAGCGCCGAACTCTGCAGCGAATACGAGGAGTTCCCCGAGCTGGACGACCGAGACTTCCAGGACCTCGCGTGCCGGCGGGTCGACAAGATCAGCCAGGGCATTCACCCGGCCGGCCACCCCGACGTGATGTGGGACAAGGCCGAAATCTGGACAGACGGCGTGGCGACCGCGCTCAGGATCGTCCGAGACGGAGGCCGGAAGCAGGCCTGATTGCCCGGCGTCCCTGCACGCTAGGCTCCTTGACGTGCAACCGATCCACGTGGCCCCCAGCATCCCGGCCCGGGTGGTGGTACTGGCGTCGGGGACCGGATCGCTGCTCGAGTCGCTGCTGGCCGCGGCGGTGGGCGACTACCCCGCGCGGGTGGTGGCCGTCGGCACCGATCGGGACTGCCGGGCGGTGCAGATCGCCGAATCGGCGGGCTTGCCGGTGTTCACCGTGCGGATGGCCGACTATTCCGACAGGGCGGCCTGGGATCGCGCCCTAGCGGAGGCCACCGAAGCGCACGCGCCGGACCTGGTGGTCTCGGCCGGTTTCATGAAAATTCTGGGATCGGAGTTTCTCACCCGGTTTCTGGGACGCACCGTCAACACCCACCCGGCGCTGCTGCCCGCCTTCCCGGGCGCGCATGCGGTACCCGAGGCCCTGGCCTACGGGGTGAAGGTCACCGGCTGCACCGTGCATCTGGTGGACGCCGGTACCGACACCGGTCCGGTGCTGGCCCAGGAACCGGTCGCCGTCCTCGACGACGACGACGAAGGCACCCTGCATGAACGCATCAAGACAGTGGAGCGCAAGCTCCTGGTGGACGTGCTGGCCGCATTGGCGACCGGCGGCGTGACCTGGACCGGACGAAAGGCGACCATAGGATGACCGACGGCAAGCGAACGATTCGTCGGGCGTTGATCAGCGTCTACGACAAGACCGGCCTGGTCGATCTGGCGGCCGGCCTGCATGCCGCCGGCGTGGACATCGTCTCCACCGGATCCACTGCGAAAACGATTGCCGCCAAAGGTATTCCGGTGACGCCGGTGGAGCAGCTGACCGGCTTCCCGGAGGTGCTCGACGGCCGGGTCAAGACCTTGCACCCGCGGGTGCACGCCGGGCTGCTGGCAGACCTGCGCAAATCCGAGCATGCTGCGGCGCTCGACGAACTGGACATCGCGCCCTTCGAGCTGGTGGTGGTCAACCTCTACCCGTTCAGCGAGACCGTGGACTCCGGCGCCGGCATCGATGAATGCGTCGAGCAGATCGACATCGGTGGGCCGTCGATGATCCGGGCGGCCGCCAAGAACCACCCCAGCGTCGCCGTGGTGGTCGACCCGCTCGGTTACGACGGCGTGCTGGCCGCGGTCAACGCCGGAGGGTTCACCCTCGATGAACGCAAACGCCTGGCGGCACTGGCGTTTCGGCACACCGCCGAATACGACGTCGCGGTCGCCGGGTGGATGTCGTCGACGTTGGCGCCCTTCGAACGGGCCGGAGAACCGCGTCAGGCGATGCCGGAGTGGTTCGGGCGCACCTACCGGCGGACGGCGCAGCTGCGCTACGGCGAGAACCCGCACCAACAGGCCGCACTCTACTGTGACGCCGCCGCCTGGCCGGGCCTGGCTCAAGCAGATCAGCTGCACGGAAAAGAGATGTCCTACAACAACTTCACCGACGCGGACGCCGCGTGGCGGGCGGCCTTCGATCACGAAGAGATCTGCGTGGCGATCATCAAGCACGCCAACCCGTGCGGGATCGCGGTCTCGTCGACTTCGGTGGCCGACGCCCACCGCAAAGCCCACGAATGCGATCCGCTGAGCGCCTTCGGTGGGGTGATCGCGGCGAACACCGAGGTCAGCGTCGAGATGGCGGAGTTCGTCAGCACCATCTTCACCGAGGTCATCGTCGCGCCCGCCTACGAGCCCGGTGCCGTCGAGATCTTGGCGCGCAAGAAGAACATTCGAGTGCTGGTGGCCTCCGAACCGCTGCGTGGCGGCACCGAGTGGCGTCAGGTCAGCGGAGGAATGTTGATGCAGAGCCGTGACGGCCTCGACGCCGACGGCGACGACCCGGCGAACTGGACGCTGGCCACCGGATCACCGGCCGACCCGGCCACGCTGGCCGATCTGGCCTTCGCCTGGCGGGCCTGCCGCGCGGTCAAGTCGAACGCGATCGTGGTCGCAAGCAACGGCGCCACGATCGGCGTGGGGATGGGCCAGGTCAACCGCGTCGACGCGGCCCGCTTGGCCGTCGAACGCGGCGGTGAGCGGGTGGCCGGCGCGGTGGCGGCCTCCGACGCGTTCTTCCCGTTCCCCGACGGGCTGCAGACGCTGACCGCGGCCGGGGTGAAGGCGATCGTGCACCCGGGCGGCTCGGTCCGCGACGACGAGGTGACCGCGGCGGCCACCGAGGCCGGGATCACGCTGTACCTGACCGGGGCGCGGCATTTCGCGCACTGACCCAGCTAGGAAGCGTTGTCGCGCAACATGCTTCTCTGGCGGAGCTAGCGGTTGATGCGGGCCCGGCCCCGGTTTGCTGAAATACCCCGACCACCAGCTCCTCGACGCGGACTTGTATACCCCTATACAAATATGTATAGTGCTATACATGGATAAGCTCAAGCAAGCCAACGCGGCCATCACCACCGCTCGACAGAACCTCGCCGCTGCAATGAAGGCCGCCGAAGCGGCTGCCATCGAAGCGGACGCCAACGGCGTATCCGAGGTCAACATCACGACGCACCTCGGTGTGAACCGGATGACGGTTAGAAAATGGCTGGGCAAGGACAAATGACGCGCGCCCCTCTAGGTCGCGAATTGCCGAAGTCCGTTCTGGCAGGCATGCGCTGCTAGTGAGCGATGCAGATGAGCGGCAACCTGCCTGTCCAGGGTCTATAGGCTTATCAATAGCATTTTCGGGGAGGATCACGCGATGAGAGCGACTGCACTTGCGATGGGGGCGGGCATAGCTGCCACGCTGACGGCTATCCCTGCCGCAAACGGCTATCCCGGCGACCCGATGGGCACAAACTGCGAGTCGAACGCGCTCGGGGCGCTGTACTGCGACGGTCCGGTGCAGCCGGACGGGTCGTGGACCCGGTGCGTAGACGTTTCCGCGCAACCCGTCTACGGCGGGCCCGACGGCGGATGGAACGGATGGACTATGCCGGCGCATCAGTGCTACCACTACGACCCAGCGGAGCCTCCATTCAAACTTGGTCAGCCGGACCATCACATCGGCGATGGGCTCTGAGCAGCGCTGCGACAGCGACGGACGCGGGGCTCGGCATTTCGCGCACTGACCCCTTGACAAAAAGATTGCAGGCGCTCACTATCTATCTTAACTTCGGAGTTGGGAGACGTCGTGGGCTATGACTTGATCATCCGCAACGGACTGTGGTTCGACGGCCTGGGCAACGCCCCGCAGGTTCGCAACCTGGGCATCCGCGACGGTGTCGTCGCCGACATCGTGTCGGGGGAGCTGGATGAAACGGGCTGCCCGGAGGTCATCGACGCGGCCGGTAAGTGGGTGGTCCCGGGCTTCATCGACGTGCACACCCACTACGACGCCGAGGTCCTGCTGGACCCGGGCCTGCGGGAATCGGTGCGCCACGGCGTCACCACGGTGCTGCTGGGCAACTGTTCGCTGTCGACGGTCTACGCCGGCGCCGAGGACGCCGCCGACCTGTTCAGTCGGGTGGAGGCGGTCCCGCGCGCGTTCGTGCTGGATGCGTTGCAGACCCGCAAGACCTGGTCCACACCGGCCGAGTACGTGCGCGCCCTCGATGAGTTGCCGCTCGGGCCCAATATCAGTTCCATGCTCGGCCATTCGGACCTGCGCACGGCGGTGCTGGGGCTGGATCGCGCCACCACCGACGGCGTCGTCCCCACCGATGGCGAGCTGGAGAAGATGGCCGCGCTGCTCGATGCGGGCCTCGACGCCGGACTGCTCGGCATGTCCGGAATGGACGCGGCCATCGACAAGCTCGACGGCGATCGGTTCCGGTCCCGGGCGCTGCCGTCGACGTTCGCCACCTGGCGGGAGCGCCGTCGGCTGATCAAGGTACTGCGCAAACGCGGCCGCATGCTGCAGAGCGCGCCCAACGTCCGTAAGCCGTTGACGGCCCTGAACTTCTTTCTGACCAGCAGTGGGATGTTCGGGCGGCGGAAAGGAGTGCGGATGAGCCTGCTGGTCTCCGCTGACGCCAAGTCGTCGCCGGGCGCGGTACGGGTCTTCGGTCCGGGCGCCCGACTGCTCAACGCCGTGCTCGGCGCCAGCGTCCGGTTCCAGCACCTGCCGGTGCCGTTCGAATTGTATTCCGACGGAATCGATCTGCCGGTTTTTGAGGAATTCGGTGCCGGAACCGCCGCCCTGCACCTGCGCGATCAGTTGGAGCGCAACGCGTTACTGGCCGACACCGAGTACCGCCGCCGGTTCCGCAAGGCCTTCGACCGCAAGAAGTTGGGTCCGACGTTGTGGCACCGCGACTTCCACGACGCGGTGATCGTCGAATGCCCGGACGCGACGCTGATCGGCAAGAGCTTCGGGCAGATCGCCGACGAACGCAAGCTGCACCCGCTGGACGCGTTCCTCGACGTCCTGGTGGAGAACGGCGAACGCAACGTCCGCTGGACCACCATCGTCGCCAACCACCGGCCCAAGCAGCTGGACAAGTTGGCAAACGAGCCGGTGATCCACATGGGGTTCTCCGACGCCGGAGCGCACCTGCGCAACATGGCCTTCTACAACTTCTCGCTGCGGCTGCTCAAACGGGTACGCGACGCCGAGGCAGCCGGACAGCCGTTCATGAGCGTCCAACGGGCGGTGTACCGGCTGACCTCCGAAGTCGCCGACTGGTTCGGCTTCGACGCCGGAACACTGCGCCGAGGCGACCGGGCGGACTTCGTGGTGATCGACCCGGCGGGTCTGACCGAGGCCGTGGACGCCTACCACGAGGAGAAGGTTTCGTTCTACGGCGGCCTGAGCCGGATGGTCAACCGCAACGACGACGCGGTGGTCGCTACCGGCGTGGGTGGCACCGTGGTGTTCCGCAACGGCCAGTTCTGCGAGGGCTACGGCACCACGGTGAAGTCCGGACGTTTCCTGCGCGCCGGATCCCGTGAGCTGCAATCGGTGTAGCGCATGGCCAGAACCCAGCAGGAGCGCCGCGAGGCCACCGTCGCCGGATTGCTCGACGCCAGCATCGCCACCATCGCCGAGATCGGCTACGCCCGGGCGTCGGCCAAGGTGATCGCCGCCCGCGCCGGGGTCTCCGACGGGGCGTTGTTCCGCCACTTCGGCACCATGGGCGACTTCATGGCCGCCACCGCACACGAAGTCCTGCGCCGTCAGCTGGAGCAGTTCGGCAAGCAGGTCGCCGAGATCCCGGCGGAGGTGCCGGCGTTGGAAGCGGTGTTGACGGTGCTGCGTGACCTGACCGCCAACTCCACCAACGCGGTGGTCTACGAGCTGCTGATCGCCGCCCGTACCGACGACAAGCTGCGGGAGACGCTGCAAGATGTGCTGGCCGAATACAGCACCAAGATTTGCGATGCCGCCCGGGTGTTGCCCGGGGCGGACGCGTTTCCGCAGGAGCTCTTTCCGAACCTGGTGGCGCTGCTGACCAACACCTTCGACGGTGCGGCGATCGTGCGCGCCGTGCTGCCGCAGCCGGAGATCGAGGCGAACCGGATTCCGCTGCTGCTGACGCTACTGGATGGCCGTATCTGAGCGTGTCGAGTCGAGACTCGGCGCGGCCGCCGTCACGTAGTCCACGAAGTCGGCGATCTCAGCGATGGCGCGGCGCGCGTCGGGGTTGAAATCGAAGCTGAGCTGGAACATGTGCAGGGCGCGGTCCCAGATCTGCACCCAGTTCGGCACCCCGGCCGCGGTGAGTTTGTCGGCCAGCACGAAGGTGTCGTTGCGCAGCATCTCGTTGTTGGCGACCTGCAGCAGGAACGGTCCCAGGTCGTGCAGCTCCGACTCGGGGGGCATCACCGGCAGCTCGCGGGTGCCGTTCACGGTGGCGAACACCCGGTAGATGAACATGAACGCCATGAACGGGAAGAACGGATCGCGGTGGGCCCGGGCGGCCTGCCGTTTGATCTCCATGTCCGACGACGTCAGCGCCGACATCAACACCTGACCGGCGGGCACCGGAAGCCCGGCATCACGCGCCGTCAGCGCGGTGGTCACCGCCATCAGACCGCCGGCCGAATCACCCGCCATCACAATGCGATCCGCGCTGAATCCGGCGTCCAGCACACGGCGATAGGCACACATGCCGTCGGAGATGGCCTCGTCGACGCCGGCCAGCGGCGCCAAGCGGTAACCGACGTTGAACACCTTCGCGCCGGTGGCTTCCGAGAGCTTGCTGGCGAAGCGGCGGTGCGAATTGAGGCCCAGCGTCACCAGCGCCGAACCGTGGAAGTAGACGATCACCCGGTCCGAGTCGCGGGCGGCCGGCGCCACCACCCACTCCGCCGGACAGTCGGTCAGCCGCTCCCGCGTCACTTCGGTGCCCGGCAGCGCCCGGATGTAGCGCATCGGTAGGTCGATGAGGTCCAGGCGCGCCCGCTGCAATGCGGCGGGCCAGAACCGGTTGATGATCATGCCGATGACCGTCAGCACGGCGATCGATGTGCGCAGAAAGACCGCCGCGCCCAACGCCAGTAGCCGAGCCTGCCAGGAGGCCGGACCGAAATACGTCTGAGTCGGTCGATCACGCCATTCCGATGAGTTCACGGTACCCAGGGTATCGGGTATTTGCCGCGGGATGAAGTGGGACACCGTGACGGACTACCGCGGCCGTCGTAGCGTGGAGTGGTGACCGCGCTGAATACCCCGCACGATCTGCCCACAACACTCGGCGAGCTGCGAGCCGCCGGCCACCGCGAAAGGGGGGTCAAGCAGGAGATCGCCGAGAATCTGCTGGCCCGGCTCGCCGACGGCGAGGACCCGGCCACCCTGTGGACCGGC
Source organism: Mycolicibacter terrae (assembly GCF_010727125.1). Classification (NCBI taxonomy): domain Bacteria; kingdom Bacillati; phylum Actinomycetota; class Actinomycetes; order Mycobacteriales; family Mycobacteriaceae; genus Mycobacterium; species Mycobacterium terrae. Next base: position 3,334,036 of record NZ_AP022564.1, on the reverse strand, counting down.
ATCTTCGGTTTCGAGGACACCGTGCTGCCGCAGCTGGAGCGGGCGTTGATCGCCGGGCACGACATCGTGCTGCTCGGCGAGCGCGGACAGGGCAAGACCCGGCTGCTGCGGGCACTGACCGGGCTGCTCGACGAGTGGACGCCGGTGATCGCCGGCGCCGAACTCGGGGAGCACCCCTATTCGCCGATCACTCCGGAGTCGATCCGGCGGGCCGCTGAGCTCGGCGACGCCCTGCCGGTGGCCTGGCGCCACCGCAGCGAGCGCTACACCGAGAAACTCGCCACCCCGGACACGTCGGTGGCCGACCTGGTCGGTGACATCGACCCGATCAAGGTCGCCGAGGGCCGCAGCCTGGGCGACCCGGAGACCATCGCCTACGGCCTGATCCCGCGCGCGCACCGCGGCGTCGTCGCAGTCAACGAACTGCCCGACCTGGCCGAGCGAATCCAGGTGGCGATGCTCAACGTGATGGAGGAGCGCGACATCCAGGTGCGCGGCTACACGCTGCGGCTGCCGCTGGACGTGCTCGTGGTGGCCAGCGCCAACCCTGAGGACTACACCAACCGCGGCCGCATCATCACCCCGCTCAAGGACCGGTTCGGCGCCGAGATCCGCACCCACTACCCGCTGGAGCTCGACGCCGAGGTCGGCGTGATCGCCCAGGAGGCCCACCTGAGCGCCCAGGTGCCCGACTACCTGCTGGCGGTGCTGGCCCGTTTCGCCCGCTACCTGCGCGAGTCGCGGTCGGTGGATCAGCGCTCCGGGGTGTCGGCGCGTTTTGCGATCGCGGCCGCGGAGACGGTAGCCGCCTCGGCGCGGCACCGCGGTGCGGTGCTGGGCGAGACCGATCCGGTGGCCCGGGTGGTCGATCTGAACACCATCGTCGATGTACTGCGCGGCAAGCTGGAATTCGAGTCCGGTGAGGAGGGCCGCGAACAGGCGGTGCTGGAACACCTGCTGCGGCGGGCCACCGCCGACACCGCATCGCGGCTGTTGGGCGGGATCGATGTCGGGCCGCTGGTGTCGGCGGTCGAGCAGGGTTCGGCGGTGACGACCGGGGAGCGGGTGTCGGCCAAGGCGGTGCTGGCGGCGCTGCCCGAGCTGCCGGTCATCGACGCCATCGCGCAGCGCCTCGGCGCCGAATCCGAGGGAGAACGTGCCGCGGCGCTCGAATTGGCTTTGGAGGCGCTGTATTTGGCCAAACGCATCGACAAGACCTCCGACGAGGGCGAAACCGTCTATGGCTAAAGTCCACGGCTCGCGGGCCTCCCGGTACTCCGCCTACACCGGTGGGCCGGATCCGTTGGCGCCGCCGGTCGACCTGGCCGAGGCGCTGGAGGAGATCGGCCGCGACGTGATGGAGGGGACGTCGCCGCGGCGAGCCTTGCAGGAGCTGCTGCGCCGCGGCACCAAGTCCATGACCGGGGCCGACCGGCTGGCCGCCGAGGCGCAGCGACGCCGCCGGGAACTGTTGCGCCGCAACAATTTGGACGGGACGCTGGCCGAGGTCAAGAAACTGCTCGACGAGGCGGTGCTGGCCGAACGCAAGGAGTTGGCCCGCGCACTCGACGACGACGCCCGGTTCGCCGAGATGCAGATCGAGGCGTTGTCACCCTCGCCGGCCAAAGCAGTGCAGGAGTTGGCCGACTACGACTGGCGCAGCGCCCAAGCCAGGGAGTCCTACGAGAAGATCAAGGATCTGCTCGGCCGCGAGATGCTCGACCAGCGTTTCGCCGGAATGAAACAAGCGCTGGAAGGCGCCACCGACGAAGACCGGCAACGGGTCACCGACATGCTCGACGACCTCAACGATCTGCTGGACAAGCACGCCCGGGGTGAAGACACGGCCGACGATTTCCAGCAGTTCATGGACTCCCACGGTGAGTTCTTCCCGGAGAACCCGCAAAACGTCGAAGAGCTGCTCGACTCACTGGCCAAGCGGGCTGCCGCCGCCCAGCGCTTCCGCAACAGCCTGAGCGCCGAACAGCGCGCCGAGCTGGATGCCTTGGCGGAGCAGGCATTCGGGTCACCGTCACTGCAGCAGGCGCTGGGCCGCCTCGACGCGCACCTGCAGGCGGCCCGGCCGGGGGAGGACTGGAGCGGCTCGTCGGAGTTCTCCGGCAACAACCCGCTCGGAATGGGGGAGGGCGCCCAGGCGCTGAGCGACATCGCCGAACTCGAGCAGCTGGCCGAACAACTGTCGCAGGCCTACCCCGGTGCCAGCATGGACGACGTCGACCTGGACGCGCTGGCCCGCCAGCTCGGCGACCAGGCCGCCATCGATGCGAAGACCCTCGCCGAGCTCGAACGCGCACTGCTCAACCAGGGGTTTCTGGACCGCAGCTCCGATGGCCAATGGCGGCTGTCGCCCAAGGCGATGCGCCGGCTCGGCGAGACGGCACTGCGCGATGTGGCACGCCAACTCGCGGGGCGCCGCGGCGAACGAGACCACCGCCGGGCCGGGGCGGCCGGCGAGCTGACCGGGGCGACGCGGCCCTGGCAGTTCGGCGACACCGAACCGTGGAACGTCACCCGCACCCTGACCAACGCGGTGCTGCGGCAGGTTGCCGGCGGTTCAGGCGGCGGGGCGCTGTCGATCAGCGTCGACGACGTCGAGGTGTCCGAGACCGAGACCCGCACCCAGTCGGCCGTTGCTCTCTTGGTGGACACCTCGTTCTCGATGGTGATGGACAATCGCTGGCTGCCGATGAAACGCACCGCCCTGGCGTTGAACCACCTGATCAGCACCCGGTTCCGCTCGGATGCGTTGCAGATCATCGCTTTCGGGCGATACGCCCGCACCGTGACCGCCGCCGAGCTGACCGGCTTGGAGGGCGTCTACGAGCAGGGCACGAACCTGCACCATGCCCTGGCCCTGGCCTCGCGGCACCTGCGCCGGCACCCCAACGCCCAGCCGGTGGTGTTGGTCGTCACCGACGGGGAACCGACCGCGCATCTGGAGGATTTCAACGGGAAGGGGGCGGGCTCCACGGTGTTCTTCGACTACCCGCCGCACCCGCGGACGATCGCGCACACCGTCAAGGGCTTCGATGATGTCGCCCGGCTCGGCGCGCAGGTGACCATCTTCCGGCTCGGTGACGACCCCGGGCTGGCCCGGTTCATCGACCAGGTGGCGCGCCGGGTCCAGGGCCGGGTCGTGGTACCCGAACTCGACGGACTGGGCGCCGCGGTGGTCGGCGACTACCTGCGGTCGCGTCGCCGTTGATTCACCGGGACAGCAGCCGCTGCTTCTGTTCGGCGAATTCCGCTTCGGTCAGGTACCCGGCGTCGTGGAGTTGGCCGAGTTCGCGGATCCCGGCTGCCAGTTCGATGACCGCGTCCGCCGCCGATTGCCGCTGCGGCTCCGCAGATTGCGATGGCGCACCCGATGATTGCGCCGCCGCCGGCTTCGCCTCGGCGGCCGCGGTCACCTTGCCCTGCTGGCCGCGGTTCTGATTGACGGCCCCGGCCAGCGCACTGCCCCCCATGCCCGCCAGCGCCATCTGGCCGAAGGCGGTTCCCAGCCCGGCCGGCGAGACATCGGCGCTGCCGAGCGGCGTCGAGAAGCTGGTGTGCTGGATCTCGGGGGCCACCTGAGCCCAAGTCGGGGGCACCGACAACGCGCCGAGCGGCAGTGCGTGACCGACTTTCACCGACTCGTGGGGCACTCGAAGGTTCTCGGTCGACGGCACGTCCGTCGTCGCTCCCAATTGGCCCAGCGCTTCTATGATGTTTTTCTGGCCTCCGTGAAGCAGATCCTGGGTGTCCAGGATCTCCTGCGAGTCCAGTTCGGCGTAATACATCGCCGCACCCGCCAGCCACACACCGATAATCGACAGCGGCAGGGCGATGCCGATACCCACTTCGTCGGCCGCAATGCCCAGCCAGTCGAAGAACCCGACCGGTACGTCGGCCGGCGCGGGCATGGCCGAGATCGGCGCCGAGGCTTCCGAGCCGGGCCCTGACAGCGTGGAGGCCAGCTGCGACGGCAGGCTCTGCGCCATGTTGCCCGCGGAGTTGGCGGCCGCCGGTGCGGCACCTTGGCCCAGCGGCCCGGCCGGGTTGGCCGTCTGCGGTGGTGGCTGGAACGGCTCCAAGGCGGTGGCGGTTGCCGACAACGACGCGTAGCTGTACATGGCGGTGGCGTCCTGGGCCCACATTTCGGCGTACTGGGCTTCGTTGGCCGCGATCGCCGCGGCGTTCTGGCCCAAGATGTTGGTGGCCAGCAACGCCATCAACGCGGCACGGTTGGCCGCGATCACCGGCGGGGGAACCACCGTGGCGAACGTCGCCTCGTAGGCGGCTACGGCCGCCTTGGCCTGCAGGCCGGTCTTCTCCGCCTGGGCGGAGGTGGCGTTGAGCCACGACACGAAAGGGGTGATCGAGGCGGCCATCGCCGTCGAGGAGGGACCCAGCCATGGCCCGCTCGTCAGCTCGGCGACCACCGACGCATAGGCGGTGGCCGCCAGATGCAGTTCGGTGGCCAGCCCGTCCCAGGCGGTGGCAGCCGAAATCATCGGGCCCGGGCCGGCGCCGGTGTACATCAGGCCGGAGATGACTTCCGGTGGCAACGCCGCGAAATCCATTGCTCAATCCCTGGCGGTTCGCAGCATCTCGACCATGCAGTCGCCGATGACCAGCGGATACGCGCCAGTAATGCGGTTCATCGCAGGTGCATCCCTCCGGTCTGAGGACAGCTGGGGGTCAGCTGGGCTACTGTCGGTCTGATCCTTCGATCTAACCCGTCCAGCGCTCGCCGGAGCGCTTGACACTCCGGGGTGGTTGCGCGTCGCCAACATCGACGCTGCGCTGGACGCGATTCCATTCTCCGAGCGGAAACCGGTCGGTCGCCATGGTGTTTGACCCCCATTCGAGGGGCGCTGCAACCCGTATGGACAAGCGGGGGCTGGGAAGACGATGGTGGTGGCATGCACCGTTGGACAGCGGTCGTCGACAGGTTTCGACGGCGGGCGCACCCCCCTGCGCGTGGGTTGTTTCGCCGGGTCGTGCTGATCAATGGGCTGGTTTTCACGTTGGGCACGCTGGTGCTGGCCATGTCGCCGGCGACCGTTTCGGGGCCCGTTCGAGCGGCCGAGATCCCGGTTCTTCTCATCGGGCTGGCCATCGTGGTGGGCGCCAACGCCCTGCTGCTGCGATCGAGTCTTGCCCCCCTGGATCGGCTCGCCGCGTCAATGCGGCGAGTCGATCCGCCCCATCCCAGTGATCGCGTGCACGACCCGGGCGCCGGCGACCTGCATCACCTCATCGAATCCTTCAACGGCATGCTGGACCGGCTGGAAACGGAGCGGGCCTCGTCCAACGCGTCGGTGCTGACCGTGCAGGAGAACGAGCGGCAGCGCATCGCCAGGGAGTTGCACGACCAGATCGGCCAGACCCTCACCGTCGCTCTGCTCACGCTCAAGCGGGCGGTGGACGCCGCACCCGCGGAGATCCGCGGCGACCTGGGGGACGCGCAGGAGATCGTGCGGGCCAGTCTGGACGAGGTGCGCAGCATCGCTCGCCGGCTGCGCCCGGATGCGCTGGAAGACCTCGGGTTGCGCAGCGCACTGCAGGCGTTGTGCAACCAATTCACCCAGGCGACCGGCATCGACGTCGTCAAACAGATCAGCTCGTACGCCGACCAGCTGAGCCCCGACGTCAGCCTGGTCTGCTATCGCATCGCGCAGGAGAGCCTGACCAATATCGCCCGCCATTCCGAAGCGCAGAAAGCTTGGCTGGACCTGCACATCGATGCCGCATCAAAGCTCACGCTGCGGATCGCCGACAACGGCAAGGGCGGGGTCAGTGCCGAAGGCGCTGGGATCACCGGAATGCGGGAACGTGCCCTGCTGGTGCAGGCCAGCCTGACGGTCACCTCCCCGAGCAACGAGGGGACCGAAGTCCGGCTGACGGTGCCGGCCCGACTGAGTGCGGGAGACCGGTGATGGCGGTACAGCCGGCGCGGATCATGCTCGCCGACGACCACGCCTTGGTGCGCAGCGGGCTACGGATGATCCTGGATGCCGAACCCGACCTGTGCGTGGTGGCCGAGGCGGCCGACGGCTCCGAAGCGCTGGCGGCCCTACAGAACACTCCGGTCGATCTGGCCATCCTCGACATTGCGATGCCGCGGATGACCGGACTGCAGGCCGCGCGCGAGATCAACCGCAGCCATCCCCATGTGCGGGTGCTGATGCTGTCGATGCACGACAACGAGCAGTACTTCTTCGAAGCCCTCAAGGCGGGCGCATCCGGCTACGTGCTGAAATCCGTGGCGGACCGCGACCTGCTAGAAGCCTGCCGGGCGACGATGCGCGGCGAGCCGTTTCTGTACGCCGGTGCGGTGACCGCACTGATCCGGGACTACCTGCACCGCAATCGGCACGGGGAGGACTTGCCGGACAACATCCTCACCCCGCGCGAAGAGGAGGTGCTGAAGCTGATCGCCGAAGGCCTTTCGGCGCGCGAGATCGCCAAGACACTCGGTATCAGCGCCAAGACGGTCGACCGCCACCGGACGAACACCTTGCAGAAGCTCGGCCTTCGCGACCGGTTGGCGCTCACCCGTTACGCAATCAGAGCTGGCCTGATCGAGGCCTGATGAGGGTTCGCCCCCCCGCCGAATGGGTGTTGTATTCCATGGCGCTCAGCCGCATTTTCACGAAAACTGGAATCAGTTGCGGCTGGCGATTCAGGGTACGTTTGAGCTGGACTCGATGCGCCTGTCGTCGCCGCGGCCGGTTGCGGCGCTGTCCGGCGCCGCTCAGGTGTCCGACGTGTCGTACCAGAACTGATTCCGTTGCCGGGATCAATTTGTCCCGTGGAGCGTGATGCTAGCGATACTGCTTGCCCATACTGTCGGCGCGGTTATCGCACCGCTGTTGGTGCGCAGATGGGGCCGGGCGGCGTTCTATCCCCTGGGCTTGATTCCGCTGGTATCGCTGGTGTGGGTGGTGGCGAACTGGCCCGCGGGGCCGGCCGACGATCACCGAACGACGGTGTCGTGGGTGCCCGGGCTGTCGATGAACATCGACCTGCGCTTCGACTCGCTGGCGGCGATCATGAGTGCGCTGGCATTGGGGATCGGCGCTCTGGTGCTGTTCTACTGCGCCGAGTACTTCCGTCCGGTCAGCCCGCACACCGATCTCGACCCGCGGCTGCCCAGCTTCGCCGCGAAGATGATCGGATTCGCCGGCTCCATGTTCGGGCTGATGGTCGCCGACAACATGCTGGCGCTGTACGTGTTCTGGGAACTGACCACGGTGTTGTCGTTCCTGCTGGTCGGTCACTACGCCGAACGTGCCGTCAACCGCCGCGCCGCCATCCAGGCGTTGGTGGTGACCACCGCGGGTGGCCTGGCGATGCTGGTCGGCATCATCATGCTCGGCGAGACGGCGGGCACCTACCTGCTCTCGGAGCTGGTGGCGAGTCCGCCGTCCGGCACGGTGGTCACCGTCGGTGTGCTGCTGGTCCTGGTCGGCGCGCTGAGCAAGTCGGCGATCATGCCGCTGCACTTCTGGCTGCCGGGCGCGATGGCGGCGCCGACACCGGTCAGCGCCTATCTGCACGCCGCGGCGATGGTCAAGGCCGGCATCTACCTGGTGGCGCGGTTGACACCAGGGTTCGCCGACTCACCGGGATGGCGCCCCACGGTGGTGGTCCTGGGCCTGGCCACCGCCCTGTTGGCGGGCTGGCGTGCGATTCGCGAGTACGACTTGAAGCTGGTGCTGGCGTACAGCACGGTCAGCCAGCTGGGGCTGATGATCGTGTTGGTCGGCGCCGGCGGAAACGATCTGATGCTGGCCGGCCTGACCGCGATGTGTGCGCATGCGGCCGCGAAGGCGGCCCTGTTCATGGTGGTGGGGATCATCGACCACGCTACCGGCACCCGTGATCTACGCGAGTTGGCCGGGTTGGGGCGCCGCAGTCCGGGACTGTTCCTGGTCGCCGCGGCGGCCGCCGCCAGCATGGCCGGGGTACCGCCGTTCGTGGGATTCATCGCCAAGGAGACCATCTTCGGGACCGAGGCCCAGGCGCCGACTCTGGGGGCCTCCATTCCCTACGTGCTGGGTGCGGCTGTGCTCGCCTCGATGTTCACCGTGATCTACAGCGCGCGGTTTGTGTGGGGCGGTTTCGCCGGGAAGGGCCGGTCCGAGCCCAGTACCCATGTCGCTGAACTGCACTCGCCGACCGTCGCGTTCATGGCAGCGCCGGCGGTGTTGGCCGTCACGAGCCTGGTCTTGGGGCTGTGGCCGCTGGGGCTCGACTCCGTGTTGCACCGGTACTCCGACACCGTGCCCGACGGCGCGGACTACCACCTGGCGCTGTGGCACGGTCCGGGGCTACCGGTATTCCTGTCGGCGACGGTGCTAGCCGTCGGCGCCGGCATCTTCCTCGCGCGCGGCCCACTGCAACTGTCCCGGTTGCGCCGACTGCCGCTCGGCAAGGCCGATGAACTGTACGACGAGTCCCTCCGGCTGCTCGACGTGGCTGCGGTGCGGTTGACCGCCCTCACCCAGCGCGGCTCACTGCCGTTCAACCAGGCAGTGATCTTCGCGACGTTGATCCTGCTGCCGCTGGGCGCACTGATGCTGGGTGCTCGTGACCGGGTCGATCTGCAGCTGTGGGATACGCCGCTGCAGCTCACCGTCGCAGTGCTGGTAGTCGCCGGCGGGGTCGGCGCCACGCTGGCTCGCAACCGGTTGTCCGCGGTTCTGATGGTCGGGGTGACCGGGTACGGCTGCGCCGTGGCGTTCGCATTCCACGGCGCGCCCGACCTGGCATTGACCCAGCTGCTCGTCGAGACCGTGACCGTGGTGATCTTCGTGCTGGTGCTGCGGACGCTGCCGGCGGAGACGGCGCGTCCGACGATGGAAACGAACCGGCTGTCGCGTGCGGTGCTGTCCATCATGGTCGGCGCCAGCGTCGCTGTGCTCGGGGCCTTCGCGATGGCGGCCCGTACCGGCGAGGGTGTTGCCGGCCTGTTGCCCGAGGCGGCCTATCTTCGCGGGTATGGTGCCAACACCGTCAACGTGATCCTGGTCGATATCCGGGCCTGGGACACCCTCGGGGAGATCTCGGTCTTGCTGGTGGCCGCCACCGGCGTGGCCTCGATGGTGTTCCGAACCCGCCGATTCGGCCGTGCGCCACGGACCGCCGATCCCGATGCCCATCGGATGGACCCGGGAATCGCCACCCCGTACAGCCCCGCGGTCGGGTCTACCACCTGGCTGCGCGGCAGTGCCTACTACGACCCCGATCAGCGATCGCTGGTGTTGGAGGTCGCGAGCCGGGTCATCTTCCCGCTGATCATGGTGGTTTCGGTCTATTTCCTGTTCGCCGGGCACAATAACCCGGGCGGGGGCTTCGCCGGCGGGTTGGCCGCCGGACTGGCACTGGCGCTGCGCTATGTGGCGGGCGGGCGATACGAACTCGGCGAGACGCTGCCGCTGGACTCCGGAAAGATCCTGGGCGTCGGCCTGAGCCTGGTCGGGGGCACGGCCTTGGCGTCGCTGTTCGTCGGTGCGCCGGTGCTGTCGTCCGCGGCGTTTACCTTCACCCTGCCGGTCCTGGGTCAGGTGAAACTGGTGAGTTCGTTGTTCTTCGATCTGGGGGTGTATTTGGTCGTGGTCGGCATGGTGCTCGACGTCCTGCGCAGTCTCGGCGCCCGACTGGATCAGGTGGCCGAGCTGCAACGGCCCGCGCAGCGCTCGGTGGTGAGGGCACCATGACCGCACATCTGGTCCCGTTGCTGATGGCCGCCGGGCTCACCGCCTGCGGGGTGTACATGCTGCTGGAGCGCAACCTCACCCGAGCGCTGCTGGGCCTGATGATGGTCGGCAATGCCATCAATCTGTTGATCATCGATGTGTCCGGGCCGGGCGGCAGCCCACCGATCTACAACAGCACCGAGGGTATGGAGACCGACGCGGACCCGCTGGCCCAGGCCATGGTGCTGACGGCCATCGTCATCACCATGGGCATCGGCGCGTTCGTGCTGGCGCTGATCTACCGCTCCTACCACCTGACCACCGAAGACGACATCGGCGACGACGAAGAGGCGACTCGGCTGTCCCAGCTCTCCGACGAGGAGATCATCGCCGCTGAGGCCGACGACAGTGAACCGGCGGCGCCCGGCGAATTGGACGCCGTCGTGGAAAGCACCGTCGCCGAAAGCGGGGTTTCCCGGTGAGTATCGCTACTGTCCTGGTCCCGCTTCCGGTGCTGTTGCCCACGCTGGGCGCTGCGCTGACCCTCATCGTCGGCCGGCGACCCAAGTTGCAACAGCCGATCACCATCGGTGTGCTGGCGGGAGACGTCGCGGTGACCGCTGCGTTGCTGTTTCTCTCCGACCGAGAGGGCACCTTGGCTTTGCACGTCGGCGGCTGGGGTCCGACCGAGGGCGGACGCGGGCCGCTCGGCATCACCTTGGTGGTCGATCGGTTATCGGCGCTGATGCTGATCGTGTCGGCGGTCGTGCTGCTGGCGGTGATCATCTACGCCATCGGCCAAGGGGTCCGCGACGGTGACGATCGCCAGCCGGTGTCGATCTTCCTGCCCACGTATCTGACGCTGTCCGCCGGTGTCTCCCTGGCGTTTCTGGCGGGCGACCTGTTCAACCTCTTCGTCGGGTTCGAGATGCTGTTGGCCGCGAGCTTCGTGTTGCTGACGATCGGTGCCAGCGCCGAACGGATCCGAGCCGGTATCGGCTACGTGATGGTGTCGATGGTGTCATCGTTGATCTTCCTGCTCGGTATCGCGCTGGTCTATGCCGCAACGGGCACGCTGAACCTGGCTGAGTTGGCTACCCGCACCAACGGCCTGCCCGACGGCACCCGCAGTGCGGTGTTCGCGGTGTTGCTGGTGGCGTTCGGCATCAAAGCCGCTGTCTTCCCGCTGTCGGCCTGGTTGCCCGATTCCTATCCCACGGCACCCGCCCCGATCACCGCCGTGTTCGCCGGCATCCTGACCAAGGTCGGTGTCTATGCGATCATCCGGGCGCATTCGCTGCTGTTTCCCGACGGTGGTTTGGACTCGGTGCTGCTGGTCGGGGCGCTGCTCACCATGCTGATCGGTATCTTCGGCGCCATCGCGCAGAGCGACATCAAGCGGATCTTGTCATTCACGTTGGTCAGCCATATCGGCTTCATGGTGTTCGGGGTGGCGCTGTCGAGCAAGTTGGGCATGACCGGCGCCATCTTCTACGTGATGCACCACATTATCGTGATGACGACATTGTTCTTGGCGGCCGGACTGATCGAACGTCAGGGTGGGGCGTCGTCGCTGAAGCGGCTCGGCGGCTTGGTCGCCAACCCGGTGCTGGCCTTCATGTTCTTGGTCCCGGCGTTCAATCTTGGAGGCATTCCTCCTTTTTCGGGTTTCATCGGCAAGACGGCGGTGCTCCAGGCCGGTGTCGACGATGGGTCGGTGCTGGCCTGGTTCCTGGTGGGCGGTGCGGTGGTGACCAGTCTGCTGACGTTGTACGTGCTGGCGCGGGTGTGGAGCAAGGCGTTCTGGCGCCTGCGTAGCGACGCCCCCGACGGTGAGCTGGTGCGGGCCGCGCCGCCGGTGCTGCTCGACGATGTCGCCGAGGTCGCCTTCGACGACCGCGAGGATGTCGGGAAGATGCCGTTAGGGATGGTGGTGCCGACGATCGCGTTGATCGTGCTGGGGCTGACCTTCACCGTGCTGGCCGGCCCGATCTTCGGCTACACCGAACGCGCTGCAGCCGAGGTACTCGACCGTGGCGAGTACATCTCGGCCGTATTGAGCGGAGGTGTGCCGTGAGGTCGATCGCACTGCGGATCTTTGCGGTGTGCGCCCTAGCCACCATCTGGACGCTGCTGTGGGGCCGCTTCACCGTCCCCAACATCGTCCTCGGGGCAGTGGTCGCCGTGGTCATCATGGTGCTGCTGCCGTTGCCGCCGGTGCCGGTACAGGGCCGGGTGCATCCGTGGTCGGTGCTGCAGCTACTGGGTCTGTTCGGCTGGTACCTGGTGGCCTCGAGTGTCCAGTTGATGTGGCTGGCGATCAAACCCGGGCCCCCGCCGCAGACCGGGGTGTTGCGGGTGCCGCTGAACATCAAATCCGATCTGGTGCTGGTGCTGGCGTCCAGCATCACCACGCTGATTCCCGGATCCATCGTGCTGGAGATCGACCAGGTGCGTCGCATCCTGTATTGCCACGTGATCGATGTCGGAAATGCGCGTTCAGTAGAGCGGTTCTATCACCAGGCTGCGCAAGTGGAGCGACTGTTGATCGCCGCCTTTGAACGCGACTCCGAGTGGCAGCCGGTGGGAGGAAGCGCATGAACGTGATCTGGGGCACCGCTGGCGTGCTGTTGGGGATAGCCGCGGTCATCACCATGTATCGGCTGCTGGCCGGGCCCAGCACGCTGGACCGACTGGTGGCGCTGGACACCCTGGCCGCGATGACGATGTGCGGTATCGGCATTTGGGCCGCCGTCACCCGGGACACCACCGCTACGTACAGCCTCGCGGCGCTGGCGCTGGTCGGATTCATCGGATCGGTCAGTGTGGCCCGCTTCCGGGTGCCCGACACGGCGCTGGACTCGGGGAGGCAGCCATGATCGTCCTCGACGTGGCGGCCAGTCTGCTGGGGCTCGCCGGGGCGGTGCTGGCGCTGACGGCGGCGATCGGGGTCGTGCGCTTCCCGGACACGTTGGCCAGGATGCACTCGGCCACCAAACCGCAGGTACTGGGGCTGATATTGGTGCTGATCGCCGCATTGTTCCGGTTGCGCGGCAGCCACGACGCGGGGATGGTGACCGTGAGCATCATCTTCACCCTGATCACCGCGCCGGTTGTCGCCCACCGGGTAGGCCGACTGGCCTACCAAGAGCAGGACATGACTGAGGTGCTGGCCGTCGACCAGTTGGTCGAGCTCACCGGCGAGGATCAGGCTTCGCGCTGACCCGGGCGCAGCACCGCGACCAGGAAGTCGGAATCATCGGTGAACGGCTTCAGATCCCAGGTGCCCAGCAGCAGGTCGGTGGCGAACCCCGCGGTCGCCGCGTCCTCGAGGAACTGGCCGAACTCATAGTCCCGGTCGGCGCCGAAACCGATCACGGTCCGCCCGTCGTCGGCGCAGTGGGCGCGCAGCCGGCGCAGCACCTCGACACGGGTGCTCGGTGCGACGAACGTCATGACGTTGCCGGCCGACACGATCACGTCGAACGGTTCGGCGACGCCGCGCGCGGGCAGGTCGAGTTCGGCCAGGTCGGCGACGAGATAGCGCGGCCCCGGGTGATCCTGCCCGGCCGCCTCGATGAGCTCGGGGTCCACGTCGACACCGACCACGTCATGACCGGCCGCGGCCAGCTGGCCGGCCACCCGGCCCGGGCCGCAGCCGGCGTCGAGGATGCGGGCGCCACGGGAGGCCAGTGCGTCGACGAAGCGAGCCTCACCGCCCAAATCCTGACCGGCGCGGGCCATTTCGCGGAACCGTTCGATGTACCACTGCGAATGCCCGGGATCGGCGGCGACTTTCTGCATCCAGAGGCTCTGCTCGACCATGGGTGCATTGTTGCAGGGCTGCTGCGTTACCGGTCGGGCAGGCGGACTTCGACCGAATCGAAGATCTGCTGCTTGGCGGCGATGTAGTGCGGGTTCTCGGCGTAGGTGGTCTGGATGGTGACGGTGAGCGCCCAGATCCGGTCTTGGGCGTTCTGCACCGCGACGATCAGGCCGGTCGCGGGCCGGCCCTGCAGGTTGTAGGTGATCGTTCTGCTCGCAAATCCCGACACCGTTCCGGGGACGTCGGTGTCGAGTTCGCCGACGATGTCGGTGACCGCGGCGCCCTCCTTGGCCAGGGCTTGCGACGGAAGTCCGACCTGGCCGGTGAGTTCTTCGCAGGTCACCACCGCGTTGGGCGTAAAGCCGTGCCGGCGCAGCTCCTGGTTGTAGAGCACGCCTCGGATGAGAGTTTCGTCGTTGCCCGGCATGAACTCCCAGCCCGGCGGCTGGCGGAGGGTGATCGTGGGTTCGTCGGGGTCGCGGGGCGCCAATGTGATCGGTTCGGAGCCGGGCTGCTGGTCGGCGGCTTTCACGACTGGTCCTTTCGGTGCGTCAAGAACGAGAGCCAGGCCAGCGTCCGATCGGCCAGCGCTTGCGGATGTAGCCGACGCCGAAGCCCAGGTAGGCGAAGAATGCTCCGCCAACGATCACACCGATCAGGTCGGATACCCCGGGGTTCTTGATCGAGTCGTACAAGCCAAAGGCAAAGAGTGCGGCGCACGCTATCGGTCCGACAAGCCAGTAGAGCCACTTTGACTTCGTGTTCTTGCGGGGGTCAACGGGGATGGCGATGGCAAGCATGACCATCGTGGCAAGAACGGCGATGCGGTCTGAGTTACTGATGGTTATCGATCTCCCTTACCTGTGGGCCAGCTCAGCCGAAGAGGCTCCGCCAAAGACTGTGTGACACATCCGAAATGTCTTCGCCCATCTTCTTCCCGATGTCGCTGCCGATCACGCCGCCGACCACCGCTCCGACGCCGGCGCCGATGACGGTTCCGGGCCCCGGGGCGACCACGGTCCCGAACCAGGCCCCCGCTTCCGCCCCGGTAGTGGCGCCGACCAAGCCACCGCCGATATCACCGACGGTTTTGGGTACGACGTCGACCACGGCTGTACTCAAGGGGACTCCGTTGTCCAGGTCGTTGCTGAACTCGAAGTACCCGTTGGCTCCGGTGACGAGATTTCCGGCGAAACCCAAACGTTTGCCGAATTTCTCGACGTTCTCCAACGCAGTGGTCATCGGGATACCGCCGGGAATGGCGGCACTCGGCGATCCTCCCGGAACGAACCCCGGTAACTTCGCTGGATTGGCGGGTACGTTTGCTCGTTCACCTGCTGCCGCGAGGCCGTCGCCGACGTTGCCCCATTTCCCGCCGACCTGGGCGGGTTGGCGCGGCGGCGCCAATGGGCCCCCGGGACGGGTCATCACCGGAGTCCCGGGCGGTAACCACGGCGGGAAAGCAGCACCGCCCCCGTCGGCGCCCCTACTGACGGGGTCCGTTGGGGCGCCGGTGCGAGGAGACGCTCCCTTGCCCCCGGCCCCGCCGTCGGCCCCTCCAGCCGGCCCGTCCTCGGCGTCGAACTTGCGGATATCAGGGTTGTAGCCGTCCTTGACCCGCAAATTGGTCTGGGCCTGCTGCAGGTTCTTGGAGTAGCCGTCGCGGATGACCGTGGCGTTGTGCAGGGCCGTCGCGGTGTCGTTCTGGGCCAGCTGGCGAGCCTGTGCGATGTCGGCGTCGTGGTTCTGGCCCTGGCTCGCCTGGCTGAGGTAGACCCCGATCTGGGCGTCGAGCACGAGCAGGTTGGCGTTGAGCGCGGTGATGTTGGCCTGCGATGCCGCGCGGGCCTGAGCCAGGTCGGCGGCGATGGTCTCCAGGTCGGCGGCGATCTGGCCGAGTTGTTGATTGGTGGCGTGCAGGCCGTCCTTGACGCGTTGCACTTCGGCGCCGTTGTTGATCGGTTGTTCGCCGTTCTCGCGGTTGTACTGCTGGAAGTGTTGTTGGGCGGTGTGGAAGGTCTGCTCGGCGGCGGTGGCCGAGCCCGCGGCCCGGTGGAACGCCTGGGCGAGGAAGTTGATCTGGGTCGGGCTGCCGGCCTGCAGGCTGTCGTCGAGGGCCCACGGGTCACCGCCGCCGTGGGCGATGAGGTCGGCGATCTGCAGGTGCTGCAGGCTCGGGCGGCTCACTGTCCGGTGCCGCGCCCGGGGATGTCTCGCAGCAGCGTGGCGTTGTGGTCGTCCATGCGGGTGAAGGCCGTGGCGGCGGTGCGCACGTTCTCGGCGATGCCGGTGAGGTTGTGGTGGTGAGCCCGCAGGACGTCGCGGTGGCCGTCTTTGGCACTGCCCAGCGCGGCGTGGAAGGTGTGGGCGGCGTCGAAGTCCCCGAATATGCCGGTGGCCACGCCGGCCAGCCCGAGTCGCTGCGAACCGGTATCGGCGTGTTGCCCGGCGTCATCGGACACGTTGGCTCCGATGCGCAACACCTGCGGGTTGACGTGCATCGCCCGTACCTTTCCGTCTGGTCCGGGCTCAAAGATTACCGACGGATGCGGAGGCGTCAATTCACCTCGACAGCCGTTACACCAGCGGTCGGCCGGTGCGGATGCGCCGGTCCAGATCCCACAGGATCAGGTTGAACGGGAAGGAACGGAGGAACGAAGGCAGCAGATTGTTGACTCCGCGAAGCAGGCCCATCAACCGGTCGAACCGGCGTTGCTTCGCCGCGTCCCACGGCAGCTGCATCTCGTCGCGGAAGCGCTGCGGCAGAAAGCCGGTGGTGATCAACAGGGCGAGCCGTTCGTTCGCCCGCTGCAGCGGTCCGGGCAGGGTCAAGCCGCGCAGCCGGCTGGCCGCGATCGGCCGGAGGTATTCGCGGACCGCATCGTCGATGTGCACTTTGTCCAACTGGTCCTGCCAGTACCGGTCAAAGGCTGCCCGGTCGGTCGGCCACATGTCCTCGGGAACCTGGAGCATGGTGGCCATGGCCTTGCCCTCGTTGTGGTAGTGCCGGTCGGCGTGGTCGTCGTCCATCTCCCCGAGGAAGATGCGGTGGACGTCGACGTTGCCCTTGTACAGGCACGCGCCCACCCACAGCTGCAGATCGCGGTCGAAGGCGTTGTATTTCACCGGGCTATCGCCCGTCGAGCGAACCTGCCGGTGGGCGCTGTTCACCGCCTCACGGAAAGCGGTCTTCTGTTCGTCGGTGCCCTGGGTGGCGACGACCAGGTAGGTGAACGTGGTGCGGGCCCGCTTGATCGGGTGCAGGTCGACGCGCCCGCTTTCGACGCGGCTCTCCAGCACGCCATAGCCCACCTCAGGACGTGCGAGTTGCATGATCACGTTGGCCGGCCCGGCCAACAGCGCCACGCCCATCATCAGGTTGTCGGTGCAGGTGACCTGCGGCAGCAGGGAACGCCGGCGAGGTGCGGGTTGTGCGCTTGTCGAATCGCTCACCGAGCGCTCCACCAGGGGGATCGACTCGCTGACTGTCATAACTGCACCTCGCAAATTGTGAAAACATCGGTTTCCTGATATTGCCGAGTCTCGGGCCCGGTGTCAACATGGTGGGTGTGGGAACCGCCGTGCCGGATCGCCCGTACGGAGGGGTGCAGGCCGCAGACAGGCTGGCTGAGCGGCGAAAACGCCTGCTGACGGCCGGGCTTGATCTGCTCGGTGCCCAGGAGTTGACCGAGCTGACCGTGCAAGGAGTATGTCGCCGTGCCGGGGTGGCGTCGCGCTACTTCTACGAGAGTTTCGCCGACAAGGACGCATTCGTGGCCGCGGTCTTCGACTGGGTGGTCGATGATCTGGCGGCCAGCACCCAGGCCGCCGTGGCCGCGGCGCCCTACGCCGAACAGACACGCGCGGGCATGGCCCACCTCGTGGCGGCCATCGCCGGGGACGGCCGAGTCGGCAGGATGCTCTTCAGCACTCGGCTTACCAGCGCGCTGCTAGTGCGCAAACGGGCGGAATCGAGCGCGCTGTTCGCGATGCTGTCCGGCCGCCACGTCCAGAATGTCCTTCGGGTGCCCGGCAACGACCGGATAAAGGCGGCCGCACATTTCGTGGTCGGCGGGGTGGCCCAGACGATGGGCGCCTGGCTGGGCGGTGAGATACACCTGGATCCCGATCAGCTCGTGGACCAGCTGACCGCACTACTCGGCCAACTCGACGACCCGGAGCTGTACCGGGATCGGTCCTGATCCCGGCCGTCAGCGGCGCGTCTTGCGCGGTTTGCGCTTGATGCCCACCCCGCCCCACAGCGAGAAGCCGCGGACCCGCACCGTCGGTGCGCCCGGGGTGCCCCGGCCCTCGACATGCTGATCGAAGCCACCCATCACCCCGTGGCCCTGGATGTCGACGTTGACTTCCGGCGGCAGCAGGATAGTCTGCCCGCCCATGATGGAGTAGGCGTTGATCTCGACGTCCGTAGCGGTGAAGTCGGCGTAACGCAGGTCGATGACGCCGCCGCCCCACAGTGAGAACGTGGTCAGGCGCTTGGGCACGTTCCACCGTCCGCGCCGCTCGAACGAGCTCAGGATCGCCAGCAGCAGCGTGGAGGGTGCGGGTTTGCAGTCGCCACCGCGGTGTGGGCACACCGAGGAACCCGGAAGGTCGGCGCGCAGTCCGTCGAGCTCGTCGTAGGTCTGCGCCGCGTAGGCCTTGGCCAGCCGGTCCTCGTACTCGCTCATCGGCAGTTGGCCCTGCGCAGCGGCATCGCCGAGCAGCTGCGCCAACTGGATCCGGTCGGTGTCCGCGGCACGCGACGGCATGCCGTTGGTGTCGTGGCTTCGCCGGGTTGAGTTTCTCATCGGCTACAGAGCCTACGACGAACCCATCAGGACGCAAGTACGGTTCACCAAAGTGGCTAAACGGCCCAGTTGGGGGGACGCTTTTGCAAGAAAGCCACCATCCCTTCACGGGCCTCCTCGGAAACGAACATCCGTGCCGAGGCCACGCTGAGCCGCTCCGCGTCGCGGTCGAACCCGTCCAGCACAGCAGCGGTCGTCAATGCCTTAGAGGCCGCCAGCCCTTGCGGGGATCCGAGCCGCAGATCGCGCACCAGACCGGCGACGGTGGTCTCGACGTCGTCGGCCTTGTCCACGGCCAGGGTGATCAGCCCGATCGCCGCGGCTTCGGCTGCGCCGAACTTCTCGCCGGTCAGGTAGTAGCGGGCGGCTGCCCGGGGGGAAAGTTTGGGCAGCAGCGTCAGCGAGATGATCGACGGCGCCACTCCGATCCGGGCCTCGGTCAGCGCGAAGGTGCTGGCCGGTCCGGCGACCGCGATATCGCAGGCGCCGACCATTCCCATCCCGCCGGCCCGCACGTGGCCGTCGACCGCGGCGATCACCGGCCGCGGGCACTCGACGATCGCCCGCAGCAACGCCGCCATTTCGCGGGCCCGGTCGGCGGCCAGGTCGCCCGGATCGCCGCTGGACGCCTCGCTCAAGTCCGCGCCGGCACAGAACGTGTTGCCGGTGTGGCCGAGCACCACCACCCGCACGTTCGGGTCGGCCGCCGCGTCGCGCAGCCCGGCGTGCAGCTGGGCGACCAGCTTCGACGACAGTGCGTTGCGGTTGTGCGGTGAGTCCAGGGTCAGCCGGGCCGAACCGTCGCCGGTGTCCTCCGGCCCAACGTAGGAGACCAGGGTGTCCATCAGTACGACCGTGGCAGGCCCAGCGAGGTCTGCGCGACGAAGTTGAGAATCATCTCCCGGCTCACCGGCGCGATCCGCGCCAGCCGGGACGCGGTGACCGCTGCGGCGATGCCGTACTCCTTGGTCAGGCCATTGCCGCCGAGGGACTGCACCGCCTGGTCGACCGCCCGCGTCGATGCCTCGCCGGCGGCGTACTTGGCCATGTTGGCGGCCTCGGCAGCGCCGAAGTCGTCGCCGGCGTCATAGAGTGTCGCGGCCTTCTGCATCATCAGCTTGGCCAACTGGATCTCGATGTGGTTCGCAGCCAGCGGGTGCGACAGGCCCTGGTGTGCGCCGATCGGGGTCTTCCACACCTGGCGGGTGGTGACGTAGTCGACGGCCTTGCCGATCGCGAAGCGGCCCATGCCCACCGCGCTTGCCGCGCCCATGATGCGCTCGGGGTTCAGGCCCGCGAACAGCTGCGCGATCGCGGCGTCCTCGGAGCCCACCAGCGCGTCGGCGGGCAACCGGACGTCGTCGAGGAACACCTGGAACTGGCGCTCGGGGCTGACCAGCTCCATCTCGATCGGCGTCCAGCTCAGTCCGGGGGTGTCGGTGGGCACCACGAACAGCGCGGGCCGCAGGTTGCCGGTCTTGGCGTCTTCGCTGCGGCCCACCACCAGCACGGCCTGCGCCTGGTCGACGCCGGAGATGAAGGTCTTCTGGCCCTTGAGGATCCAGTCGGACCCATCGCGGCGCGCGGTGGTGGTGATCTTGTGGGAGTTCGATCCGGCGTCGGGCTCGGTGATGGCGAACGCCATGGTCAGCGAGCCGTCGGCGATACCGGGGATCCACCGCTTCTTCTGCTCGTCGGTGCCGAACTTGGAGATGATGGTGCCGTTGATGGCCGGTGAGACCACCATCATCAGCAGCGCGCAGCCGTTCGCCGACATCTCCTCCATGACCAGCGACAGCTCATACATGCCGGCGCCCCCGCCGCCGTACTCCTCGGGCAGGTTGACGCCGATGAAGCCGAGCTTGCCCGCCTCGCTCCACAATTCGTCGGTGTGCTCGCCGGCGCGGGCCTTCTCCAGG
This sequence comes from Mycolicibacter terrae, assembly GCF_010727125.1. Classification (NCBI taxonomy): domain Bacteria; kingdom Bacillati; phylum Actinomycetota; class Actinomycetes; order Mycobacteriales; family Mycobacteriaceae; genus Mycobacterium; species Mycobacterium terrae. The sequence continues at coordinate 3,313,770 of NZ_AP022564.1, read as the reverse complement.
TAGTAGTCCTGGCCGTAGTTCTTGGCCATCGCCGCGACCGCCTCGCGCAGCGCTCGGCGTTCGTCGCTTTCGATGAAGCTGGTGTCGCTCGTGGAATCGGTCACAGTGGATCTCCTTCTGCTTCGGACGCTGTTTCGGGTTGTTCGACACGGGCCAGTACGGCGCCGACCTCTACCTGGTCGCCCGGCTTGACGTCGAGTTGAGTGAGCACACCGTCGGACGGTGCGCTGATGGTGTGTTCCATCTTCATGGCTTCCAGCCAGATCAGTGGCTGGCCGGCGCTCACCCGATCGCCGACGGCTGCACCCAGCCGGATCACGTTGCCCGGCATGGGCGCCAGCAGCGATCCCTGCGCGACCGCGGACTCCGGATCGGGGAATCGCGGCAACGCCACCAGGTGGACACCACCGGCGGGGGAGTCGATGTAGATATCCGAGCCGTACCGGGCGACGGTGAACGTGCGGGCGACGCCGGCTGGATCGGCCAGCACCACTTCGTCCGGAGTCGACGAAATCAAGGTGACCTCGCCGACGTTGAGAATCAATCCCGTTCGGGTGAAACGATATTCGATTCGATGCTCGGTGCCGCCGTCGTCGAGATAGGCCTTGGACTGGAAGCCCGAGGCCAGGTTGCGCCAACCGCCGGGAATGGAGCTGAGCACCTGCGCGGTCGCCCGATTATGTGCGGCGTCGGCCAGCGCGGCCGCGATCGCACTGGTCTGCACCGTTGCGGCGTCGGCCAGCGGCGTCGACAGTTCCGCCAGACCGTGGGTGTCGAAGAACGCCGTGTCGGTGGCCCCGTCCAGGAAGGCGGGGTGGCGCAGCACATTGACCAGCAGGTCACGGTTGGTGCGTAAGCCGTGCACCCGGGCTCGTGCCAACGCACTTGCCAGCACCGCCGCCGCCTGAGTGCGGGTGGGCGCATAGCTGATCACCTTGGCCAGCATGGGGTCGTAATGGATCGACACCGTCGAGCCGTCTTCGATGCCGGAGTCCAGCCGGACCCCGGTGTGCTGACACAGTGTGTGGAACCGCGCGGTCACCCCGGGAATGCCGATGGCGTGCACCGGCCCGGCCTGCGGCTGCCAGCCGCGAGCCGGGTCCTCGGCGTAGAGTCGCACCTCGATCGAATGTCCCTGCGCTGCCGGCGGTTCGGTATCGAGGCGGGCTCCGTCGGCCACCGCAATCTGCAGTTCGACCAGGTCGACACCGGTGGTCTCCTCGGTGACCGGGTGCTCGACCTGCAGCCGGGTGTTCATCTCCAGGAAGTAGAACTCGCCGCGGGAGTCGGCCAGGAACTCCACGGTGCCCGCGCCGGTGTAGCCGATCGCGCCGGCGGCCAGCCGGGCGGCCTCGAACAGCTTGTCCCGCATCCCGGGGGTGCGTTCCACCAACGGTGACGGCGCCTCTTCGATGACCTTCTGGTGGCGGCGCTGAATCGAGCATTCCCGCTCGCCGACCGCCCACACCGTGCCGTGCGCATCGGCCATCACCTGCACCTCGATGTGGTGGCCGGTCGGCAGGTAGCGCTCGCAGAACACCGTCGGGTCGCCGAACGCCGAAGCGGCCTCGCGCTGGGCGGCCTCGACTTCGCCTGCCAGGGCGGACAATTCGCTGACCACCCGCATGCCACGGCCACCGCCGCCCGCGGAGGCCTTCACCAGCACCGGCAGCTGTGCGGCGGTGACGGTTGCCGGGTCGAGTTCTTCGAGGACCGGCACGCCCGCGGCGGCCATCATCTTCTTGGCCTCGATCTTGGAGCCCATCGAGGTCACCGCGGCCACCGGCGGTCCGATCCAGGTCAGACCGGCGGCCTGCACGGCCGCGGCGAAGTCGGCGTTCTCGGAGAGAAACCCGTAGCCGGGATGGATGGCGTCGGCGCCGGCGGCCTGCGCCGCGGCGATGATCGCCTCGGCGGACAGGTAGCTGGTGGTCTCCGGCAGGCGCACCTTCGCGTCGGCTTCGGCGACGTGCGGCATGCCCGCATCGGGGTCGGTGTAGACCGCGACCGTACCCAGACCCAGTCGACGGCAGGTGGCGAAGACCCGTCGGGCGATCTCACCGCGATTGGCCACCAGAACAGTGCTGATCATGAGAGTCCTCACATCCGGAAGACGCCGAAGTTCGACGTCCCCTCGATCGGGCCACTGGCGATGGCGGACAAACACATTCCCAATACGGTGCGGGTGTCGCGCGGGTCGATCACCCCGTCGTCATAGAGCATCCCCGACAGCACGAGCGGCAGCGACTCGGCTTCGATCTGCCCTTCGACCATGGCGCGCATGGCGGCATCGGCCTCCTCGTCGACCTGCTGCCCGCGGGCCTCGGTGGCCGCCCGGTTCACGATCGAGAGCACGCCGGCGAGCTGTGCTCCGCCCATCACCGAGGACTTGGCCGACGGCCAGGCGAACAGAAAACGGGGATCGTAGGCGCGGCCACACATGCCGTAGTGCCCGGCGCCATAGGAGGCGCCGAGCAGCAGCGAGATGTGCGGCACCGTCGAGTTGGATACGGCGTTGATCATCATCGAGCCGTGCTTGATCATGCCGCCCTCTTCGTAGTCCTTGCCCACCATGTAGCCGGTAGTGTTGTGCAGGAACAACAGTGGCGTGTCGGAGCGGTTGGCCAACTGGATGAACTGGGTGGCCTTCTGGGACTCTTCACTGAACAGCACACCGCGCGCATTGGCCAGGATTCCGATCGGATATCCGTGTAACCGTGCCCAGCCGGTCACCAACGATGACCCGTAGAGCGGCTTGAACTCATCGAAGTCGGAACCATCGACGATCCGGGCGATCACCTCGCGCGGGTCGAACGGGATGCGCAGGTCTGCGGGCACGATGCCGATCAGCTCTTCGGAGTCGAACAGCGGCTCGGTCACCGACTTTGGCTTCGGGCCCTTTTTTACCCAGTTCAGCCGGGCCACGATCCGCCGACCGATCCGCACCGCGTCGAGTTCGTCGTTGGCGAGGTAATCACCCAGGCCTGAAGTGCGCGAGTGCATCTCAGCACCACCGAGCGATTCGTCATCGGACTCCTCACCGGTGGCCATCTTCACCAGCGGCGGCCCGGCCAGGAACACCTTGGACCGTTCCTTGATCATCACCACGTGATCGGACATGCCGGGCACGTAGGCCCCGCCGGCGGTGGAGTTGCCGAACACCAGCGCGATGGTCGGGATGCCGGCGGCCGACAGTCGAGTCAGGTCGCGGAACATCTGACCGCCTGGGATGAAGACTTCCTTCTGGGTGGGCAGGTCCGCTCCGCCGGATTCCACCAGGGAGATCACCGGAAGCCGGTTCTCCAAAGCGATCTTGTTGGCCCGCAGGATCTTTCGGAGCGTCCAAGGGTTGGACGTGCCGCCCTTGACCGTCGGGTCGTTGGCGACGATCATGCACTCCACGCCTTCGACCGCGCCGATCCCGGTGACCAGGCTGGCCCCGACCTGGAAGGCGCTGCCCCAGGCGGCCAGCGGGCACAGCTCCAGGAACGGTGAGTCGGCGTCGATGAGAGCTTCGATGCGCTCTCGGGCGGTGAGCTTGCCGCGGGAATGGTGGCGCTCTACGTACTTGGGTCCGCCGCCGGCGAGTGCCTTGGCGTGCTCGGCATCGATCTCGGCGAGTTTGTCGTTCAGCGCCTCCGCCGCTTCGGTGTAGGCGGGGGAGGTGGGGTCCAGGGTGGACTTCAGGGTCGTCACGCTTGGTATCCCAGGGTCTTGGCGGCCAGTGAGGTCAGGATCTCGGTGGTTCCACCGCCGATGCCGATGATGCGCATGTCCCGATACTGACGCTCCACCTCGGATTCGGCCATATAACCCATGCCGCCGAACAGCTGCACCGCCTGGTTGGCCACCCACTCACCGGCCTCCACCGCGGTGTTCTTCGCGAAACACACCTCCGGGATGAGGAAGGCCTCGCCGGCCAGCTGCCGCTCGACGACGTGGCGGGTGTAGACCCGGGCCACATCGATGCGGCGGGCCATCTCGGCCAGCGTGTTCTGCACCGCCTGCCGCGAGATCAGTGGCCGGCCGAACGTCTCGCGGTCCCGGCACCACGTCAGGGTCAGGTCCAGGCAGCGCTGCGCACTGGCATACGCCTGCGCGGCCAGCCCGACCCGCTCGGAGACGAACGCCGCGGCGATCTGGGCGAAGCCGGTGTTCTCGACACCGACCAGGTTGGTCACCGGCACCCGAGCGTCGACGTAGGACAGTTCGGCGGTGTCCGAGGATCGCCAGCCCATCTTGTCCAGCTTGCGACTCACCTCAAACCCCGGCGTGCCCTTCTCGACCACCAGCAGCGACACCCCGGCCGCTCCCGGCCCGCCGGTGCGCACCGCGGTGACGACATAGTCGGCGCGCACCGCGGAGGTGATGAAGGTCTTGGAGCCGTTGACCACGTAGTGGTCGCCGTCCAGGCGCGCCGTGGTGCGCAGGTGCCCGACGTCCGAGCCGCCACCGGGCTCGGTGATGGCCAGCGAACCGATCTTCTCGCCGGCCAGCGTGGGGCGGACGAACTCGTCGATCAGCCGCGCGTCGCCCGAGGCGATCATGTGGGGCACCGCGATACCGCAGGTGAACAGGGAGGCGAACACCCCGCCCGGCGCCCCGGCCTGATGCATCTCCTCGCAGACGATCACCGCGTCGGCGCCGTCGCCGCCACTGCCGCCGACCTCCTCGGGGAAACCCGCCCCCAGCAGGCCGATTTCGGCGGCCTTGCGGTGTAGTTCGCGCGGCAGCTCGCCGGAGTGTTCCCACTCGTCGACGTGCGGCAGAATTTCGCGCTCGACGAACCCGCGCACGGTCTTGCGTAGCGCTTGGCGCTCGGTGGTGGTCCAGATACTCACAGTTCCCCTTCTGACAGCAGCTGCTCGGGTATCTCGAGATGACGGCTGCGCAGCCATTCGCCCAGCCCCTTGGCCTGCGGGTCGAATCGGGCCTGGTAGGCCACGCCCTGCCCGAGGATGCCCTCGATGACGAAGTTCACCGCGCGCAGCTTCGGCAACAGGTGACGGGTGACCGGCAACTCGGCGGTCTCGGGCAGCAGTTCGCGTAGCTTGTCCGTGGTCAACGTGTGGGCCAGCCAGCGCCATTGCTCAGCGGTGCGCACCCAGACCCCGACGTTGGCCGAGCCGCCCTTGTCGCCGCTACGGGCGCCGGCGATCGCCCCCAGTGGGGCCCGACGGTTCGGGCCGGCCGGCAACGGCTCGGGCAGCTCCGGCTCGGCGGCCGCAGCGAGTTCCAGGGTCTGGGCGGCAGGCGGAATGTCCACCCGGGTCCCGTCGGCGTGAACCGCGACGTGCGGCACCTGCGTGGCATCGACGTAGCCGGGGGTGAACACCCCGTAGACCTGGCCGTCGCCGGGCGGGGCGGTGACGCAGAACCCGGGATAGCTGGCCAGCGCGAGCTCGATCCCGGCCGCGGAGAACTTGCGGCCCACGTTGGCCGGGTCCGGGTCGCGCACCACGCAGTGCAGCAGGGCACTGGCGGTCTCTTCGGTGTCGGCGTCGGGGTGGTCGGTGCGGGCCAGCGTCCACTGGAGCTCGGCCGGGCGGACCGTCATCGCCGCCTCGAGCTGGGTGCGCAGCAGTTCGGCCTTGGCCTCGATGTCCAGGCCGGTCAGCACGAATGTGGTGGAGTTGCGGAACCCCCCGATGCTGTTCAGCGACACCTTGCACGTGGGTGGCGGGGGTTCGCCGGTAACGCGTGAGATCCGCACCCGGTCCGGGCCGTCGGGCGACAACTCGATGCTGTCCATCCGGGCGGTGACGTCGGGGTTGGCGTAGCGGGCCCCGGTGACTTCGTAGAGCAACTGCGCGCTGACGGTGTCGACGCTGACCAGCCCGCCGGTGCCGGGATGCTTGGTGATCACCGATGATCCGTCGGCGTGGATCTCGGCGATCGGGAAGCCGGGGTGCAGCAGCTGCTCGGTGGGAATCTCGGTGAAGAACGCGTAGTTGCCGCCGCTGGCCTGGGTGCCGCACTCGATGACGTGGCCGGCCACCACCGCCCCGGCGAGCCGGTCGTAGTCGGTGCGCTCCCAGCCGAAGTGGGCGGCGGCGGGCCCGACGATCACCGAGGCGTCGGTGACCCGGCCGGTGATCACGACGTCCGCCCCGCCGCTCAGGCATTCGGCGATGCCCCAGGCGCCCAGGTAGGCGTTCGCCGTCAGCGGCGACCCCAGACCCAGCTCGGCCGCCCGGGGGAGCAGGTCGTCGCCCTCGACGTGGGCCACCCGGGCCGGAACGCCGAGCCGGTCAGCCAGCTCCCGCACCGCGTCGGCCAGGCCGGCCGGATTGAGTCCGCCGGCGTTGGCGACGATGCGGACACCCTTGTCGTGGGCGAGCCCCAGGCACTGTTCGAGCTGGGTGAGGAAGGTCTTGGCGTAGCCGCGCTCCGGATGCTTCATCCGGTCGCGTCCCAGGATCAGCATGGTCAGTTCGGCCAGGTAGTCGCCGGTGAGGTAGTCCAGGTCACCGCCGGTCAGCATCTCGTGCATCGCGGCATGCCGGTCGCCGTAGAAGCCCGAGCAGTTGCCGATTCGAACCGCTGCTGTCATCCGCAATCCCATCACTCAACCAACCGGTAGGTTAGCCGGTACCGTCGGTGCCACGTCAAGGTGGGCGACGGCCGAGCAGAGCATTCGGCCCAGGCGCCGGTCCCGGCTTCGCCTCTCCTTCGTCGAGCCTCGCTGAACCGGCGGGTTGATAATTTTGGAGCCGACGCTGGTCACCCGCTATCCTTTCAAAAGTCCCGCCGCTGGCGTCTAGCGGCGATATGTCAATTTGAGGAGAGGCTCGACCATGGCCGTGCCGAAGCGCAGGATGTCGCGCGCGAACACCCGTAGTCGCCGCGCGCAGTGGAAGGCCGAGGCAACTGGCCTGGTCAACGTGTCGGTCGCCGGCCGTGCATACAAGGTGCCGCGTCGGTTGCTGAAGGCGGCTCGCCTGGGTCTGATCGACCTCGATCGTCGCTAATAACGCTCCGACACGAGCGGTGCTTTACCCACCAGATCGTTCATCAATGATTGGATAGCAGTTATGGCTACCCGGGTACTGGTTGTTGATGATGACCGCGCGGTGCGCGAGTCGCTGCGCAGATCGCTGTCGTTCAATGGTTACGCCGTCTCATTGGCTACCGACGGCGTCGAGGCGCTCGAGGCGATCACCAGTGACCGGCCGGACGCGATGATTCTGGATGTCATGATGCCGCGCCTGGACGGCCTGGAAGTCTGTCGCCAGCTGCGCAGCACCGGTGACGACCTGCCGATCCTGGTGCTGACCGCCCGCGACTCGGTCTCCGAGCGGGTCGCCGGCCTGGACGCCGGCGCCGACGACTATCTGCCCAAGCCGTTCGCGCTGGAGGAACTGCTGGCGCGGATGCGCGCGTTGCTGCGCCGCACCACCGCCGAGGACCTGTCCGAGTCGGTGGCGATGTCCTTCGAGGACCTCACGCTGGACCCGGTGACCCGCGAGGTCACCCGCGGCGACCGGCAGATCAGCCTGACCCGCACCGAGTTCGCGTTGCTGGAGATGTTGATCGCCAACCCGCGCCGGGTGCTCACCCGCAGCCGCATCCTGGAGGAGGTGTGGGGCTTTGACTTCCCCACCTCGGGCAACGCGCTGGAGGTCTACATCGGGTATCTCCGTCGCAAGACTGAAGCCGAAGGCGAGCCGCGGCTGATCTACACCGTTCGCGGGGTGGGTTACGTGCTTCGCGAGACACCACCCTGATGCAATTTTTCCACCGGCGACAGGACGGCGCTTCGGCGCAGAACACCTCCCTGTCGCTGCGCTGGCGGGTGATGCTGCTGGCGATGTCGATGGTCGCGCTGGTGGTGGTGCTGATGGCCGTGGCCGTCTACGCGGTGATCTCGGCGGCGCTGTACAACGACATCGACAATCAGCTGCAGAGCCGCACCGAGATGCTGATCGCCAGCGGCTCGCTGGCCGCCGATCCCCGCAAGGCGATCGAGGGCACCGCCTACTCCGACGTCAACGCCATGCTGGTCAATCCCGGGCGGTCGATCTACACGGCCAACCAGCCCGGCCAGCGATTGCCGGTCGGTCCGCAGGAGAAGGCCGTCATCCGTGGCGAGCTGTTCCTGTCGCGGCGGACCGCGGCCGGTCAGCGGGTGCTGGCCGTGCACCTGCCCAACGGCAGCACGCTGCTGATCTCCAAGAGCTTGGCGCCCACCCGGGCGGTGACGATGAAGCTGCGCTGGGTGCTGCTGGTCGTCGGCGGCGTGGGTGTCGTGGTGGCCGCGGTGGCCGGCGGCATGGTCACCCGGACCGGGCTGCGGCCGGTGGGCCGGCTGACCGAGGCGGCCGAACGGGTGGCGCGCACCGATGACCTGCGGCCTATCCCGGTCTACGGCAGCGACGAATTGGCCCGGCTCACCGAGGCGTTCAACGCGATGTTGCGAGCGCTGGCCGAGTCGCGAGAACGGCAGGCGCGGCTGGTCGCCGACGCCGGTCACGAACTGAAGACCCCGCTGACTTCGTTACGCACCAACGTCGAACTGCTGATGGCGTCCGCCGCGCCCGGCGCCCCGCAGCTGCCCGACGAGGAGATGGCCGATCTGCGCGCTGACGCAATCGGTCAGATCGAGGAATTGTCCACGCTGGTAGGCGATTTGGTGGACCTCACCCGCGATGACCGGCGCGAGGCCGCGTTCGAGCAGGTCGACATCACCGAGGTCGTCGACCGCAGCATGGAGCGAGTACGGCGGCGCCGCAACGACATCGAGTTCGACATCCAGGTGATCCCCTGGCACGTGTACGGCGATGCCGCGGGCTTGTCGCGGGCGGTGCTCAACATGCTCGACAACGCCGCCAAGTGGAGCCCATCCGGCGGAATCGTGGGTTTGCGGATGCGTCAGATCGACCCGACGCACGTCGAGCTGGTGGTCTCCGACCAAGGTCCGGGCATTCCCGAGAATGAGCGTGAGTTGGTGTTCGAACGCTTCTTTCGCTCCGATCAGGCCCGCGCGATGCCCGGGTCCGGCCTGGGGCTGGCGATCGTCAAACAGGTGGTGCTCAAGCACGATGGCGCGATCACCGTCGAAGACACCGTCCCCGGGGGCCAGCCGCCGGGAACGACGATCCGGATGGTGTTGCCCGGTGGACCCACCTCAGCGGGCAAGATGCCGGCCACGGCTGTCACAGGCGGTTCTCAGTCCACGTAGGCATGGTGGTTGAGGCAACTTCGCGTCCCTAGGAGCAGGCAACGACATGATGAACCACCCGGGGTATCCCCCGCCGCGTCAGCAGCCGCATCGGTCCGATCCGACGGGCGCGTCAGCGGCGGAGCAGCGTGGGCCGGCCGGCTATCCGGGCCGGGGCGCGCAGGGCCCGTACTCGCAGTCGTACGACTGGCGCTACGCCCAGTCGCCGGGCCAGCAGGCCCAGCAGCCGGCCTACCGCTCGGTCTATGACGGCTCCTACGGCCGGCAGCCGATCCCGGGTCCGGGCGTCCCCTCGAGACGCCCGCGCTCGGGCGCGCTGGTGCTCGGTGCCGTCGCCATCGCGGCGCTGTCGGGCGTGATGGGCGGCGTGGTGGGCTCGGCCCTGCACTCAGACCACAAAACCGTCGCCGGGGGCAGCCACACCAGCCTCCAGTCGCCGGGTGTGCCCGCCGCGGTGACCCTGCCCGACGGTTCGGTCGAGAAGGTCGCGGCGAAGGTGGTGCCCAGCGTCGTGATGCTGGAGACCGATTTGGGCCGCCAGTCCGAGGAGGGCTCGGGCATCATCTTGTCGGCCGACGGAATGATCCTGACCAACAACCACGTGGTGGCCGCCGCGGCCAAGGCTGATGCGACCTCCAAGGCGCCGCCGAGGACTACGGTGACGTTCTTCGACGGACGCACCGCATCGTTCAGCGTGGTGGGCACCGATCCGGCTAGCGACATCGCCGTGGTGCGCGTGCAGGGCGTTTCCGATCTGACCCCGATCACCCTCGGTTCCTCGGCGGATTTGCGGGTGGGGCAGCACGTGGTGGCCGTCGGGTCGCCGCTGGGCCTGGAGGGCACGGTGACGACCGGCATCGTCAGCGCGCTCAACCGGCCCGTTTCCACCAGCGGTGAGGCGGGCAACCAGAACACCGTGCTGGACGCGATCCAGACCGATGCCGCCATCAACCCGGGCAACTCCGGTGGGGCGCTGGTCAACATGAACGGCGACCTGGTGGGGATCAACTCGGCGATCGCGACGATGGGCGGGGACTCCGCCGAGGCCCAGAGCGGGTCCATCGGACTGGGCTTCGCGATTCCGGTGGACCAGGCCAAGCGGATCGCCGACGAACTCATCAACTCGCCGGATCACACGGCGTCGCACGCCTCGCTGGGGGTGCGGGTCAGCAGCGAGCGCAGCCTGCACGGCGCGAAGGTGGTCGAGGTGGTGCCGGGGGAGGCGGCGTCCAAGGCCGGTCTGCCCGAAGGCGTGACGGTGACCGCGTTCGACAAGCGCCCGATCGGCAGTGCCGACGCGCTGGTGGCCGCGGTGCGCTCCAAGGCCCCCGGCGACCAGGTGACGCTGACCTACCTGGATGCCGGCGGCGCCTCCAAGACGGTGCAGGTCACCCTGGGTAGAGCCCAGCAGTGACTTGACTCGCGGGCCGGCCGGTCCGTTGCGGCGGCCCCAGCTTCGGCTCTCCTTCGTCGAGCCTCGCTGAACCGCTCGGCTGATGCGGCGGTCCCAGCTTCGGCTCTCCTTCGTCGAGCCTCGCTGAACCGCTCGGCTGGTGCGGCGGTCCCAGCTTCGGCTCTCCTTCGTCGAGCCTCGCTGAACCGCCGGTGGATTCCGCGATATACGGTTGCACCCATGGAACAGACCTCAGAACTCGCCGGCCGCGCGCTCGTCGTCGTCGTCGACGACCGCACCGCGCACGGCGATGAGGACCACAACGGTCCGTTGGTCACCGAACTGCTCGCCGAAGGCGGGTTCATGGTCGACGGTGTGGTCGCCGTCGCCGCCGACGAGGTCGAGATCCGCAATGCGCTGAACACGGCGGTGATCGGGGGAGTCGACCTGGTCGTGTCGGTCGGCGGCACCGGGGTCACCCCGCGCGACGTCGCCCCGGAGGCCACCCGCGACATCCTGGACCGCGAAATCCTCGGCATCTCCGAGGCGCTGCGGGCATCCGGCCTGGCCGCCGGGGTTTCCGACGCCGCACTGTCGCGGGGCCTGGCCGGGGTCTCGGGCAGCACCCTGGTGGTCAATCTGGCCGGTTCCCGGGCCGCCGTGCGCGACGGGATGGCGACGCTGAACCCGCTGGCGGCGACGATCATCGGCCAGCTGTCCAGCCTGGAGATCTAGGTGTCCACGCCCGGCCTCGGCGAACACCAGGAGTCCTCCGACGAGCGCGATCCGGACGACGCCCGGGAGATCGAGGAGCGGGAGCGGTGGCTGCGGGACAACATCCCGCCACATCACGGTTGAGATCCGACTTCGCCCAATCACCCGCGCCGACGCGCCGGCGGCCATTACGGTTCGCTTGGGCAGTGCAGGGCTGTCCGCAGTGGTTCCGGGCGGAAGGGGTGCACCGGTGTTCAAAGGGTTCAAGAATTTTCTGATGCGCGACGACGTCATCACCGTCGCCATCGGTCTGGTGGTGGCGCTGGCGTTTTCCAACCTGGTCAAAGCCTTCACCGACAGCGTTATCAACCCGCTGGTCTCGGCTGCCCAGCCGGACACCGCCGGACTGGGGCTGGGTTACCAACTGGGGGCGGAGGGCAACGAGGCGACCTTCATCGACCTCGGTGCGTTCATCTCGGCGATCGTCTACTTCATCGTGTTCATGGCGACCGTCTATTTGTTTATCGTGTTGCCCTACAAGCACATTCAAAAGCGGCGCGGGAAGACGGTGTTCGGCGACGCGCCGCCCACCAAGACCTGCCCGGAATGCGTGTCCGAAATCGCCGCCGAAGCGACCAAGTGCAAGTTCTGCGCCAGCTCGCAACCGGCCGCCGCGGCGTGACGATTCAGCGCAGCGTGAGCGTCACCGACTGAGCCAATGTGGCACCGGCCACCGCCACAGCGGCGGTCGCCGGCAACGCCACCAGCACCACCCGATCGTCGTGATTCTGCTTGTCCGACACCAGCACCACGATCCCACCGGACGCCACCACCCTGGGTGCGCCCGGTGGGTCGGCTGCGTCGTCGGCCGTCACGACGTCGACGACGTCACCGGGGCGCACCAGGTCGACCAGTGCGGCGTCGGCCGGGTGCACGCCCACGATGCGGGCGTCCGGACCGGCGGCCGCTTCGGTGAGCCGGCTGCCCAGTAGACGGACATCGGTGAGTACCTCGCCGCGGCGCGCCGGTCCGGCCAACGTGGTGTGCAACACCGACGACAGGTCGGTGGCGACACCGTCGGGAACCGTTCGCGCGGGACGACTTTCAAGCGAAACGTCATCGGCGGTCAACGCCGCGCCGGGGGGCAGGTCGCGACTGGTCACCACCACCTCGACCCGTTCGCCGTGCGGATCGGGGCGGATCGCTGCGAGGCCGGCCAACACCACGAGGGCGCCGGCGGCAACCCGCCGTGCGCGTACCGTGCGCATCCAGTCCGGACGCAGCGCCTGCGAGACACGCGAGATCAATGTCGGGTTGAGCGACTCGCCCATGCCGTCACGCTAAACGGCCGGCCCGCCCGGGATGGCCGGCCCGGGTGCCGACCTGTGGATAACGCGTTAAGCCGAGGCGGCAGCAGGCGTGGATGCCGCGCCGGTCTTGGGCTTGTCGGCGGACTTGGTGCCGCTGTCCGCCGAGGACTTGTCGGCCGACTTGGTGCCACCATCGCCGGAACCGCCGGACCCCGAATCCGATGCCGTGGACTTGGCGGAGCCGCCGCCGTTCGTCGAGGTCTTGCCCGCATCCCGGCTGTCGGTGCGGTAGAAACCGCTGCCCTTGAACACGACGCCGACCTTGCCGAAGATCTTGCGGAGGCGACCGTTGCACTCCTCGCAGGTGGTCAACGCGTCGTCGGTAAAGGCCTGGACCACATCGAAGCGGTTGCTGCACTCGGTGCAGGCGTAGCTATAGGTGGGCACGCGAACCTCCGTGAATCGAACGATCGGGTTAGCACTCTACCGTGCTAAGTGCTAGAACCGCTATTTGGCATTGAGCATTCCGGGCCATTGCGGGCCGTTCCGGGGCCGTCGGGGCTTCCGGCCAGGGGCACCAGCCCGAGTCCGGGGGTCAGGGCGTGGGTCATCGGCACGTCGTGCGGTTCGGCGGGCAGTTCCAGGCGGTCGGGGAGCAGTTCCTCGTCGCGCACGACCGCCACCAGCGGGGTCCGCGGCCGGCGCAGCAGCAGGGAGCGGTCGTAGAAGCCCGCACCGCGGCCCAGTCGCACGCCCCGGCGGTCGAGGGCCAGTGCCGGGACCAGGACCAGATCCGCCTCCGCCAGCGTCTCCGCGGGCAGCCACGGCTGCGCCGGTTCGAGCAGCCCGAACCGGGCGGAAACCAGGGTGTCGGGCCGATAGTCGCCCCACAGCAGCGCCAGGGGCGTGCCGTCGTCCCCGGTGCGCACCACCGGCAGCAGCACCCGGATCCCGCGCCGGGTCAGGCCGTCGAGCATGGCGGCCGAACCGGGCTCATCGCCCACCGGCAGGTAGGCGCAGACCGTGCGGGCGCTGCCCGCCAGCTGTTCCAGGTGGCCGGCCAGCGCGCGGGCTTCGGCGTCGTGCAGGTGAGGCGGAACCGCACGGCGGGCTTCGAGGACTCGCGCGCGGATCGCGGACTTGGTGGCCACCGCCGAGTTGTCGGTCACGCCGTTCAGCCTGTCAGCACCGGCTCGCCCACCGCCAGGGGGAGGAGATGGAGTTGATTGCGGTTATCGTGTGAACAATGCCCACGCCGAAGGTTCCGATTCCGCGTACTGCCATTGTGCCCGCGGCCGGTCTGGGTACCCGGTTTCTACCGGCGACCAAGACGGTGCCCAAGGAGTTGCTGCCCGTCGTCGACACCCCCGGCATCGAGCTGGTCGCCGCCGAGGCGGCCGAGGCCGGGGCCGAGCGGCTGGTGATCATCACCTCCGAGGGCAAGGACGGCGTTGTCGCGCACTTCGTCGAAGACCTGGTGCTGGAAGGCACGCTGGAGGCACGTGGCAAGAAGGCCATGCTGGCAAAGGTGCGCCGGGCCCCGCAGTTGATCAAGGTGGAGTCGGTGGTGCAGGCCGAGCCGTTGGGGCTGGGCCACGCCATCAGTTGCGTGGAACCCACCCTGTCCGCCGACGAAGACGCCGTCGCCGTGCTGCTTCCCGACGACCTGGTGTTGCCCACCGGGGTGTTGGAGACGATGTCGGCGGTGCGGGCCAGGTGGGGCGGCACCGTGCTGTGCGCGATCGAGGTCAGCCCCGAAGAGGTCAGCGCCTACGGCGTTTTCGACGTCGAGCCCGTCCCCGGTGGTGACAACCCCGACGTGCTGCGGGTCAAGGGGATGGTCGAGAAGCCCAAGGCCGCCGACGCGCCGTCGATGTACGCCGCCGCGGGCCGCTATGTGCTGGACCGGGCCGTGTTCGACGCGTTGCGGCGGATCGACCGCGGCGCCGGCGGCGAGGTGCAGCTCACCGACGCCATCGCGCTGATGATCGCCGAGGGCCACCCGGTTCACGTGGTCGTGCACCGCGGATCGCGACACGACCTGGGAAATCCGGGCGGCTACCTCAAAGCTGCGGTTGACTTTGCCTTGGATCGTGATGACTACGGTCAGGACCTGCGCCGGTGGCTGGTGGCGCGGCTGGGCTTGGCGGAGACCTGAGGCAAAGTCAGTTCGAGCCGGCCCGGAATCGGAGCGAGGCTTTGAGAAAGGCGCACCGTGCGTTCGGTTGAGGAGCAGCAGGCTCGGGTTTCGGCTGCCGCGGTGGCGCCGCGTCCGGTCCGGGTGGCGATCGCCGAGGCGCAGGGCCTGATGTGTGCCGAAGAGGTGATCGCCGAGCGGCCGATGCCCGCCTTCGATCAGGCGGCCATCGACGGTTACGCGGTGCGCAGCGTCGACGTCCTGGGTGCCGATGCGATCGGTGACAGCTCCGATGCGGCCGAGCGCGATGCTGCCGCGGTGACCCTTCCGGTGTTGGGCACCATCGAAGCCGGGGCGCGCACGCCCACCCGGCTGCAACCCAAACTGGCGACCCGGATCCAGACCGGGGCTCCGATGCCCACCCTGGCCGACGCGGTGCTTCCGCTGCGCTGGACCGACGGCGGCAATTCGCGGGTCCGGGTGCTGCGCGGGGTGCGCCCGGGCGACTACGTGCGCCGCGTCGGCGACGACGTGCAGCCCGGCGATGTCGCCGTCCGCGCCGGCACTGTCGTCGGCGCCGCCCAGGTGGGTCTGCTGGCCGCGGTCGGCCGGGACCGGGTCCTGGTCCATCCGCGGCCCCGGTTGTCGGTCATGGCGGTGGGCGGCGAATTGGTCGACGTCACCCGCACCCCCGGCAACGGGCAGGTCTACGACGTGGACTCCTACGCGCTGGCCGCCGCAGGCCGTGATGCGGGGGCCGAGGTGAACCGGGTCGGCATCGTCAGCAGCGAACCCAAGAAGCTGCGCGAGGTGGTCGAGGGACAGCTCAACCGCGCCGAGGTGGTGGTGATCGCCGGAGGGGTGGGCGGTGCGGCGGCCGAGGAGGTGCGTGCGGCGCTGTCGGACCTCGGCGAGATGGAAGTCGCCCGGATCGCGATGCACCCCGGTTCGGTGCAGGGTTTCGGCCAGCTCGGGCCGGAAGGGGTTCCGACATTCCTGTTGCCGACCAGCCCGGTCAGTGCGCTGGTGGTGTTCGAGGTGATGATCCGTCCGCTGATCCGGTTGTCGCTGGGCAAGCGCGAGCCGATGCGCCGGATGGTGCGGGCCCGAACGCTCGGGCCGATCAGTTCGATGCCCGGGCGCAAGGGCTATCTGCGGGGCCAGCTGATGCGTGATGAGGGAACCGACGAGTACCTGGTGCAGGTGCTCGGGGCGACCGGGGGCACCTCGTCGCACCTGCTGGCGACCCTGGCTGAGGCGAACTGCCTGGTGGTGGTCCCCGAGGAGGTCGAGCAGATCGCCGCCGGCGAGCTGGTGGACGTCGCTTTTCTGGCGCAACGGGGCTGAGTCCGAGGACATGCTGGTCAACCTGTGGCCCTTCAAGGCCGTCCAGCACCCCGGATGGCCCACGGTGCTCGGGCCGCTGCGGGTCGCCGCCGGGGTGCTGCGGCTGCGGCCGGTGCGGATGCGCGACGGCGTGGCCTGGAGCCGGATCCGGTTGGCCGACCGGGCCCACCTGGAACCCTGGGAGCCCAGCGTCGAAGCGGACTGGATTACCCGGCACAGTTCGGCCGCCTGGCCGCCGGTGTGCTCGAGCCTGCGCACGGAGGCCCGGTACGGGCGGATGCTGCCGTTCGTGATCGAGCTCGACGGCCGATTCTGCGGCCAGCTCACGGTCGGCAACATCGCCCACGGTGCGCTGAGGTCGGCCTGGATCGGCTACTGGGTGTCCAGTTCGGCGGCGGGCGGGGGCGTGGCGACCGGCGCGGTGGCGCTCGGTCTCGACCACTGTTTCGGGCCGGTGGGACTGCACCGGGTGGAGGCCACCGTCCGGCCGGAGAACGGGGCCAGCCGGGCCGTGTTGACGAAGGTCGGCTTTCGTCAGGAGGGTCTGCTGCGGCGCTATCTGGACGTCGACGGCGCGTGGCGGGACCACCTGCTGGTGGCGATAACGGTCGAGGAGGCGGCCGGATCGGTGACCTCGGCACTGGTGCGGTCGGGTCGGGCCGCATGGGCCTGACCGAGATAGGCCGCCGTGTTGCCCGTGTGATAGTTGTGACTATCGAGGTCAGCGAGTAAATTACAACTGTGTAATTGGCTCGGCGCGCCAACCGAGGTCGTGTGGGTCAGAAGACCTAGCCTTGGCTGGGAAAGGAGCAGGCCACCATGCCCAGCATCCCGCAATCATTGCTCTGGATCTCACTGGTCGTCCTCTGGCTGTTCGTACTGGTGCCGATGCTGGTCAGCAAGCGCGACGCGGTGCGTCGCACCAGTGACGTGGCGCTGGCGACCCGTGTGCTGACCAGCGGGGCCAGCGCCCGGCTGCTCAAGCGCGGCGGCCCGGCCGCCGGTCATCGCAGCGACCCCGACTGGCAGCGCAGCGCCGCCGACACCGACCTCGACGACGTCGAGGACATCGACGAAGACGAGCCCGCCGAACCGGCCGGGGGTGGCTCGCGGGTGTTCGCCGCCACCGCCGGCGAACAGGGCGAACTCGACTACCTCGACGTCCTGGACGTCGAAGTCGTCGCCGACGATTCCGACGTGTTACCGCTGTCGGAGGCGGGTTTGGCTGCCGAGGCCGAAGCTCAGGCCCGCGCTCAGGCGCAGGCCGAAGCCCAGGCGCAAGCCGAAGCCGAGGCTCAGGCGCAGGCCGAAGCCGAGGCTCAGGCGCAGGCCGAAGCCGAAGCTCAGGCGCAGGCCGAAGCCGAAGCCGAAGCCGAGTCCGAACCGGAAGCCGAATCCGACGGCTACGAGTACGAATACGTCGAGGACAGTTCAGGTTTGGAGGCCGAAGCCGACTCGCCGGCGCCGGCGGCGGCGCGTCCGCGGCGCTACGACACCCAGACGGCCGCCGCCGTCAGCGCCCGCAAATACGAGTTCCGCAAGCGGGTGCTGATGTCGCTGGCGGTGGTGCTGGTGTTCTCGGCGCTCACCGCGTTCACCGTGGCGCCGACCGCGTGGTGGATCTGCGGCGGGGCGGCCGGCGCGACGGTGCTCTATCTGGCCTACCTGCGGCGGCAGACCCGCATCGAGCAGCAGGTGCGGGCGCGGCGAGCGCGGCGGGCCGACCGGCCGCGTGCCCGCCGGGAGAATGTCGGTGCCGAGGCGTTCGAGGTGGTGCCGTCGCGGCTGCGTCGCCCCGGCGTCGCGGTGCTGGAGATCGACGATGAGGACCCGGTCTTCGAGCACCTGGAGTACGCGGCGACCGCGCGCGGGTACGCCTGGGGTGGGGACCTGCCGCGGGCGTCGGGTCAATAGCGTCTCGGTTTCAGGGGACCGGCCGGGGGCTGGTAGCCTGCTACCGGTCAAGGGGCTATAGCGCAGTTGGTAGCGCGTCTCGTTCGCATCGAGAAGGTCAGGGGTTCGATTCCCCTTAGCTCCACAGAGTTTGGGCAGGTCAGGACTGTTCCGTGATCGTCAGCCTGCCGAGGCCGGGTCCCGATCGTAGGGCGGGCCGAGGAAACGTCGTACCGCAGCCTTTTCGGCGTCGCCATCCTTGAGGGGCCAGTACCAGAGCGCCAGAAACACGCGGATCAGCCACTGCGCGGCCAGCGGGTCGGGATTGTCGGCGCCGACCATCTCACCGGCGAAGCGGGCGACGACGGGAGAGTCGGTCAGCCACCCGGTACCCGGCGGGCCGGTCATGGAGCTCATGATCTTAGCGAGCGGGTCGGCTCGCATGCGCTGCAAGGCGACGGTGGTGGCGGTGACGATGCGCTCCGAACCCGTCAACCCGGTGATGGCGTCGCGCACCGAGTCGAGGATGCGTTCGGCCTGCCTGCTCAGCACGGCATCCCGGATCGCGGCTTTGCCTCCGACATGACGGTAGATGGTCGCCGGCGAACAGTGAACGATGGCCGCCAGCGCGTCGATGCTGAAGCCGTCGTAGCCGCGACGCGACATCAGGTCGGCGGCTGCTGTGTAAATCCGCTCGGCGCCGGCACTGCGTCGATCCCGACCGATCAGCCAGTCGTTTGCCACGGCCATCGCACACTTCCTCCCGGCGAAATCATGACAGGGATTTATCACCGTGAGAATGATTTCGGTATTTCTCTCAGAGGTGGTGCTGGTCGGCGCGGCGGCTGAGAACGTTGGTCCGTAGCGTCACCGCGCCCGCCTTGCAGGTTCCGCGCAAGCTGTTGACGCAGCTCACGGGCCCGTACAGCCTTGGGCTATGTGTGCCGTGGTGAACGCGACCGACTTCTTCGGCAGCGCCGCAATCCAGGACCCCTACCCGCTCTATGACGTGATGCGCCGCCGCGGCGGGGTGAATCGGATCGGTGAGTCGGTGTTCTACGCGGTGTGCGGCTGGGACGCCGTGGTGGAAGCCGTCAGCCGCGTCGAGGACTTCTCGTCGAACCTGACCGCGACGATGGTGTATCACGACGACGGGACCGTGACGCCCTTCGAGATGGGCCAGCTTGGTGGGCCGATGCAGGTACTGGCCACCGCGGACGATCCGCTGCACGCACAGCACCGGAAGTTGCTGCTGCCGCATCTTTCCGCGAAGCGGGTGCGGGTGATCGAGGAGTTCGCCGAGGCCACCGCGAAGCGGCTCTGGTTCGAGGCCAGCGGTGACGGGCGCATCGAATGGATGAGCGCCATGGCCAACCGGCTGCCCATGATGGTGGTCGCTCGCCTGCTCGGGCTCCCCGACGACGACGTCGACGAGCTGATCCGGCTGGGATATGCGACCACCACCCTGCTCGACGGAATCGTCAGCGAGGATCAGCTCTCCGCCGCCGGCGTCGCGGCCATGCAGCTGTCCGGTTACGTTCTCGAGCACTTCGAGAAGGCCACCGAAGACCCCCAACCGGGCCTGATCGGCGACCTTGCCGCGCGCACCAAATCCGGCGAGTTGGAACAGCTTCCGGCGCTGGCGATCATGCTCACCTTGTTCAGCGCAGCCGGTGAATCCACCGCCTCGCTACTCGGCAGCGCCGCCTGGATTCTGGCCACGCGCCCCGACGTGCAGCAGCAACTCCGAACCCGCCCCGAACTGCTGGGTGCGTTCATCGAGGAGACCCTGCGCTATGAGTCGCCGTTTCGCGGCCACTATCGCCACGTGGTCAAAGACACCACCCTCGCCGGCGTCGAGGTGCCCGCTGATTCGCGCCTGCTGTTGGTCTGGGGCGCGGCCAATCGCGATCCCGAGCACTTCGAGACCCCCGACGAGTTCCGGCTCGACCGCAGCGCCGGGAGGGGACATGTGGCCTTCGGCAAGGGCGCGCACTTCTGCGTAGGCACCCCGCTGGCCCGCCTGGAGGCTCAGATCGTCCTGCGCACGCTGCTCGAAGAGACCACCTGGATCGACGCGGCCACGGTCGGCCAGTGGCAGCCCAGCATCTTGGTGCGTCGGCTCGAACGGCTGGAGCTGGACCTCCGCTGACTCGCCAACGGACTGAATTCCCTACGGGTGCCTGATGAGATACGTCTCGTTGTCTAGCCCATCAGTGAGTTCCCGCACGTCGAACGGTCGGTTCAGCCGTGCGCGCAGGGCCTTCGGGTCGATCAGGAGGCTGATCTCGGCGGTCTGCCGCGCGACCAGTCGCCCGATCAGCGGGTAGAGCCGGCGCATGATCGCCCGCTCGATCGAGGTGCAGCGCGATGCGCAGTAGCCGACATGTCCGACCTCGTCGGTGAGAATCTCGCTGTAGAGC
Source organism: Mycolicibacter terrae (assembly GCF_010727125.1). Taxonomy (NCBI): domain Bacteria; kingdom Bacillati; phylum Actinomycetota; class Actinomycetes; order Mycobacteriales; family Mycobacteriaceae; genus Mycobacterium; species Mycobacterium terrae. The sequence goes on along the minus strand of NZ_AP022564.1, from coordinate 3,293,372 downwards.
AGGTTGATTCGTTCTGCGACTTCGGGTTCATCGGCGAACAGCTCGATACCGACGCGCCGCAGTTCGTCGAACATGATGCAGCCCACCATCTCTGCGGCTCCGACGAACGTGAAGCCGATTCGCGCGGGGAGAAATACACCGGTCTTGACGAACTGCCGCATGACCAGCGGCGGGGGCACGACCTGGAATGTCAGATCGAATACGTCGAGGGCGTAGGCCAACAGGCGGGTGTGGTAGTGCTCCTCGAGTTCGAGGTAGACGTTCTCGGGAGGCAAACTCTCGTCGCTGTTGCGCCCGTAGGTCTCGCCCAGTCCGACGCCGAACCGCTCCGCCTGATTGAGTTTGGCGGTTGCCAGCAAGAACAGCATTTTGCGGTCCAGGCCGGGCTCGGGTCGCCGGCGGCGCAGGTTGCGAAGGAAGGTCGCCCGGTCGGCGGGTTGAGCGGACCGGACCGGGTTCGCTTCAAGCTCGTCGAAGAACAGTTCTCGGTTGGCCAACCGCCGGTTCAGCAGGTCCGCTTCGCCATCCCGTCTGGCCAGGAATTCCCGGTAGCCCTCGATGCCGGAGTGATTCATCGGCTCTCCATTCCCTTGACAATCGTTGTGACGTAACGGTTTAGAAGTGCTGCATCGTGCGCTCCGGTGGCCAACAACGCAAACAGGCCGGAGAGGAAAAATGTTGCGAGTTCGCCCCCATCGAGCTCCGAGGACACCTGCCCGCAGTCCTGCGCTCGGCCGATCACGCCCACCAGGAACTCCGCGACCGGGTGCTGGGCCAATTCGTCTTCGACGGGACGAGACGAGGTGAAATGCAGCCCGAGCATGTCTCGGAGAACCACGGTTCCCAAGCGACGTTTGGCGCTGAGCACGTGGTTCACCACCTGTGAGAGCACCGAGGTCAAATCGCCGTCGGCCGCGCCGAGTTCATCGACGATCCGGGTCTCCTCGTTGCGCTCGAGTTCGATGAGGACGTGTTCCTTGGTGGGGAAGTGGAAGTAGAACGTTCCCCGCACCACCCCTGCCGCTGCGGCGATGGCGCTGACGTCGGCGCCGGCCAGCCCGTGCTGGGCGATCTCGGTCAGCGCGGCGTCGAAAAGTCGCGCGCGGGTTTCGAGTCGCCGAGCCTCCCGAATGCCCCCGGCGCCCGATGGCGGAGAGGTCAGTTCACCCAGCGGCTGCATGCACGCACCGTACGCCCTTTTGCTGACGATCGTCAATGACAGTCGTCAGCGAATTCTCGTCGGTAGGCTGCGGTCGTGGCCGATATCGTCCCGACCGGCATGTCCGAGTACGAGCGCAAGGCCTGGGAAGCGCTGCTTGACGCGGCCACCGGCGCCGAGCGATCCGGCCGGTTCGAAAGCCTGAGCCAGGGCATCACCGGACGGGCCAAAGCGGTGGCCGCCCAAGCCCGCTCCACGGTCGAGCAGATCCCGGGCGCCAGCGCCGCTATCGGCGCGCTCGACGACATGACCGCCAAGGCCATGGAGACCCTGTATGTCGTCCTGGTCGAGCGGGGACTCAATTCGGTGAAGCCGGCCGACGTGTTTGCGATGTTCGCCGATGAGGGCGTGGCGGTGGCGTCCTACGACGAGATGAAAGAACTCGACTTGAGACACTGCGACTGTTCGGTGCCGCGCCGCAAGGAGCGCTACATCGCGCTGGCGGTGGCCGAAGGCGCGGCGTCGTCGCTGGCGGTGACGGGCGCGACGGTGTCGAGCACGGTCACCGGCGGAACCACACTGCCGGTCGCGGCCTCGGCGGTGGTCGCCGACGTGACCGCCGTGATGGTCGGGATGGGTCGCATCGTGGCACTGGTTGCCGCGCACTACGGTTACGACGTCCGCGAGCCGGGCGAGCAGGCCTTCGCCTCCGGCGTGATCGCCTATTCGGCCGCCGGCAACTCCGCGGAGAAGGCCGCGGCGCTGTCGTCGCTCTCGCGGTTGACCCAGCAGATGATGCGCCGTGCGACCTGGCGGCAGCTCCGGCAACACCAGACGGCCAGCGTGGTGCAGCAAATGTTCACGGCATTGGGATTTAGGCTCACGAAACGGAAACTGGCGCAGGCGGTTCCGATCTTGGGTGCGGTCGTCAACGGCGGGCTCAACGCCCGCATCGCCCATCGGACGTTCGAGCGGTCCCAGCAGGCCTATCGGCTACGTTTTCTCACCGAGAAACATGACCTGGACGCCGGTCAGTGGGCGCCGGTGGTGGTGGCGGACGGTGTCATCGACATCCCGTTGATCGATGAGGTGCTCGATGCGGAGCTCGGTTCGGAACCCGGGGGCGCCGAGGGCGTTACCGACTAGGTCAGGGTTTCAGGGCACAGTTCGTGCTGGGCGATGTCGATCACCGGGCGCAGGTTGACTGTCAGGTCATCGACCATCGAGGGTCCCCCGAACGAGGGCCGGCGCGGGAACGTGGCGATGATCTGTTCGGGAGTTTCGCCGCTGCGCAACTGGTTGCAGAACCGGTGTCCCGCCGACAGTCGTGCGTTCGGTGGACCGGACCGGAAGACGCCGTTGGCGTCGAGGGCGGCGATATAGCTGGCATCGTCGGCGTGGGCCGGCGCGCTGCCGAGCAGCGCCATGGACGCGGCACCGGCGAGTGCGGCAGTGCGCAGAATCCAACTCATACCGGCGATGCTACGTCGGAGGGCTCGAAAAGACGTTGACTCTGCGTTCACGGCGGAAAAGTGCGAGTGCACCCCGCCGTGAACGCAGAGTCAACGAGAACTAAATCAGGCCGAGCGCGGTCATCGCGTCGGCAACCTGGATGAAGCCGGCGATGTTGGCGCCGACCACGTAGTTGCCGGGGGCGCCGTATTCGTCGGCGGTCACCAGGCAGCGGTGGTGGATGCTCTGCATGATCGCGGCCAGCCGCTGCTCGGTGTACTCGAAGCTCCACGAATCCCGCGAGGCATTCTGCTGCATCTCCAGCGCGCTGGTGGCCACACCACCGGCGTTGGCGGCTTTGCCCGGGGCCACCGTCACCCCGGCGTCGGTGAACAGCTTGACGGCCTCCGGGGTGCACGGCATGTTGGCGCCCTCGGCGACGATCTTGCAGCCGTTGGTGGCCAGCGTGGCGGCGTGGCTGCCGTCGAGCTCGTTCTGGGTGGCCGATGGCACCGCGATCTGGCAGGGCACGTCCCAGATGGAGCCGCCGTTGACGAACTGTGTCGCGCCGCCGCGGGCGCTGGCGTAAGTCTCGATGCGCTCGCGCTTGATCTCTTTGATCTCCTTGAGCAGCTCCAGGTCGATGCCCTTCTCGTCGACGATGTAGCCGGACGAGTCCGAGCAGGCCACCACGGTGCCGCCCAGCTGGTGGATCTTCTCGATGGCGTAGATGGCCACGTTGCCCGAACCCGAGACCACGGCCCGCTTGCCCTCGAAGGAGTCCTTGGCCGTCTTGAGGATCTCGTCGGCGAAGAACACCGCGCCGTAGCCGGTCGCCTCGGTGCGGACCTGTGAACCGCCCCAGGTCAGCCCTTTGCCGGTCAGCACCCCGGACTCGTAGCGGTTGGTGATCCGCTTGTACTGGCCGAACAGGTAGCCGATCTCGCGGCCGCCGACACCGATGTCACCGGCCGGGACGTCGGTGTACTCGCCCAGGTGGCGGTAGAGCTCGGTCATGAATGACTGACAGAACCGCATGATCTCGTTGTCCGAGCGGCCCTTGGGGTCGAAGTCCGACCCGCCCTTGCCGCCGCCGATCGGCAGGCCGGTCAGCGAGTTCTTGAAGATCTGCTCGAAGCCGAGAAACTTGATGATCCCGAGGTACACCGACGGGTGAAACCGCAGCCCGCCCTTATACGGTCCCAGAGCCGAGTTGAACTCCACCCGGAAACCCCGGTTGATCTGCACGTTACCGTTATCGTCGAGCCACGGAACCCGGAAGATGATCTGACGTTCCGGTTCGCACATCCGACGGATGACGGCGCTGTCGACGTAGTCGGGGTGCTTGGCCACCACCGGACCGAGGCTGCTGAGCACCTCGAAGACTGCCTGGTGAAACTCGGCCTCACCGGGGTTGCGCCGCAGCACCTCGTCATAGATGTCGTGCAGCTTCGGATTCAGTTGACTCATGTCTGGTGATCTCTTCCTCGCGTGTCGCTGTCAGCGGGCACAGGCTAGCCGCCTTCCCCGTGAACGCCGAATCCGGTCCGTTCCATCGCTGTAAATCATTACCGGTCCGGTCGTACCGGCTAGCCTTGATTGGCGAACAAAGGCGGAGTAATCCATGGTGATGTCGCGGCGAGACCGGGTGACTGAGGCGCTGCCCACCACCGAACTCGCCGCGATAGAGATCTTCGCCGGATGCACTGACGCCGACCTGAGGCCGCTCGCGGCCATTCTACAACCGCTGCAGGCCAAGCCCGGTACCGAGCTGATGCGGCAGGGCGAGCGGGCCGTGTCGTTCCTGCTGATCTCGTCGGGCTCAGCCCAGGTCAAACACCTCGGGGACGACGGAGCGGTGGTGGTCAACGAGGTCTCGGCCGGGATGGTGGTCGGGGAGATCGCCCTGCTGCGCAAGGGCCGCCGCACCGCGACGGTCACCACCTCGACGCCGTTGACCGGCTGGATCGGCGATGAGCACGCCTTCGACGAGATGGCGCAGATCCCGGAGGTGATGGACCGGCTGGTGCGCACCGCGCGCCAACGGCTGGCCGCCTACATCGACGCCGTGCCGATCCGGGCCCGCGACGGCACGCAGCTGTTGCTGCGGCCGGTGTTGCCCGGCGACAGTGCGCGCACCGCCCAGGCCCATGTCGAGTTCTCCAGCGAGACGCTCTACCGCCGGTTCATGTCCACCCGTACCCCGAACCCGGCGCTCATGCACTACTTGTTCGAGGTCGACTACGTCGATCACTTCGTCTGGGTGGTCACCGAGCTGGACGGCTCATTCGTCGCCGACGCGCGATTCGTCCGGGACACCGAGGACCCGACGGTCGCCGAGATCGCGTTCATCGTCGGTGACAGCTACCAGGGTCGGGGTATCGGCACCTACCTGATGGGGGCGGTGGCGGTGATCGCCCGGTTGGAGGGCATCGAGAAGTTCACCGCACGAGTGCTGTCCGAGAACGCGCCGATGCGCGCCATCCTGGATCACCAGGGCGCTTACTGGGAGCGCGACGACCCCGGCATCGTCACCACCGTGATCGACGTACCCGGTGAGGACCAGCTGCCGTTCGGTAGAGATATTGCCGATCAGATCAAAGAGGTTGGCCGCCAAGCGATCCAGGCCGTGGGGTGACCACCGCCGGCCAGACCCGCCGCGTTGGGTAGATTGGCTGCGATGTTGAACTTTCGCGCGGTGCTGGCAATCGGCGGTGTCGGTTTGCTCGCCGCCTGCAGCTCCGGCCCCGGCGAGGTGACCGCCGACATCGACAAGGTGGCCGACGTCAAGTCCTCCTTCGGTCCGGAGTTCAAGGTCAAGAACATCGCGCGCACCGGGCTTGACCCAAAGTTGCTGGCGGCCAACACCTTGCCCCCGGGCCTGAAGTTCGAACCCGCCGACTGTTCGAGGTTCGCGGTCGGCCAGCAGCTGCCGCAGGGCGTGCAGGGCAACATGGCCGCGGTGGCCGCTGAAGGCAACGGCAACCGCTTCATCACCATCGCCCTGGAGACCTCCGAGCCGGTCGCGTTCAGCGAGCCGGGACGATCCTGCCGCCGGATCGGATTCGCCGGGGACCGGATGCGCGGCCTGGTCGAAACGGTTGAGGCGCCGCGCATCGACGGGGTGCAGACCCTGGGAGTGCACCGGGTGGTCGAGGCGCTCGCCGGCGGCAAGGCCCGCGTCGGGGAGCTCTACAACTACTCGGCCTATTTCGGTCCGTACCAGGTGCTCGTGACCGCCAACCCGCTGGTGGCACCCGACACGCCCGTCGTGCCCGTCGACACCGAACGCGCCCGCGATCTGCTGGTGGCCGCGGTAGCCGCGGTGCGCGGCTAGCGTCCTGACCCGGCGCGAATTAGCGCACGCCGCGCGGGCGGAACTGGATGCTGATCCGCGGGCCGGTCGGTGTGGCCGTCTTGGGGATCGAATGCTCCCAGGTCCGCTGGCATGAGCCGCCCATCACCAGCAGGTCACCGTGGCGCTGCGACAACCGCAGCGCGACACCGCCTCCGCGGGGGCGCAGCGCAAACGTCCGGGTGGCGCCGACACTGACGATCGCGACCATGGTGTCCTGGTTGGCGCCGCGGCCGAGGGTGTCGCCGTGCCAGGCCACGCTGTCGCCGCCGTCGCGGTACAGGCACAGCCCCACCATGGTGAACGGCTCGCCGAGTTCTCCGGCGTAGATGTCGTTGAGCCGCCGGCGCAGCCGGGCGATCACGGGGTGCGGCGCCTCCTCGACGGCCAGGTCGTGGAAGCTGACCAGCCTGGGGACGTCGAGCACCCGGTCATACATCCGGCGGCGCTCGGCCCGCCAGGGGATGACGGAGCGCAGCTCGCCGATCAGCTCGGCGCCGTCGGACAGCCAGTTGGAACGAACATCGAGCCAGGCGCCGTCGCCCAGCTGCCGGCGTTCGCTCAGCTCGAACAGCGACTCCTGTACCGGTACCGCCACGACACCCAGTTTATCGCACACCAGTTCGATTCGTCGAGACCGCGCCGGCGGGCGCGAACCACTACGACCAGCTGGGCAGCCAGATCTCCATGTTCCAGGTGGCCGGCGAGATCGGCACGCCGGTCAATATCGGGTAGAGCCAGGCGAAGTTCGTCAGCACCAGCGCGACGTAACAACAGACCGCGAGCAGCCCGAGGGTCTGGCGCTCTTCGCTGCGGTGGCGACCCTCATCGACGATGTCGAGGCAGATCAACGCGAGCAGCACCGCCAGAAACGGCGCCATCGGCACGGCGTAGAAGAAGTACATCTGCCGGTCGATGTCGGCGAACCACGGCAGCCAGCCGGCGCAGTAGCCGACCAGCGCAGCGGCGTAGCGCCAGTCATGGCGCACCAGTGTTCGCCAGATCGCATAGGCCAGCACCGGCACAGCGAGCCACCACATCGCCGGTGTGCCCACCATCATCACCGCCTTGACGCAGGACTGGGCGCCGCAGCCGGGAACGTCGTGCTGGTCGATCGCATAGAGCACCGGGCGCAGCGACATCGGCCAGGCCCACGGCTTGGACTCCCACGGGTGATGGTTGCCGGCGGCGTTCGTCAGGCCGGCGTGGAAGTGATACGCCTGATAGGTGTAGTGCCACAGCGAGCGCAGCGCGTCGGGCACCGGGAACCGGCTCTCCAGCCCGATCGACTGGCCCTCCTCGTGGCGGTCCACACCGGTCTCGGAGGCGAACCACGCCCCGTACGACGCCAGATACACCCCGAACGGGATGACTGCCATGGCGTACCCGGTGGGGAAGAGGTCGCGGCGCAGCGTTCCCAGCCAGGGCCGGCGCACCCGGTACTGCCGGCGAGCGGCGATGTCGAACGCCAGGGACATCGCCGCGAAGAACACCACGAAATACAGCCCGGACCATTTGGTGGCGCAGGCCAGTCCGAGAAGTACCCCGGCGCCGAAGCGCCACCAGCGCACCCCGAGCCGGGGTCCCCACGGCGTTGCGCCGCAACGGCCGTCGGTCAGCACGGTGTGCATCCGCATCCGCACCTGGTCGCGGTCGACGATCAGCGCGCCGAACGCCGCCACCACGAAGAAGGTCAGGAAGCCGTCCAGCAGCGCGGTGCGTGCCGCGACGAAGCTGACCCCGTCGCCGACCAGCAACAGCCCGGCGATCCCGCCGGCCAGGGTCGAGCGGGTCATCCGGCGCACGATCCGCACCAGCAGCGCGATCGCCAGCACGCCGAGCAGCGCACTGGTGACGCGCCAGCCCAGCCCGTTGTAGCCGAACAGTGCTTCGCCGATCGCGATCAGCTGCTTGCCGACCGGCGGGTGGACCACCAGGCCGTAGCCGGGGTTGTCCTCCACCCCGTGGTTGTGCAGCATCTGCCAGGCCTGCGGCGCGTAGTGCTTCTCGTCGAAGATCGGGGTGCCCGCGTCGGTCGGTGTGTACAGGTTCGAGAACCGGGTCACCGCCGCCAGCATGGTGACGGCCGCGGTCACCGCCCAGCCACGGGCGCGGTCGGTCGGCCCGAAATCGGCCACCGGCACCAGCAGTCCCGGGCTGATCACCGGAGCGGTGCGCTCGGCCGCGGCCGCGGGCACGGTGGCGGTCGGGGCGCTCATCTGCACGATCGTAGGCTGTGCGCCATGGCCGATGGTCGATTGCTGCTGGGCGCCACCCCGCTGGGTCAGCCCGCCGACGCGTCGCCCCGGCTGGTCGCGGCACTGGCCACCGCCGACGTGGTGGCCGCCGAGGACACCCGGCGGGTGCGGCTGCTGGCCAAGGCGCTCGAGGTGCAGATCACCGGCAAGGTGGTCAGCCTGTTCGACGCCAACGAGGCGGCCCGGGTGCCCGCGCTGCTGGCCGAGATCGAGTCCGGCGCCACCGTGCTGGTCGTCAGCGACGCCGGGATGCCGCTGATCAGCGACCCGGGTTACCGCCTGGTGGTCGCCTGCGCGGAGGCCGGCCTGCCGGTGAGCTGCCTGCCCGGCCCCTCCGCGGTGACCACCGCGCTGGCCGTCTCGGGGCTGGCCTCGGACAAATTCTGCTTCGAGGGCTTCGTGCCGCGGAAGGCCGCGGCCCGCCGGGCCTGGCTGGCGACGCTGGCCGGCGAACGGCGCACGTGTGTGTTCTTCGAATCGCCGCGCCGGCTGGCCGACTGCCTACGTGACGCGGTCGACGAGCTCGGTGCCGACCGGCGGGCCGTGGTGTGCCGGGAGCTGACCAAGACCCACGAGGAGGTGCGGCGCGGCACGCTGGCCGAGCTGGCCGACTGGGCCGCCGAGGGCGTGCTGGGGGAGATCACCGTGGTGCTGGCCGGGGCGACCCCGCGCGTCGACCTGCCGGCGTTGGTGGCCGAGGTCGACCGGCTGACCGCCGAGGGCATGCGGGTCAAAGACGCTTGCGCACAGGTGATCGCGAACCTGCCCGGTGCGGTGTCGCGGCGCGAGCTCTATGACGCCGTGCTGCGTTCGCGGGAGTGAGGGTCAGCCGAACGGGCAGGAACCCGCCCGCTGCTCGGGGACCGCGAACGTCTCCAGGCCGTAGCGGTCGTAGAAGTCGGCGAGCCAGGAGTTCTGCCGCTGCAGGCGTTGGGCCGCCCGGTCGAGGCGGGCCCGGGCGCGAGCGGTGCCGTCGAGGCGTTCGCGCAGTGCGTCAAGACGTAGCCGGTTGTAGTGGATGGGTTCGAGCAGCAGCCGGTCGGGAAGCAGGTGCCAGGCCAACTGGAGCAGCCGCGAGTAGACGGCGAATTCCCAGTGGTGGCGACGTTTGAGTTCGAACCCGATCAGCGCCAGCACATCCGGGTGCATGGTCTTGGCGGAGCAGACCTGGACAACGTGCCCCAGCAGTGGCCGCACCACCAGCCACGGTGGGGTGAGTGCCGGGCGAAGCCACCGGGGCAGCAGCAGGGCGGGCAGCGGCAGCCGGGTCAGCGTGCTGAACTGGTCGCGGAGAAACCCGTTGCCGGCCAACGCGGTTGCCACGGTGTCCTCGTAGTAGGTGTTGAACGCCTCGAAGGTCTCCGGCAGCCGGCCGCGCTTGCTGGGCAGTTCCAGGTCGGCGAACAGGTGGCGCAGGTATTGATAACCCGCCTCGCTTTCGGCGGGCCGCAACGTGGTTCCGCTGCACACCGGGTACGACACGATGATCGCGTGCACCGCACTGGCGATGATCCACAGCCACAGGTCGGGGTCCAGTGCGCTGTAGCGGATCCCGTCGTATTCGCCGACTCCGGCGCCGCGCACGCTGCGGTGCTGGTCGATCAGCCATTGGGCGTGCTTCTTGCGCTGCTCGGCGCCGGCGAGTATCGCCTGTCCGCTGAAGGCGCTGCGCAGCGCGCGGTCGGTGAAGTTGTCGCGGAATCGGCCGGTGCGATCCACCGAGGCCGCGATCGGCAGCATCGCCACCTCGTCGAAGAGGACCCCACCGAACACCCCGTTCAGCACGCTGCCCAGATGTTTGCGGAAATCCGCCATGACCCGGGGGCGCAACCCCTCACCGCGCAGCAGGGACAGGCCGTCATCGTCTGTCGGGCCGGTTGTTTGGGCCGCGGGCAGCCGGCGATCCACGGGGGACAACAGTTCCGGCACGACAACCTCCTGATGTTAGTAAGTTATTGAAACGCTAACATCATCACGCCCGGAGGGAAAGCTTCGCTGTGGAAAGATCGGCTCATGCCTGTCGATCAGACCGGCGAGCGCATCTTGGACGCCGCCCTGCAGGCGATCCTCGATTTCGGTGTACGCCGGGCCTCCGTCGAGGAGATCGCCCGCCGAGCGGGCGTGTCACACATGACCGTGTACCGGCGCTGGCCGACCAAGAAGGAGCTGCTGGCCGCCGTGCTCAGCCGGGTGGCCGACTCGATCTTCGCTGCCGTCGATGCGGAGGTGGCGGCGCTCGAGGGCTACGAAGACCGGTTCGTGGCCGGCTTCACCGGAATCTACTGGCGGGTCTGCACCCATCCGATGCTGAGCCGCACCCTGGAAACCGATCCCGAAGCCGTGCTGCCCGCACTGACCACCGGCGCCGGACCGGCATTGGAACTTGCCACCGGCTATCTCGCCGGGCACATCGCCGAAACCGCCCGGCGTAACGGCGTCACCGTCGAAGACCCGCAGGGGCTCGCGGAGATCTTCGTGCGCCTGACCCACTCGTTGGTGCTCACCCAGCGGGTCGGCGCACCGCTCAAGAGTCGTGCCGACACCGAACGTTATGCGCGCCAACATCTTTTGCCGCTGGCCCTGGCGGCGGTCCGCCCGGCCGGCACCGACACCAGGTGACGCCGATCGCTGCGAGTTCTACGACGCTATGACGCCGTGCTGCGTTGCCCGGACCGGTCGGCGGCCACGATCGACGCGGCCTTGTGTAGGCATTCCTGCCATTCGGCGTCGACGTCGGAGTCCGCGGTGATCCCGCCGCCGACTCCGAGCACTGCACCTCCGGCGGCGTCGAACTCCACGGTGCGGATCGCCACATTGAGTTCGCATCCGGCCACCGGTGATGCCAAACCCACGGTGCCGCAGTAGATTCCGCGCCGGTGCGGTTCCCATTGGGTGAGCAGCTGCCGGGCCCGGAGTTTGGGTGTGCCCGTGACCGACGCGGGTGGGAACGCCGCATCCAGCAGGGCCGCCATGCCCAGCCGCGGCGGCACCCGGGCCGACACCGTCGACACCAGATGCCACACTCCCGGCGCGGGCCGCACCGCCAGCAACTCGGGAACGCCGACGGTACCGGTGATCGCCACCCGGCCCAGGTCGTTGCGCACCAGGTCCACGATCATGATGTTCTCCGCGACGTCCTTGGCCGACGCGCGCAACGCCGACGGGCGGGCGTCGGACGGCAGGGTGCCCTTGATCGGGCTCGACGTCACGACCTCGCCGCGGCGGCGCAGGAACAGTTCCGGGGACAACGAGGCCACCGCACCCCAGTCCCCGGCGAGGTAGGCCGCACGCGCCGGCCCGGTGCGCGCCACCGCGTCGGCGAAGAAGTCCAGGGGGGCGCCGGTGACGGTTCCGGTGAAGCGGGTGCACACGCAGGCCTGATACACCTCACCGGACCGGATGGCCTCCAGGCAGGCCAGCACCCCGGCCCGGTGCGCCCGCCGGTCCGGGGTCTTCCAGTAGATGCGGCACCCGCGGGCCGGGGCCGGAGTCGTCAGTGCCTCGGCCAGCCAGCTCGGCATCGGCGCGCCGGACAGGCTCTCGAACCACCACTGCCCGTCGTCGTCCTGACGCAGCACGCAGTCGGTCCAGCCCCCGGCCGCCTGGGGAATCCGGGAAGCCCGGCCGTCGGCGCCGGGATCGGGGTAGGACAGATAGCCGATCCAGCCGCCGCCCACCGCGCCGGCCCGGGCACCCGGAGCCGGCACAAGCCCGCAGTCGAACACCTCGCCGGGACGGACCGACTCGACGGCCACGCTGGGCGCGATCACCGCCCGGGCGTCGAACCATTCGCCGGTCAGTGCGGCCGGCGGCGGCAGCCCGCACCTGCCGGCGGCGTCGCCGACCGCGCGCAGCACGTCCGGTGCCGCACCCAGGCCGCCGAGCCGTTCGATTCGCACCGCTCTAGCTTGTCAGACGTTTCAGCTGCGGGTGATCTCCCGGGCAGCGGCCACCGCCGCCAGCTTGTCCGGGTTGCGCATCGCGTAGAAGTTGGTGATCAGGCCGTCGACGATCTCGACGGTGAACACGCCCTCCAGGACGTCGGCGCTGTAGAGCAGTACCGCCGGGGCGGAGTTGCAGACTCCGATGTCCACCCGAACACCCGGCATCTGCGCGCCCTGCCGCAACAGCCCGATGACCGTCCGGGCGACCTTGTCGGCTCCGACGACCGGCCGCCGCGCCGCACTGGCCTTGCCGCCGCTGTCGGCGGTCCACACCACATCGGGCGCCAGCATCGACAACACGGCCGAGATGTCGCCGCCGGCGGCCGCGGTCATGAACTGTTCGGTGATGCGGGCGTTCTCGGCCGGGTCCACCGGGGTGAACCGGGGCCGCCGGGCCTGGACGTGGCCCCGGGCCCGATGCGCGACCTGACGCGCCGCGGTGGGCGACTTGTCCACCGCGGCCGCGATCTCGCCGTAGTCGAACCCGAACACCTCGCGCAGCACGAACACCGCCCGCTCCTCGGGGCTGAGCGTCTCCAGCACCACCAGCATCGCCATCGACACCGACTCGGCGAGCACGACGTCGGCCGAGGGATCCTGCTCGTCGAGCAGCAGCGGCTCGGGCAGCCATGGGCCGACGTATTCCTCCCGGCGCCGGGCACCCGCCCGCAGTGCGTTGAGTGCCTGGCGGGTGACCAGCTGGGCCAGATAAGCCTTGGTGTCGTGCACCCCCGCCAGATCCACTTCCGCCCACCGCAGGTAGCTGTCCTGCAGCACATCGTCGGATTCGGTTGCCGAGCCGAGGATCTCGTAGGCGATGGTGAACAGCAGCGGCCGTAACTCGGTGAACCGATCGGCGTGTTCGCTTCTCACACCGCAGCCCCCCGTTCCGCTTGTTCCTGTGCGATCCGGGCCGCCCGGGTGCCGCCCTTCATCCAACGGTACGAGCCCGGCTTGGTCGCCTCATCGCGAATCCACTTCACCGTGTACTTGCAGATCGACTCCTTGACCACGGCGCCGAGCCGGCCGCCGACGAACGCCTTGATCGGGGTGTCGTCGCGGCGGGACAACTGCACGGTCGCCGCATCGCGGCCCACGCTGATGCACTGGGCGGCGAACGCCTGATCCACTGCGACCGGTGAGGTGCCGGCGATGCGGGCCAACACGGTGTTGGCGGCTTGGGCGCCCAACGGCAGTGCGGCCTGGCAGCTCATCCGCAACGGCTGGCCCGCGGGCGCGACCGCATCCCCGGCCGCCATGATCCACGGGTTGTCGACACTGGTCAGGGTCTCGTCGGTGAGCAGCCGGCCCAACGCGTCGGTGGCCAGTCCACTGGCCGCGGCCAGATCCGGCACGCCGAAGCCCGCCGTCCAGACCGTCACCGCGCTGGGCAGCACGGTGCCGTCGCGCAGCACCAGCGCGTCGGCCCGCACTTCGGCGACGACCGCCGCCTCGCGCACGTCGACACCCAGCTTGCGCAGTGCCTTGGCCACCGAGCGCCGGCCCGCCGCGTGCAGGGACGGCCCCAGCACTTCGCCGCAGACCAGGGTCACCGGCCGCCCCTGTCCGGCCAGTTCGGAGGCCGCCTCGATTCCGGTCAGTCCACCACCCACCACGGTTACCGAGGCGTCCGGTGCCAGCTCGCCGAGCCGGGTCAGCAGCCGGGCCGCGGACTCGAATTCGCCGATGGAATAAGCGAATTCGGCGGCGCCGGGAACGGCCGGGGTGATCGCGCCGGTGCTGCCCACCGCGTAGATGAGGTAGTCGTAGCGCAGCACGGTGCCCGAGGCCAGGTGGATGCGCCGATCGGCGGCGTCGATCCGGGTGGCGGAGTCGACCAGCAGCCGGACTCCGTCGCCCAGCAGTTCGGGGTAGTCGATGGTGGCCGTCCCGGTGCCGGCGACGTACTGGTGCAGCCGGATCCGCTCGACGAAGGCCGGGCGCGGGTTGACCAGGGTGATGTCGACGTCCGGGTGCTGGCGCAGCCGGTTGGCTGCCAGGGTGCCGGCGTAGCCGCCGCCGACGATGACGACCTGGATGCGGGTCATGAGGTGCTCCTGTCTCTCGGGTTATGCCCTCAAGACACCGCGGACCGCCCGTCTGTGACAGATTGTGAGCTGGTTCACCGCCGTACTGTGGGGCCATGGGGTTTGGCGGGCCGGCGCGGATGTTCATCCGGGCGTTCAACGCGGTGACGACGTCGCTGGTCACCGCGCCGCTGCTCGGTCCGCGGTTGGGCCGGCGGCTCACCATGATCAGCTACGTCGGGCGGCGGTCCGGGCAGACCTTCAGTCTTCCGGTGGGTTACTGGCGCAGCGGTGATCAGGTCACCATCGGGGTCGCCCTGCCCGATGCGAAGACCTGGTGGCGCAACTTCTCCGGGGACGGCGCGGCGTTGAAGATCCGGCTCGACGGAGCCGACCGGTCCGGGCACGCCGTCGCAGAACGCGACGAGCAGGGCCGGGTGAAGGTTCTCGTACGGCTGGACCCGCAGTAGGCAGGTCCGCGGGCCTCACGGCTGGTAGCGCGGGAACACCCCGGACGGGGCCGGCAGTGTCCGGCCCGGCGCCAGCCGCCCGGCTACGGCGGTGAACATCCGCTGCTCGCTCGGCTGACCCAGCAGGTCCAGCAGCTTGCCCGCCGATTCGGGCATCACCGGCTGCACCAGCAGCGCCGCGATGCGCACCACCTCGAGCGTGGTGTACAAAACGGTGCCGAAGCGGGCCCGATCCGCCGCGGATTCGCTCTTGGCCAGCTTCCAGGGTTCGTGGGCGGAGAAATACCGGTTGGCCGCGCCCAGCATCAGCCAGATCGCCTCCAGCCCCAGGTGCATGGCCTGGGTGCCGAATGCCGCCCGCACCTTCTCCAGCAACCCGTCGGCCAGCGCGAGCAGTTCCTCGTCGTCTCCGGTCGGCGCGACCGGCTCGGGCACCACCCCGTCGAGGTTCTTGGCCACCATCGACAGCGACCGCTGCGCCAGGTTACCCAGCTCGTTGGCCAAATCGGCGTTGACCCGGCTGATCATCGCCTCTTCGGAAATACTGCCGTCCTGGCCGAACGGGATTTCCCGCAGCAGGAAATAGCGCACCTGGTCGACACCGAACTTCTCGACGAACTCGGCCGGGTCGATGACGTTGCCCACCGACTTGCTCATCTTCTCGCCGCTGTTGAGCAGGAAACCGTGCGCGAAAACCTTGCGCGGCAGCTCGATTCCGGCCGACATCAGAAACGCCGGCCAGTACACGGTATGGAATCGGATGATGTCCTTGCCGATCATGTGTAGATCGGCCGGCCAGTACCGGCGGAAGGACTCGGAGTCGGTGTCGGGGTAGCCGACCCCGGTCAGATAGTTGGTCAGGGCGTCCACCCAGACGTACATCACGTGGTCGGGGTGGCCGGGCACCGGCACACCCCAGTCGAACGAGGTGCGGGAGATCGACAGGTCGCGCAGCCCGCCGGAGACGAAGCTGACCACCTCATTGCGGCGCACCTCGGGGGCGATGAAACCCGGGTTGGCCTCATAGTGCGCCAGCAACCGGTCGGTGTAGGCCGACAGCCGGAAGAAGTAGGTCTGCTCCTCGGTCCAGGTCACCGGCGCCCCGGTTTCGGCCGCCACCCGCGTACCGTCGTCGAGCGCCCGGGTCTCGCCCTCGGTGAAGAACCGCTCGTCGCGCACCGAGTACCAGCCCGAGTAGGCGTCCAGGTAGATGTCCCCGGCGTCGACCATGCGTTGCCAGATCGCCTTGGAGGCCTCCAGGTGATCGGGGTCGGTGGTGCGGATGAACCGGTCGAAGGAGATGTTGAGCTTACGCTGCAGACGCTCGAACACATCGGAGTTGCGCCGGGCCAGTTCCGCGGTCGGAATACCTTCGGCGGCGGCGGTTTCGGCCATCTTCAGCCCGTGCTCGTCGGTGCCGGTCAGATACCGCACGTCGAACCCGTCGAGCCGGTGGAACCGGGCGATCGCGTCGGTGGCGATGTACTCGTAGGCGTGGCCGATGTGCGGGTCACCGTTGGGGTAGGTGATCGCGGTGGTGACGTAGAAGGGCTGCATCGTGCTCATCGCTCCCCACCCTATGGTGTGCGGGTGAGCTCGAAACGATCAGCCAAAACTCCACCGCCCGCGCCGGAGCCGCTGAGTCCGCTGGTCGACGCGCACACCCACCTGGATGCCTGCGGCGCCGACGACGACTCCACGCTGCGCGCGATCATGGACCGGGCCGCCGCCGCCGGGGTGCAGGCCGTGGTGACCGTTGCCGATGACCTGGATTCGGCGCGCTGGGTGACCCGGGCCGCCGACGCCGACGAGCGGGTCTATGCCGCGGTGGCTCTGCACCCCACCCGCGCCGATGCCCTGACCGGCGACGCCCGCACCGAGATCGAAGCGCTGGTCGCCCACCCGCGGGTGGTGGCGGTCGGCGAGACCGGGCTGGACCTGTACTGGCCGGGCCGCCTGGAGGGCTGCGCCGACCCGCGCACCCAGCGCGAGGCCTTCGCCTGGCACATCGACCTGGCCAAACGCACCGGCAAGCCGCTGATGATCCACAACCGCGACGCCGACGCCGCGATACTGGACGTGTTGCGCGCCGAGGGCGCTCCCGAGACGGTGATCTTCCACTGTTTCTCGTCGGGCCCCGAGATGGCTCACACCTGCGTCGACGCCGGCTGGATGCTGAGCCTGTCCGGCACAGTCAGCTTCAAAAACGCCCGTGACCTGCGGGAAGCCGTTCCGTCGATCCCGGCCGAGCAGTTGCTGGTGGAGACCGACGCCCCGTTTCTGACCCCGCACCCCTACCGTGGCGCACCCAACGAGCCGTACTGCCTGCCATACACTGTGCGTGCGCTGGCCGAGCTGCTGGGGGTGTCGGCAGCCGAACTGGCGCAGGTCACGAGCCGCAACGCCCGTCGGGTGTACGACTTGCCGTGAAACGTCGAGCTGGTCACATTCGGTTGCCCCACGCTGGTGGGTTCGTTACCGTCTCGTTATCAAACACGGGACACCGCAAGGGTCCCTTTGTCGTGTCGTGAGGTCGTTTTCTTGAACACTTTGACCAGGCTGCATCAGGCCCCCTCGCCGATGCTGCGGATGCTGGTCGGCGCGTTGCTGTTGGTGCTGGTCTTCGCCGGCGGTTTCGCGGTCGCCAGTTCCAAGACGGTGACGCTGGATGTCGACGGCACCCCGGTGACCGTGACCACGATGCGGTCGCGGGTGATCGACGTCGTCGCCGAGAACGGGTTCGACATCGGCGAACGCGACGACGTGACCCCCGCGGCGGACGCCCGGGTGCACGACGCCGACACGATCGTGGTGCGTCGCAGCCGGCCGCTGCAGCTGTCACTGGACGGCCGCGAGCCCAAGCAGGTGTGGACGACGGCGCTGTCGGTCGACGAGGCGCTGGCGCAACTGTCGATGACCGACACCGCCCCGGCAGCGGCGTCCCGCGGCAGCCGGGTGCCGCTGGCGGGCATGGCGCTGCCGGTGCTGAGCGCCAAGAACGTCCGGATCGACGACGGCGGTGCCGTGCGCAACGTGCGGCTGGCCGCCCGGAACGTCGCCGAACTGCTGGCCGCCGACGGGGCCCCGCTGGAACAGGCCGACAAGGTCAGCCCGCCGGCCTCGACGCCTGTCACCGAGGGCATGGCGATCCAGGTGACCCGTATCCGGGTCAAGCAGGTCACCGAGCGGGTGCCGCTGCCCCCGACCGCGCGGCGCGTCGAAGATCCGACGATGAACATGAGCCGGCAGGTCGTCGAGGACCCGGGCACCCCGGGCACCCAGGACGTGACCTACTCGGTGGCCACCGTCGACGGCGCCGAGACCGGCCGGCTGCCGGTGTCCAACGCGGTGGTGACCCCGGCCCGTGACTCGGTGCTGCGGGTCGGCGCCAAGCCGGGCACCGAGGTGCCGCCGTCGGTCCACGGCGCGGCGTGGGACCGCATCGCCAACTGCGAGTCCCACGGAAACTGGGCGATCAACACCGGCAACGGCTTCTACGGCGGGGTGCAGTTCGACTACGGCACCTGGATCGCCAACGGCGGGCTCAAGTACGCCCCGCGCGCGGATATGGCCACCCGCGAGGAGCAGATCGCGATCGCCGAGGTCACCCAGGCCCGGCAGGGCTGGGGCGCCTGGCCGGTGTGCAGCGGGAGACGCTGACCATCGGGCTACTCGGGGCCGGCGACATCAGAGCCCTGGCCTCAGAACTGGACCTGCGGCCCCGCAAAGCCTTGGGGCAGAACTTCGTTCATGACGCCAACACCGTGCGCCGGATCGTCGCCGGTGCCGGAATCACCCCCGCCGATCATGTCCTGGAAGTCGGTCCCGGACTGGGATCGCTGACCTTGGCCCTGCTCGAGCATGGGCCTACGGTCATCGCCGTGGAGAAGGATCCGGTACTGGCCGGCCGGCTCCCGGCGACCGTCGCCGAGCACGCACCCGCCGATGCCGACCGCTTGGCGGTGCTGGGCCGCGATGTCTTGACCGTGCGCCGCGACGAGGTGGCCCCCGAGCCGACGGCGGTGGTGGCGAACCTGCCCTACAACGTCGCCGTCCCGGCCCTGCTGCACCTGCTGGCCGAATTCGCCTCCATCCGCACCGTGATGGTCATGGTGCAGTTGGAGGTGGCCGAGCGGCTGGCCGCCGAGCCGGGCGGCAAGGACTACGGGGTGCCCAGCGCCAAGGCACGGTTCTTCGGCGAGGTGCGCCGTTGCGGCACCGTTCCGCCGAGCGTGTTCTGGCCGGTGCCGCGGGTGAACTCCGGACTGGTGCGCATCGACCGGTACGACACCGCGCCGTGGCCGGTCGACGACGCGTTTCGCCGGCAGGTCTTCGCGCTGATCGACCTGGCGTTCGCCCAGCGCCGCAAGACCCTCCGCAACGCCTTTGCCGACTGGGCGGGATCGGGCGAACAGGCCGCCGAGCGGCTGGAGGCGGCCGGTATCGACCCGGCGCGACGCGGTGAGACCCTGTCGATCGCCGACTTCGTGCGCCTGCTTCAGGTCTCGCATCAGGCCGGCGGTTCAGCGAGCCTCGACGGAGGAGAGGCGAAGCTGGGACCGCCGCATCAGCCGAGCGGTTCAGCGAGCACCCGGGACAGCTGTTCGACGAACTCGGTGCAAGAGCCGTAGCGCCGGGCCGGGAATTTCGCCATTGCCCGCTCCACCACCACGTCGAGGGCCCGGGCCGCCGGGCCGAACGCCTCCGAGACCGGCGGTGGCAGCGACCGCAGGTGCGCATCCACCAGCTCGGCCGCGCTCGGCGCGGGGAAGGGCGGCGCCCCGGTGAGTAACTCGACCGCGGTACAGGCCAGCGCGT
Source organism: Mycolicibacter terrae (assembly GCF_010727125.1). NCBI lineage: Bacteria > Bacillati > Actinomycetota > Actinomycetes > Mycobacteriales > Mycobacteriaceae > Mycobacterium > Mycobacterium terrae. The sequence continues at coordinate 3,273,889 of NZ_AP022564.1, read as the reverse complement.
ATTCGTCGGTGGCGGCCGACGGGGCCTTGCCGCACAGGATCTCCGGCGCGGCGTAGGGCAGCGAGACCTCGGGGTTGCCGGCATGTCGGGGCTTTCGGAGTCGCGGCCGGGCGTCCTCGACAACCGCGTGGGCCGAACCGAAATCGGTCAGCACCGCCCCGCTGCGCGGGAAGTCCGCGGGGATCAGGATGTTGGCGGGTTTGACGTCGCTGTGCACGATGCCGCGGCGGTGGGCGTAGTCGAGGGCGTCGGCGATCTGGGCCAGTGCGGTCAATTGGTCCGGCAACGTCTGCAGGCCGGTCGACTTTCCGCCGTCGACGAACTGCATCGCCAGCCAGAACGACCCGAGGCCGTAGACCGTGACGATGTTGGGGTGGTCGAGGACGCGCGCGAACTCGAACTCGCGTTCCAGCCGGGCCTGCTCGACGGGGGTGCGGTGCGATTCGTCGAGGACCTTCAGAGCCACCGGCGGGTCGGGATCGGCCCGCGGTGGGCAGTGATGGGCCAGGTACACGGTGGCATGCCCCCCGCGCCCGACCTCCCGGTCGATCAGGTAGCCGTCGTAGTCCCCGCCGGCCTCACCCATGTTCTCCAGGTTATGGCGGCGGCACCGACTTCGGCGCCCTAGTGCGCCGATACCGGGCAAGCTAAGAAACAGATGATCGAATAGCTAAAAATGGATGACATTTCGCTGACACAGCGCAATAATCATCCGACCGTCATCTTGGGAGGTTCGCTATGACAACGCTGTCCCGGCCTGACCTGCGCACCTGGGGTGCCGTGCCCCTGGCTCTCGCCGGCATCCTCGCGCTCGGGGCGGCGCCCGCGGTGACGCCCGGGGTGACAGCGAGCGCGAAAACCGTGGTGGCCCAGGCGACTTTGCTGGACACCGAGTCGTGGATCATGGGTGGCAGCGGGTTGCCCGTCCCACCGCCGCAGTACCTGGCCGCCCTCACCGATCGGTTCCTGGACCCCGCGACGCCCAAGTTCGCCGGCCAACCGCTGTTCCCGGTGGACGTCACCAACCCGCTGTTCACCCCGGAGGGCCTCTACCCGCTCACCGGCGTGAAGTCGCTGCCCCTGGACACCTCGCTGGCCCAGGGCGTCTCGATTTTGCACCAGAAGATCATGGACGAGACCGCCGCCGGCAATAACCTTGTCGTGCTGGGCTATTCGCAGAGCGGTGTCATCAATGCGATGGAGATCAAGCAGCTGCTGAGCCTGCCCGAGGCCGAGCGGCCGGACGCCGATCAGCTGTCCTTCGTGATGCTGGGCAGCCCCAGCACCCCTGACGGCGGTCTGCTGTCCCGCTTCGACCTGACCAGCATCAACCCGAACCTGCCGGAGCTGACGCTGCCCAGCCTCGGCGTCACCTTCAACGGCGGCACCCCGGCCGACACCCCGTGGGAGACCGCGTTCTACACCCAGGAGTACGACGGCTTCGCCGACTTCCCCAAATACCCGCTGAACTTCATATCGGACCTCAACGCCTTCATGGGCATCATGTACGTGCACGGCACCTACCCGACGCTGACCGACGAGCAGCTGGCGTCGGCCATCGAGCTGCCGGTCAGCGACGACTACACCGGTAACACCCAGTACTTCATGATCCCCACCGAGGACCTGCCGCTACTGCAGCCGTTGCGTGGCAGCGGATTCGGCAACGCGATCGCCGACCTGCTGCAGCCGAGCCTGCGGGTGCTGGTCAACCTCGGCTACGGGGACATCGAGCACGGCTGGTCCCAGGGGCCGGCCGATGTGTCCACCCCGTTCGGCGTGTTCCCGGACGTCAGCCTCCAAGATGTGTTCACCGCCCTGGTCAACGGCGCGCAGCAGGGCTGGACCGACTTCACCGACGACCTGCAGAACCTCTCGTCGAGCAGCGCAGCGGACCTGTTGGGTTTCGGCCTGGGCAGTGCGGATTTCGTCATGCCCAGCCTGACCGACATCGTCAACACGCTCACCAGTGCCAGCGCGACCCTGTACAGCACGCTGCTGCCGACCGCCGACATCCTCAACTCCTTGATCACCACCCTGCCGGCCTACAGCGCGACGTTGTTCGCCCAAGAGTTGGCGTCGGGTGACCTGCTCAACGCGATCGGCCTGCCGCTGGCGGCCACCACCGGGCTGGTCACCATGGCGGCCGGCTTCGAGTTCATGGTGATGAGCAGTGCGCTGAGCTCGATCCAGGCCGACTTCGCCGATCTGTTCGGATAAGGCCCGCACGGATGCACCCGCTAGTCTCATCGGCGTGACCGCATCCGACGGAAATGCCGCCACCGAGTGGTCCCCGACCGGGTCGGTCACCGTGCGGGCGCCGGGAAAGCTCAACCTCCACCTGGCCGTCGGCGACCGTCGCGACGACGGCTACCACGAGCTGACCACCGTTTTCCACGCCGTGTCACTGGTCGACGAGGTGACCGTCCGCGATGCCGACGTGCTGTCGTTGCGGATCGCCGGCGAGGGCGCCGACGTGCTACCCACCGATGAACACAACCTGGCCTGGCGTGCCGCCGAACTGATGGCCGAGCACGTGGGCCGAGCCCCCGACGTGGCGATCTCGATCGACAAATCCATCCCGGTGGCCGGCGGCATGGCCGGCGGCAGTGCCGATGCCGCGGCGGTGCTGGTCGGGATGAACGTGCTCTGGGAGCTGGGCGTGCCGCGCCGCGACCTGCACGCCCTGGCCGCCCGGCTGGGCAGCGACGTGCCGTTCGCCCTGCACGGCGGCACCGCACTGGGCACCGGCCGCGGTGAGGAACTGGCCACGGTGCTGACCCGCGAGACGTTCCACTGGGTGCTGGCCTTCGCCGAGGGCGGCCTGTCCACGCCCGCGGTCTTCGCCGAACTGGACCGGCTGCGCGACACCGGGCGTGCCCTGCCGGAGTTGGGCGAGTCCGAGCCGGTGCTGGCGGCGTTGGCCGCCGGTGATCCGCAGCGGCTGGCCGATCTGCTCGGCAATGACCTGCAGGTGGCGGCGGTCAGCCTCAAACCCGCCTTGCGGCGCACGCTGCGGGCCGGCGTGGAAGCAGGTGCGCTGTCGGGAATCGTGACCGGTTCCGGACCGACGTGTGCGTTCCTGTGCGCCTCGGCCGCGTCGGCTGCCGATGTCGCCGTGGAGCTCGCGGCGGTCGGTGCCGGCCGTGCGGTGCGGGTGGCCAGCGGCCCGGTCTACGGTGCCCGGGTGGTGCCGTCGTCGGTGACCGGAGTGTGACGGCGGCCCCAATCCGCCCCAAGATTTGCCCCTCGATTAAGAGGAGTTTAAGATACTGCGCGGTGACTAGTTGCGGCCAGGAATTCCCTGCCAACCAGATGTATGCCGATCTGGTCGGGCGCACATTACGGTATCGAGATGCAAACGCCACCTATTTGTGCGTGCGCGCCTCTCGCCAAGTGGTCTCCAGCAGGTGGAACATGAAATCTCAGCCCGTTGGCAAAGTACCGGTGCCGGCTAGGAGGCCGTCGTGAGCAGGTTTACCGACAACATGTTCCGCAGCGCACGCGAATCCACCAAGGGCATGGTCACCGGTGAGCCGCACGAACCCGTCCGGCACACCTGGGCCGAGGTCCACGAGCGCGCTCGTCGCATCGCCGGCGGATTGGCCGCGGCCGGCGTCGGCCCGGGTGACGCGGTCGGTGTGCTGGCCGGCGCCCCGGTAGAAATCGCCCCCACCGCGCAGGGCGTCTGGATACGTGCAGCCAGCCTGACGATGCTGCACCAGCCCACTCCGCGCACCGACCTGGCGGTATGGGCAGAAGACACCATGACCGTCGTCGACATGATCGACGCCAAGGCCGTGATCATCTCCGACCCGTTCCTGGCCGCGATGCCGATTCTGCAGGAGAAGGGCCTGAAGGTCCTGACCGTCGCGGAGCTGCTGGCCGCCGACCCGATCGACCCGGTGGAGGCCGGTGAGGACGACCTGGCGCTGATGCAGTTGACGTCCGGATCGACCGGGTCGCCGAAGGCCGTGCAGATCACCCACCGCAACATCTACTCCAACGCCGAGGCGATGTTCATCAGCGCCGAGTACGACGTCGACAAGGACGTCATGGTCAGCTGGCTGCCGTGCTTCCACGACATGGGCATGATCGGCTTCCTGACCGTGCCGATGTACTTCGGCGCCGAGCTGGTCAAGATCACCCCGATGGACTTCCTGCGCGACACCCTGCTGTGGGCCAAGCTGATCGACAAGTACAAGGGCACCATGACCGCCGCCCCGAACTTCGCCTACGCGCTGTTCGCCAAGCGGCTGCGCAAACAGGCCACTCCGGGCCAGTTCGACCTGTCCACGCTGCGGTTCGCGCTCTCGGGCGCCGAGCCGGTCGAGCCCGCCGACGTCGAGGACCTGATCGACGCCGGTAAGCCGTTCGGCTTGAAGCCCGAGGCGATCCTGCCGGCCTACGGCATGGCCGAGACGGTGCTGGCGGTGTCGTTCTCCAAGTGCGGAGCGGGCCTGGTCGTCGACGAGATCGACGCCGACCTGCTCGCCGCGTTGCGCCGCGCGGTGCCGGCCACCAAGGGCAACACCCGGCGGCTGGCATCGCTGGGCCCGCTGCTCAAGGGCATCGAGATCCGGATCGTCGACGAGAACGGCAACGCGTTGCCGGCGCGCGGGGTGGGCGTCATCCAGCTGCGCGGCGAGCCGGTGACCCCGGGGTACCTGACGATGGCGGGCTTCCTGCCGGCGCAGGACGAGCACGGCTGGTATGACACCGGGGACCTGGGCTACCAGATGGAGAACGGCCACGTCGTGGTGTGCGGCCGGGTCAAGGACGTCATCATCATGGCCGGCCGCAACATCTACCCGACCGACATCGAGCGGGCCGCGGGCCGGGTCGAGGGGGTGCGGCCGGGCTGTGCGGTGGCGGTGCGCCTGGACGCCGGGCACTCCCGCGAGACGTTCGCGGTCGCGGTGGAGTCCAACGCCTGGCAGGATCCGGCCGAGGTGCGCCGGATCGAGCACCAGGTGGCGCACGAGGTGGTCACCGAGGTCGACATGCGGCCCCGCAACGTGGTGGTGCTGGGGCCGGGCAGTATCCCCAAGACCCCGTCGGGCAAGTTGCGCCGGGCCAACTCCGTCGCCCTGGTCACCTAGACCCCTCTTTCCGCGAGCAGACACAGAATCGCGTCCCAGCGGGCCGATTCGTGCGAGTCTGTGTCTGCTCGCGGGGGCTAGGCCCAGGCGTGGACGATGTTCTGGGCCGGTTCCAGCCCCAGCTCGATCAGTAGTTCGGTGGCGTCGGCGGCCTGCTCGCAGATGGTCGGCACCTCGTCGCGCTCACGCGCACCGAACGCCTGCAGCACGAACGCCGCGGGATCCTGACGTCCGGGCGGCCGGCCGATTCCCCAGCGGACCCGCTGAAAGTCCTTGCTGCCCAACACGGTTGCGATGGAGCGCAGCCCGTTGTGGCCGCCTTCGCCGCCGCCCTGTTTGAGCCGGATCCGGCCGAAATCCAAGTCGAGATCGTCGTGAATGACCACCATGCCGCTCACCGGCACCGAGTAGAACCTGGCCAGCGGCCCCACCTGGCGGCCCGACTCGTTCATGTAGCAGCGCGGACGGGCCAGTACCACCGCACGTCCGCTCAGCCGTCCGGTGGCCACGTCGGCCCCGGACTTCTTGTGCAGCTTGAACGGCGACCCGATCCGCTCGGCGAGCAGATCGGCGACCATGAAGCCCACGTTGTGCCGGGTGCGGGCGTAGTTCGGCCCGGGGTTGCCCAGGCCGACCACCAGTACCGGCGGCGACTCGGCCACGCCGTGCTCGGCCTACTCCGCCTCGGGAGCCGCGGCCTCGCCGGCCTGCTCGGCGGGGGCCTCCTCCGCTGCTTCGGTCTCGGCCTGCTCCTCGACGACCGGCTCGATCACGTTGACCAGCAGCAGCTCCGGGTCCGAGATCAGGGTCACGCCCTTGGGCAGCTCGAGGCCACCGGCGGTGAACTGGGTGCCGGCTACGGCGCCCTCGATCGAGAGGGTCAGCTGCTCGGGAATCGACAGCGCCTCGGCTTCGATCTCCACCGCGGTGGCGTCCTGGGTGACCAGGGTGCCGGGGAACGGTTCGCCCTCGACGAGGATGTTGACCTCGACGATGACCTTCTCGCCGCGGCGCACCACGATCAGGTCCGCGTGCTGGATGCTGCGACGGATCGGGTGGATGTCCAGCGCCTTGGTCAGCGCCAGCTGCTCGGTGCCTTCGATGTCGAGGGTGAGCACCGCGTTGGCGCCGGAGTGCCGCAGCACGGCCGCGTAGTCGTGGGCATGCAGCTCCAGGTGTTGCGGGTCGGTGCCGTGGCCGTAGAGCACCGCGGGGACCTTGCCCTGGCGGCGGGCCCGGCGGGATGCACCCTTGCCGGTCTCGGAACGCACCGCGGCGGTGAGCTTGTTCGGGGTGGTGGACTTGGCCATCGGTACTCCTGTGGTTGCTTCGGTGTGCATGAGGCACGGCCAGATCGCGACAACCACCTAGGAAGTCCTCGCCGATAACGGCGACCGCAATGGGCCGCCCTCGCCGTGACGCCTGGTCAGGCTAGCGCATCCGCCCCTCAGAGCGGAAATTGCACCCCGGTGAGCTGGGTGGACAGCTCCCACAGCTCGGCGGCGGTGGAGCCGCGCTTGGCCAGCAGGCTGCGGCCCACCGATCCGGTGCGGCCGAGGAAGGCGAACCGCGGCCCGACGTAGGTGTTGCCCGACAGATCCTGCGACGCCGCATAGAGGGTCTGGCGGGCCCCGAAATCAGGGCTGGTGGCAAACAGGCCGTTGCCGATCGTGCGCATCAGCGCATCGCCGACCCGATTGCCGGTGTGACCTTGCAGATTGGTGCTCGAATAGCCCGGGTGGGCGGCCAGCGCGAGCAGCGGCGAGCCGGCCGCCACCAGCCGGCGCTGCAGCTCGCTGGTGAACAGCAGATTGGCCAGCTTGGACTGGCCGTAGGCCAGCCACGCCGAATACCGACGCGATTCCCAGTTCAGGTCCTTGCAGCTGACGTAGCCCATCCGGTGCATGAACGACGACACCGTCACCACCCGGTCGGTGAGTTTGGGCAGCAGCAGGTTGGTCAGCGCGAAGTGGCCCAGATGGTTGGTGCCGATCTGACTCTCGAACCCGTCGACCGTGTTGGCGTACGGCACGGCCATGATCCCGGCGTTGTTGATCAGCACGTCGACACCCGAGGTCTCATCGGCGAACCGCCGCACAGAGGACAGGTCCGCCAGATCCAGGGCGCGCACCGCCACGTCACCGGGCATGCTCGCCGCGGCGGCCTGGCCCTTGGCCGTGTCGCGGACCGCCAAGGTGACGCCGGCCCCCGCCCGGGCCAGCTCACGGGCGGTCACGGCGCCCAATCCGCTGTTGGCGCCCGTGACGATGACGGTGCGGCCGGAGAACGAGGGCAGATCCGCAGCTGTCCAGGAGGTCATGGCTGACACAGTAGTGATCGCCGCGCTGCTCAGTGGCAGTTGTTGGTGTCGATCCAGCGGCCGTTGTAGCCGACGCAGGTCTGCGGCGGGGGAGGTGGTGGTGGGGGCACGTCTTCGGGTAGCGGGGCGTAATAGGCCGGCGGCGGGGTGAGGTCGGTGCATCCGCTGATGTGGATGCGGCGCCCCACTCCGACGCACACGTCGGCGGCTGCGGTGCCCACCGGCGTGATCACCCCGGCGGCGCCCGGCAGCCCGACCAGTGCCAGTGCGGCGGCGGCGCGGATCCGGCTGGGCATCACTGGCCCAGCAGGGGTCGGTCGGCGTCGGGCAGTCCGCAGCGGCTACGGAAGTCGGTGAGGGGGCGGCGCAGGGCGAGTAAGTCGGCGTGGGCCTGCGGGTTGGTGTCGAAGTAGCTGCGGATGGCCTCGGGCACCTCGTCGTCGGGCCGGTTGTTCAGACCGGTGTAGAACTCGTTGACGTCGGGATGGGCGAACAGGTAGCCGGAGGTCGAGGCGGCGACGCCGGCGGCCACATCGGCGAGGTCGGCGGCGGTGCAGCCCGGGGGCGGGTCGGCCATCGCCGCCGACGGGGCCAGCAGGCCCGCGGTGAATACGGTCAGGCCGACACCGCAGAGGCGCGGCAACGTCCGGCGGGTGAGGGCAAAGGCCATGGTAGAACTCCCTTTTCGGTGGCCCGGTGCACGTTAGCAGCCCCGATCGCCGCGTGGGGTCAGTTGGCGCGACCCGCCGCGGGTCACTTCGCGGCGACGGTGAACCCGTGCATGATCGCCTCAACTTCGGCGGCCTGTTTGGACGCCTCGTCGTTGAAGCCGGTGACCGCCAACTGCACCAGATAGCGCTGGTCGGCAGGCGCCGAACCGGTGGCGATCACCATCCGGAACCAGCTGTGCAGGCGCTGACCGTCCATCTCATGGGTGCCCTGGACCATCGACGACGGGAAGCCCTGGTAGTCCTCGTTGGAGGCGTCGAGCAGCCGGAATTTCGGCGAGAGCTGGGCGTCGACCACCCCGTGTTTGATGGCCTCGCGCGAATCGAAGTCGCCGGTGAGTTTGACCACGCTCAGGATCGCCCGCGGAAGCTTCTCGCCTTTGCCGATGACCAGTGTGGTCGCCGGCAACGTCGGGCTCTCCTTCTTCGTCCAGCCCGGCGGTGTCGGGATCGACACGGTCAGGTCGGTCAGTGCGTTGGGGGCCATCGCCTCGGCGGCCACGCCCTGGTCTTCCAGGTAACGGCCCACCGTCACCGGCGCCTGCGGCTCCTCCGACGTGGTGGTGGAGCTACCGTTAGTCCAAATCGACTGGTAATCAGGGGCTTTGGCGCCGCATCCGGCCGCTGCGCCGACCAGCGCCGCGCAGGCCAGCGCCGCGGTGCACGCCCGGGCGGCCCGGCGGATCACAGGATCTCGCGGACCGCGTCAATCGGGCGGGCCAGCCGGGTTCCGTTGTCGGTGACGACGAACGGCCGCTGGATCAGGATGGGATGGGCGGCCATCGCGTCGAGCAGTTCGTCATCAGAGGCGTCAGCAAGGTTCAGCTCGGCGTACACCGCCTCGCCGGCGCGCACCGCGTCGCGCACCCCGATCCCTGCGGCGCGGATCATCTCCGCCAGCTCCGCACGCGAGGGTGGGTCCTTCAGGTACTCCACGATCGTCGGCTCGATGCCGTTGTCGCGCAGCAGCTCCAGGGTCTTGCGCGAGGTGGAGCAGCGCGGGTTGTGGTAGATGGTCCCGTCGGTCATTCAGGCGTCTCCGTCGAAAAGTCCGGTCACCGAGCCGTTTTCGAACACAGCCCGGATCGTACTGGCCAGCAGCGGGGCGATCGACAGCACGGTCAGCTGCGGGAACAACTTGTCCTCGGTGATCGGCAAGGTGTTGGTGACGATCACCTCGCAGGCACCCGAGGCCGCCAGCCGCTCGGCGGCCGGGTCGGACAGCACCCCGTGGGTGGCCGCGATGACGACGTCGCGGGCGCCGTCCTCCCGCAGCAGGTTCACCGCCGCCGCGATGGTGCCGCCGGTGTCGATCATGTCGTCGATCAGCACGCAGGTCTTGCCCGCCACCTCACCGACGACCCGGTTGGACTTCACCTGGTTGGGCACCAGCGGGTCGCGGGTCTTGTGGATGAAGGCCAGCGGCACCCCGCCCAGGGAGTCCGCCCACTTCTCGGCGATGCGCACCCGGCCGGAGTCGGGGGAGACCACCACGACGTCGGAGTTGCCGTAGTTCTCCTTGATGTAGCCGATCAGCAGCGGCTGGGCGCGCATGTGGTCGACCGGGCCGTCGAAGAACCCCTGGATCTGGTCGGTGTGCAGGTCCACGGTGACGATCCGGTCGGCGCCGGCGGTCTTGAGCAGGTCGGCCACCAGGCGCGCGGAGATCGGCTCGCGGCCACGGTGCTTCTTGTCCTGGCGGGCATAGGGGTAGAACGGCAGGATCGCGGTGATCCGCTTGGCGCTGCCCCGCTTGAGCGCGTCGATCATGATCAGCTGTTCCATCAGCCACTTGTTCAGCGGCGCCGGATGCGACTGCAGTACGAAGGCGTCGCAGCCTCGCACCGACTCCTCGAAACGCACGAAGATCTCGCCGTTGGCAAAGTCGCGGGCGGTCTGCGCGGTGACCGGGACATCCAGTTCTTTGGCGACCTGATCTGCCAGCTCCGGGTGCGAGCGACCAGCGAAGAGCATCAGGTTTTTGCGGTTGTCTGTCCACTCGTGGCTCACGTGCTGCCCCCGCCGTTGGAGATCTGGGAAATTGGTCGAGTTAACTCGGGCCTTATGGTACGTAGCCCGATGTGTGATTTCGCCTCGGGCTGCCTCAACGCGACCAACATCACGATGGCTCGTCGGGTTGATGCGTGCCCGGTCCGCCGGACGCGCGGGCCTTCTCGGCCGCTTCGGCGGCCGGGGTGCCGGGCCGCTTGTGCTGTACCCAGTTCTCGATGTTGCGTTGCGGGCCGGCCGACACCGCCAGCGCGCCCGGCGGCACATCGTCGCGCACCACGGTGCCGGCGCCGGTATAGGCGCCGTCGCCGATGGTGACCGGCGCGACGAACATGGTGTCCGAGCCCGTCCGGACGTGCGAGCCGACCGTGGTCCGCCGCTTGGTCTGGCCGTCGTAGTTGACGAACACGCTGGAGGCGCCGATGTTGGAGTGCTCGCCGATGTCGGCGTCGCCGACGTAGGTCAGGTGCGGAACCTTGGTCCCGGTGCCGATGGTGGAGTTCTTGGTCTCGACGAACGCCCCCAGCTTGGCGTCGGCGCCCAGCGTGGTGCCGGGACGCAGATAGGCGAACGGCCCGACCGTGGCGCCGGCTCCGATCGACGATGAGGCGGCGTGGCTGCGGATCACCGATGCGCCGTCGTCCACCGTGACGTCGGTCAGGGTGCTGTCCGGCCCGACCTCGCAGTGCGTGCCGATCCGGGTGTTGCCGAGCAGCTGGGTTCCGGGTGCGACGGTGGTGTCGCGCCCGATGGTCACGTCCACGTCGATCCAGGTGGTGGCGGGGTCGACGACGGTGACACCGGCCCGCTGATGGGCGGCGATGAGCCGGTGGTTGAGTTCGGCGGCCAACGCGGCCAGCTGCACCCGGTCGTTGACGCCGGCCACCAGGGCGGCGTCGTCGACATGACGGGCGCGCACCGGTTGGCCGTCGCCGCGCACGATGCCGATCACGTCGGTGAGGTACAGCTCGTGCTGGGCGTTGTCCGAGCCGAGCCGGCTCAGCGCCGAGCGCAGCGGCGTGATGTCGAAGGCGTACACCCCGGCGTTGACCTCGCGGATCTCCCGCTGGGATTCGGTGGCGTCGGCCTGTTCCACGATCCCGGTGACCGTGCTGTGGGCGCCGTCGTGCTCCCGCAGGATGCGTCCGTAGCCGGTGGGGTCTGCCAGGGTGGTGGTCAGCAGGGTGACCGCGGCCGGGGCGCTGCGGTGGGTGTCGACCAGCGCCTGCAGCGTTGCGGTGTCCAGCAGCGGAATGTCACCGGAGGTGACGACGACGGCGCCCGCGAAGTCCTCCGGCAGCGCCGACAGTCCGCACAGCACCGCGTGCCCGGTGCCGAGCTGCTCGTCTTGCAGAGCGATGTCGATGCGGCAGCCCAGTGTCTGCGCCAGCTCGGCGACCGAACCGGCGGTGCGTTCGTGGGCGTGGCCCAGCACCACCACCAGGTGGCGCGGGTTGATTCCGGCGGCCGCGCGCAGGCAGTGCGACAGCATGCTGCGCCCGGCCAGGGTGTGCAGCACCTTGGGGGTGTCGGAGACCATCCGGGTCCCGGCCCCGGCCGCCAGCACTATGACCGCGGCCTCCTGGCGCGTGGGTGCGTGTTTGTCCGTCGACACGCCGCCTAGCCTGTCATTCTCGGCACGCTCGCGGCAAAGGGTGGGCAGAGAAACCCGGATCGGGAAGCTCCGTCGCCAGGACTCGAACCTGAACTATCTGAACCAAAATCAGAGGTGCTGCCGATTACACCACGACGGATGGAGTGCATGAAGACTCTACCGAACTGGATATCCTGGGTATCGTGGCTGCTCTGGACAGGGATGGTAGGCCTCCGCGGGCCCGGATGACCGGCAGCGAACGCCGTCACCAACTCATCGAGGTCGCCCGGTCGCTGTTTGCCGAGCGGGGCTACGAGGGCACCTCCATCGAGGAGATCGCACTGCGCGCCAATGTGTCCAAACCGGTGGTCTACGAGCATTTCGGCGGCAAGGAAGGGCTGTACGCCGTGGTGGTCGACCGGGAGATGTCGGCGTTGCTGGACGGCATCACCACGTCGCTGACCAAATCCACCAACAATCAGTCGAGGCTGCGGGTCGAACGGGTCGCGCTGGCGCTGCTGACCTACGTCGACGAGCACACCGACGGTTTCCGGATCCTGATCCGCGATTCCCCGGCGTCGATCAGCTCCGGCAGCTATTCCACCCTGCTCAACGATGCGATCGGCCAGGTGTCGTCGATCCTGGCCGGCGATTTCTCCCGGCGCGGCCTGGACCCCGAGACCGCGCCGCTGTATGCCCAGGCGTTGGTCGGTTCGGTGTCGATGACGGCCCAGTGGTGGCTGGATGTGCGCGAACCCAAGAAGGAAGTGGTGGCCGCGCACCTGGTCAACCTGTGCTGGAACGGCCTGTCGCACCTGGAGGCCGATCCGGCCTTGCACGACGAATAAGGCATGTACCCCAACGCAAATCGGCGCCCGGCCCAGCACCGCCTAGAATTGTCCGCATCATGACCGCAACGGGGCTCGCACCTGTCCAGACCCCGATCGCGGGGCTCGTCGACGCCGCACTGAGCGCGCCGACCTTCGCCGATCTCATCGCGCACGCCGGTGACCGGCCGGCCGAGCTCAACCTGGTCGGCCCGGCCGCGGCCCGGCCCTTCGCCGCCGCCGCGCTGGCCCGCAACAGCGCGCTGCTGGTGGTCACCGCCACCGGCCACGAGGCTGACGATCTGACCAGCGAACTGCGTGGGGTCTACGGCGACACGGTGGCGCTGTTCCCGTCCTGGGAGACGCTGCCGCACGAGCGGCTCTCACCCGGCGTGGACACCGTGGGGGCCCGGATGCTGCTGCTGCGCAGGCTGGCGCGGCCCGACGACGCCCGGCTGGGGCCGCCGCTGCGTGTGGTGGTGACCACGGCCCGTTCGCTGCTGCAACCGTTGATCCCGGAGCTGGAGGCGATCGAACCGGTCATCCTGGCCGTCGGCGACGAGACACCCTTCGAGGCGGTGATCGCCCGGCTGGTCGAGCTGGCCTACACCCGGGTGGACCTGGTCGGCAAACGCGGCGAGTTCGCGGTGCGCGGCGGGATCCTCGACGTCTTCCCGCCGACCGCCGAGCACCCGGTGCGCGTCGAGTTCTGGGGCGACGAGATCACCGAGATGCGGCCGTTCTCGGTGGCCGACCAGCGCTCCATCCCCGAGATCGAGGCAGGCACCGTGGTGGCGGTGGCGTGCCGGGAGCTGCTGCTCACCGATGACGTGCGGGCCCGGGCCGCAGCGCTGTCGGCACAAGCACACGACCGGTCGCACGTCGACGACAACGCCGTCACCGGCACCGTCGGTGACATGCTGGCCAAGCTCGCCGAGGGCATCCCGGTCGACGGCATGGAGGCGCTGGGCCCGGTGCTGCGGCCCGGCCGTCAGGCACTGCTGACCGACCAGCTCGGCGCGCGCACCCCGGTGCTGGTCTGCGATCCGGAGAAGGTACGCGCCCGCGGCGCGGACCTGATCAAGACCGGCCGCGAATTCCTGGAGGCGTCCTGGTCGGTCGCGGCGATCGGCGGCGACGCGCCGATCGACATCGAGCAGCTGGGTGGATCGGGATTCCGTGAGCTCGACGAGGTTGCCGAGGCTGCGACGGCCGCGGGACATCCGTGGTGGACGTTGAGCCAGCTCTCCGACGAGGCGGCGATCCAACTCGACGTGCGCCCGTCGCCGTCGGCGCGCGGCCGGCAACGCGATATCGACGAGATCTTCGCCATGCTGCGCGCGCACACCGCGACCGGCGGCGCGGCAGCGGTCGTGACCCCCGGCGTCGGTACGGCGAGACGGCTGGTGGAGCAGCTCGCCGAATCCGACACCGCGGCAACCTTGTTGGAGCCCGGCGCGGCACCCAAGCCCGGCGTGGTCGGGGTGCTGGCCGGTCCCCTGCACGAGGGTCTGGTGATCGCGGGCGCGAACCTGGTCATCGTCACCGAGACCGACCTGACCGGCAACCGGGTCGCCGGACCCGAGGGCAAGCGGCTGGCGGCCAAGCGCCGCAACGCCGTCGACCCGCTGGCGCTGACCGCCGGCGACCTGGTGGTGCACGACCAGCACGGCATCGGCAAGTTCGTGGAGATGACCGAACGCACCGTGGGTGGGGCGCGGCGCGAATATCTGGTGCTCGAATACGCGTCGGGCCGGCGGGGCAGCGCGGGCAACACCGACAAGCTCTATGTGCCGATGGACTCCCTGGACCAGTTGTCCCGCTACGTCGGCGGGCAGGCCCCCGCGCTGAGCAGGCTCGGCGGCAGTGACTGGAGCCAGACCAAGACCAAGGCCCGCAAGGCGGTGCGGGAGATCGCCGACGAACTCGTCGCGCTCTACGCGAAGCGCCAGGCCGCACCCGGACACGCCTTCGCCCCGGACACCCCGTGGCAGGCCGAGATGGAGGACGCGTTCGGGTTCACCGAGACCGTCGACCAGCTCACCGCCATCAGCGAGGTCAAGGCCGACATGGAGAAACCGGTACCGATGGACCGGGTGGTCTGCGGCGACGTCGGTTACGGCAAGACCGAGATCGCGGTGCGGGCGGCGTTCAAAGCCGTCCAGGACGGCAAGCAGGTCGCGGTGCTGGTGCCCACCACGCTGCTGGCCGATCAGCACCTGCAGACGTTCGCCACCCGGATGGCCGGGTTCCCGGTCGTCGTCAAGGGCCTGTCCCGGTTCACCGACGCCGCCGAGTCCAAAGCGGTGATCGACGGGCTGGCCGACGGCGGTGTCGACGTGGTGATCGGCACCCATCGGCTGCTGCAGACCGGGGTGCGCTGGAAAGACCTCGGCCTGGTGATCGTCGACGAGGAGCAGCGGTTCGGCGTCGAGCACAAGGAGCACATCAAGGCGCTGCGCACCCACGTCGATGTGCTCACCATGAGTGCCACCCCGATCCCGCGCACCCTGGAGATGAGTCTGGCCGGCATCCGGGAGATGTCGACGATCCTCACCCCGCCCGAAGACCGCTACCCGGTGCTGACCTACGTCGGCGGCCACGACGACAAGCAGGTGGCGGCCGCCCTGCGCCGGGAACTGCTGCGCGACGGCCAGGTCTTCTACGTGCACAACCGGGTCAGCTCCATCGACGCGGCCGCCGCCCGGGTGCGCGCGCTGGTGCCCGAGGCCCGGGTCGCAGTCGCGCACGGCCAGATGCCCGAGGAACTGCTGGAGACCACCGTGCAGGGCTTCTGGAACCGCGAGTACGACATCCTGGTGTGCACCACGATCATCGAGACCGGCCTGGACATCTCCAACGCCAACACGCTGATCGTCGAGCGCGCCGACACCTTCGGGCTCTCCCAGCTGCACCAGCTGCGGGGCCGGGTGGGCCGCAGCCGCGAACGCGGCTACGCCTACTTTCTCTACCCACGGGACACGCCGCTGACCGAGACCGCCCACGATCGGCTGGCCACCATTGCGCAGAACAACGAACTCGGCGCCGGGATGGCGGTGGCGATGAAGGACCTGGAGATCCGCGGCGCCGGCAACGTGTTGGGGGTGGAGCAGTCCGGGCACGTCGCCGGGGTGGGGTTCGACCTGTATGTGCGGTTGGTCGGCGAGGCCGTAGAGGCCTATCGAGCGGCGTTCAACGGCGAGACGGTCACCACCGAGGAGGTCAAGGACGTCCGCATCGACCTGCCCGTCGACGCTCACCTGCCGCCGGAGTACATCAACTCCGACCGGCTGCGGCTGGAGGCCTACCGGCGGTTGGCCGGCGCCCTCGACGACGCCGCCATCAACGCGGTCGTCGACGAGCTGACCGACCGCTACGGGCCGCTGCCCGAGCCGGCGGGCCGGCTGGTCGCGGTGGCCCGGCTGCGGCTGTCGTGCCGCGCAGTGGGCATCACCGAGGTCTCGGCGGCGTCGGCGACAACGCTGCGGCTGGCCCCGATCACCCTGGCCGACTCCGCCCAGTTGCGGCTCAAGCGACTGCACCCGTCCGCCAGTTACCGCGCCACCACGGCCACCGTGCAGGTTCCGATACCGCGGGCCGGCGGTGGTGTCGGCGCGCCCCGCATCCGCGACGTCGAACTGGTCCAGATGGTGGCCGATCTGATCTCGGCGCTGGACGGCAAGCCGCGGGGCCTCATCGACGTCACCGGCGCGGTGCCCGCAGTACGGTAACCACGATGACCGTCGTCCTGGTCGACCCCCGCCGGCCGTCGCTGGTGCCGGTTGAAGCTCTCGGGCTGCTGGCCGGTGAGGTCGTCTACACCGAAGAGCTGCCCATCGCGGTGCCCTGGTCCCTGCCGGCCGCGCGATCGGTGCTCTCCGGGCCCTGCACCGACGTCCCGGTGCTGCTGTCCTCGGACCGCAACCATCCCGACGTGGTCGCTCGTCTGGCAGCCGGGGAGGCACTGATCGCCGCACCGGACGCACCGGCGGGGGAGCGGCTGATCGACGCGGTCGCGATCATGGACCGGCTGCGCACCGCCGGCCCGTGGGAGAGCGAGCAGACCCACGATTCGCTGCGGCGGTTCCTGCTCGAGGAGACCTACGAGTTGTTCGACGCGGTCCGCAGCGGGGATGCCGAGGAATTGCGCGAGGAGCTCGGCGACGTGCTGCTGCAGGTGCTGTTCCACGCGCGTATCGCCGAGGACGCCCCCGAGCACCCGTTCGGCATCGACGACGTCGCCGACGCGCTGCTGCGCAAGCTCGGCAATCGGGTGCCCGCGGTTCTTGCCGGGGAGGAGATCTCACTCGAAGACCAGGTGGCGCAGTGGGAGGAACGCAAAGCGCTGGAGAAGGGCTCCAGGAACTCGATCATGGACGACCTGTCGACCGCCCAGCCGGCGTTGGCGTTGGCCCAGAAAGTGCTGCAGCGCGCCGCACGCGCCGGCCTGCCCGCCGAGCTGGTCCCCGGCCCGGTGACCACCGTTACCGTCTCCGCCGCTGTCGATGCGGAAAACGACTTGCGCACAGCGGTTCTGGAGTTCATGGACACCATTCGCGCCGTCGAGACGAAGATCGCCGCGCAGCGGCGCGGCGGAAACGATGTCCTCGACGATCCCGCTCCGCTGGGCGAGGTCAGCGAGCAGGAGTGGCGCCGCCACTGGCCGGCGCCGGACGAGGGGGCTCCCGAACCGCCCGCGGTGCCCGATCCGGCTCAGGACGGGAAGTAGATCACCTGGTTGGCGAAGAGCGCGGCCGGCTCGCTGATGTGGTTGGCGGCCGCGACGACCGACGCCCGGGTGTCCAGATCGGCGTCGCCGTATTCCTCGCGGCACAGTGACACCAGGGTGTCCCCGGCGATGTGGCGGCGCCGGTTGAGCCCGGGGACGATGAGTACCTGGCCCGGGGTCGGTTCGGTGTTGGTGGGCAGGTTGTTCGCCAACGCGATCACCGTCGCGAGGTGATCGTCGCCGTACCACCGGGCGGCCAGCCCCGCCAGGCTCTCCCCGTCCACGACCGTGTGGTGTCCCACATCGGACAGATCGGGGATGTGCAGCCAGCTGCCCTGCTGTATCTCCCGCTGGGCGACGCCGTTGACGATCTCCCAGATCAACTGCACGTTGGTGTCGTCGGTTCCGTAATACTGCTGGGTGATCCCCTTGCGCGATGCGGTGGAATCCGGCGTGGTGACGAAGTGCCGGTACGTCACGTAGGGGATCAGCAGCTCTTGTCCCGACAAGATCAGGTCCGGGTTGGCGAGGTGGTTCTGCCTTGCGATCACCGGGTACAAGGTGCTGTCGCCGTACTCGCGCCGGGCCAGGGCGAACAGAGTGTCGCCCGGCTGGACTTGGTAGGTCTTCACGGTTGTTATTCCTTCCTATCGGACGCTAGGGAATCCGCAGTACCTGCCCGACCCGGATCAGGTCGGGATCATCGATGCGGTCTCGGTTGGCGATGAACAGCCGCTGCCACAGGTTGCCGTCGCCGTAGCGGTCCTGCGCGATCGTGAACAGGGTGTCGCCGGAGACGACGCGGTGCAGGGAGAAGCTGTGGAATGGCTCGCCCAGCAGCGGGCGACCGAACGTCAGTGGCACCGACACCGTGAAGTCGTTCTCGGGCAGCCCGCTGGGGTTGTCCGAGTGGACGATCAGCATCCCCTCCGCGGTCGCGGGCACGGGGTAGCTGACCGGGAAGTCGAACAGGGTGTAACCGAATCCGGTGTCCGGCACGAACATCGGCGCGACGGTGGCCAGTACGGTGCCGTTGCGGTCGGTCAAGCTCGCCGACCCGACGACGCCTTCGACCGCGCCCCCGAGCCCGCACAGGACGAAGCTGTCGCCGACGATGTCGAACGGTTGCGGACTGCGAACCGCCAGTCGCGGAATGTCGAGCATGGCAGGAATCCTTTCCGCCGGTAGGGACACTGCCATCCTGCAGCGGATCCCGCGGGTGCGCACGGGTAGTGGGCTACTCCATTCCCGCCCCGCGCCGGCCTTCATCGACCGGGACCGCGGGCGGTTTTCGGGTAGTCGGGTACTCGTGCCACGGCCCGCCGCCGGGGTGGAGCATCGGTTGCGACCGGAGATACCCGCCGACCGCTCGGTCCCGGGGCCGGGCGATCAGAGGGAGGCACGGCCATGCCGATGTGGATCGAAACAGCAGGCGCCGCGGCGCCTTTCCCGGTATCGCTGGCTGACCGCCGGTGCCACCTGGCGAACTACACCAAAGATTCCATCCCGTCGGTCAGCGTGCGCAGCGATGTCATCGCCTACGCGTCACCGGACTCCACGTACGCGGTGACCAAGAGACTCTTCGACGCCGCCACCCGGTCGATCCTGATCGGAATCTACGATTTCTCCGCCTCTCACATGAAGCAGCTGGTGCTCGACGCGCTGGCCCGCGGCGTCCGGGTGTCGCTCATGCTCGATATCGACAGTGCCGCCGAGAAAAGGCTTTTCGGCGAGCTCGTCGATATGGGCGTGGTGGGCGTATCCGCGCCGTCCTGCGCCAATCCCAGCGTCCACGTCTTCGCGTCCTCGCACGAGAAGGTCATCGTGATCGACGACGAATGGACGCTGGTGCAGAGCGGCAACTACAGCAGCAATTCCATTCCGCTCAACGAAACCGACGGCAGTGGTGGGGCCGCGTTCCGCACCGGCAATCGAGACGCGGGCCTGGCGATTCGCTCCCCGGAGCTGGCCGAGCTGTTCACCGGCATCCTGACCCGAGACATGGCCCGGGTGACCGCAGATGCCGGCCAGGCGCTCGGCGAGCCGCCGGACCAGCCGATGATCCTGGTGGAACGAGCACCGGCGCATCGCCCATCGAAACTGTTTCCCAGCCGCGTGTTCCAGCTCGACGCCCCGTTGACTATTCAGCCGGTGCTCAGCCCCGACAACTACCTCGACGTCGTACCCGCCCTGATCCGAACCGCAACGAGATCCATCGTCATCGAGCAGCAGTACATCAAGGCTGACCAGCCGAGTGTGCGCCTCCTCCTGGACGCCATCGCCGCTGCGCGTCGACAACATCCGACTTTGGATGTGCGGATCGTCCTCGGCAAGCTCTTCGACCGGGGCGATCTGCCGCGCGAGCACCAGAACCTCGATGTGCTCGCCGAGGACTACGACCTCAAGCTGGACGCCAATATCCGCTATATCAACACCGATCAGCTGGTGCACTGTCACAACAAGATGATCGTGATCGACGGCGCGGCGGCGTTGGTGTCCTCGCAGAACTGGTCCGATTCCGCGGTCACCAAGAACCGTGAGGCCGGGCTGTGGGTGCCGCACCCGGGCATCGCGCAATACTTCGAGGCGATCTTCGAGACCGACTGGGACAGTGCGTTCACCAGCCCCGAGCAGGGCCTCGGAGAGACGCCGGTGACGCGTGCCGCGCTCGGCGCCGGCGGGTTCATCCGCGTCGAACCCGCTGACTACCAAGAAGTGTGAGGCGGCAGCCCCGGTTTCGGGTAGCCGGCTACTCGTGACCCGAGTCGGCGACGGCGCCCAGCATGGGTGATGTCCACCAATGAACGCTCCACAGCGGGGCGCCTGAACACGAAGGAGGGTGTCATGCACGGATACTGCGGTTGTTTCATCGTTCCCAAGGATGTGCTGGAGGAACTCGCCGCCGACAAATCCCTGTCCGCCCGGTCCCGTCAAGCGTTACGGGACACCGGTGCACTCGAGCCGGTGTGGCGTCAACTCAGGACCGCGCAGATCCGCGCCGCCCAGGCCGGCATGCTGTCCACCGGTGGGGTGATCGCCAACAGGCTGGCGTCGCAACCGGAAGCGACGGTGTTCAACTGTAAGAACACCCGGTCGCTGCCCGGCGCCCCGGTTCTCAACCCGGACTCGTCGTCGGACGCGACCGCCGGCCGCGCCTACGAAGAGACGCTGGCGGTGGCCGACTTCTACGCCCAGTGCTTCGGACGCAACTCGGTCGACAACGCCGGCATGACCCTGGTGTCGTCGATCCACTACGACGTGCATTACTCGAACGCCTTCTGGAACGGCACCCAAATGACCTACGGCGACGGCGACGGCGAGGTGTTCGTCGATTTCACCGCGTCGACCGACGTGATCGGACACGAATTGACCCACGGCGTCACCCAGTTCACGGCGGGCCTGAACTACACCAACGAGGCAGGCGGCCTCAACGAGAGCGTTTCCGACGTGTTCGGCACCATGTTCCGGCAGTGGCGGAAGAACCAGACCGTTGACCAGGCCGACTGGCTCATCGGAGCCGACATCATCGGCCCGAAAGCCGCCGCGAAGGGTTACACCTGCCTTCGCGACATGGCCGATCCCGGCGCACAGCACTGTCTGTCCCGGCAGCCGGCGCACTACCGCGACTACGTGCCGGGCGGCGATCCGCACACCAACAGCGGCATACCCAATCGCGCGTTCTACCTCGCCGCAAAGGCCATCGGCGGACAGTCGTGGCAGAAGGCCGGCAAGGCGTGGTATGCGGCACTCACCAGTCCCAAAGCCACTCCCAACATGAAGATGAAGTCATTCGCCAACCTGACCCGGTCCGCGGCCAAATCCTTGTTTGCGGCGGATACCGCTGTATACAGTGCGATTGACGCCGCATGGGAGGCGGTCGGCATCGCGTAGCTGAAGCGAGGCAGGCGATGAATGAATACGTCATCGAACGGCGCGGCGGCCTGGCCGGTTTGCCGGCGTCCGGCCGGGTTCGGGCCGACGCGCTGAACCCCGACGCGCGGATCGAGCTGGACCGCCTCATCGACAGCACGGCGTCGTTGCCGAGGGATTCCGGCGCTGATCGCTACATCTATGTGGTGACGCGCCGGACGCCGGCGGGGGAGACCCGCCGGGAGATACCCGAAAGCCTGTTACCGCAGTCGGTGACAAGCCTGGTGCGAGAAACGATCTAGCGCGCCCGAGGAGCACCGATGATCACCCTTGAACGACCCGTCGGTGAAGCCGACGATCACGAGGCGCCCGCCGGAGATCACTCGGCCGATCTCGCCGGCGTGCCCAGATCGTTACGCGTCCTGTTGGCCGGGTGGGTCGGCGCCGATGCCGCACTCATCATCGGATTGGCGTTTTGGAATGCCACGCTGACCAGCACCGCGTGGGACCTGATCGGGACGGCGCTGTTGAGCGCAATCGGCATCACCTGCGCGCTGGCATTGGTTCAGATCGCCAAGGGATCCCGCGGTGCCGCGCTGACCGCGATGGTGAGCCAGGTCTTCGTCGCGGGCCTTGCTGTCTATGTATGGATGGTCGATCAGCGCAGCCCCCAGAGTCAGCTGATGGGCGTGACGGGCATCGCGTTGGCGATGGGCGGTATCGCTCTGCTGTGGGTGCTCTACCTGGGCCGATACGCACGCGGTGCGTTCAGTCGGGGCGCAGCTGTCGCTGTCGCGCTGTTCCCGTTGGTGGGTCTCGCCCAGTTCTGGATGCAGACCGAGTACCTGCCCGGCTCCGCCCGTCCGGTCCTCGACGTCAGCACTGAGCTGTCGCCGACGGGCTCGACCGGTCCGATCGTCCACCTGTTGGCGAGAGTGACCCTGCACAACCGTGGTTCGGTTCAGACGGAGATACATGCGGGATTGATACGAGTGATCGCCTACCCCGTCGGAACACCCGCAGAACCGGCCACCACCGAACACCTGCTCGCCGGGCTGTCTCCGCTGGGGCGCGCGCTGCGAGGGGAGTACCGTGAAACCCCCAATCTGCCCGCCGATGCTCAGCTGCTCTACGCCAATCTGTTCGCCGCCCCGTACGAGGGCGCTTTTCTCTCTCCCGGCGAGACGTCTGAGTACAAGCTGGTGATCGACATCGACTCGCGCAAGGTCCGGTTGGCACGCCTCTCGGTGAGCGGGGTTTTCGTCACCCACCGGGTGCTCAAGGACACCCGTACCTGTTACCCACCCCAGATCTCTTTCGCGCGCGACCCGATGGCGTTCTTCGATGAGGCGGGGAAGGTTCACGACTGGGGCGTTGTCAGAGCGGGCGTGCTGTGCATGGAGAGTCAATTCGCCTCGACAGGCGCAATTTCGGACCTGGTGTCGGACCATCCGATCTCGCGGGTGTTCGTCATGGTCGAACCCCCGTTCTCCGCAGCTGATACGCCGGTGCTGATGACGTTCTACGGCACCCGGGAAAGCCTCGAAGATCCGTTCCGGCACCTCGACACGATGACCCAGATCGACAAGGCCTATCCGACCGCCATCGCTAGCAGTTCGGCGGAGTATGTGCCGTCGGACGCCGACGTTCACCCGGGTGCGCGTTAGCGACGGAAGACGGGTAGGCCGCTACTCGTGCCGGCCGGCGGCAGCCAGGCAGATGCTGGACGTGGACGCCCACCGCCCGGAGGGATAAGCGCCATGACCCGATCACTTGGCACACGTGCGAATACGGACACCGACACAGTCGTCCGCTGGATGGACGCCGGTACGGCCCGAACCGATCCGGAGCCGACACGGCTGTCGGCCATTCAGCCGGCGAAACGACGGCTGCACGCCGCCTGGCGCGAAAACGCGCAGAGCCGGATCGTCGAGCTCGATGTCGAAGTCGACTGTCTGATCGATCAATTGGGAAGCGCGATGTCCGCCGCCCAACGACGCCGG
The DNA here is from genome assembly GCF_010727125.1 of Mycolicibacter terrae. Lineage (NCBI taxonomy): Bacteria > Bacillati > Actinomycetota > Actinomycetes > Mycobacteriales > Mycobacteriaceae > Mycobacterium > Mycobacterium terrae. The sequence goes on along the minus strand of NZ_AP022564.1, from coordinate 3,250,709 downwards.
CTGCTCGAGGCGAAGGGCAGGCTGCGCGCTGCTAACGCGATCGTCGAACGCCGCCCGGGACTGCGATACGCGTGGACGGGGGTCGATGTCGCGCGGGCGATGGCCCACATCAATGCGGTCGAAGTCACGCTCACCCGCCTGTCGCCGCCGAACACCGTCGCCGCGAAACTGCCCGATATCATCGCCCACGCAGCCCTGCTCCTCAAACCCCACGATGCCCGCCTGGACGACCTGCGGCACTACGCCGCGAAACCGGCCCTGACCGACGAGGACCGCGGCCCCATCGCGCATAACGTGCGGGCGATCTACGCGGCGTGCGCCGACGAACACGTCCGGACGCGCAGCTTTCGCAATCTCCTTTTCGGAGCCACCCTCGTGCTCACGCTGTTCGCTGTCGGGATCGGCCTACTCGGCTGGTGCGCACCGGGCTGGTTCATGCTGTGCGCTCCCGCCCATCCGACGGTGGCCACCTGTCCCACCGGCGGATCGGCACCGACCGGCGGCGACGTCTTCCTGGTGGAACTCATCGGGCTGTTCAGCGCCGGCCTGATGGGGTCGGTCGCGATTCGCCGAATGCGTGGCTCGTCAACGCCATACGCGGTTCCGATGGCCTCGCTGCTGGTGAAGTTGCCGAGCGGCGCGCTGACGGCGTTGGCCGGATTGCTGCTGGTGCGCGCCGGTGTCCTGGGCCCGGACGTCGCCGCCGCCGGTACAGCTCAGCTCGTCGCGTACGCGCTGATCTTCGGCGGCTCGCAGCAAGCCTTCACCAGGCTGATCGATATCCAAACCCAGAATGTGCTCGACAGCATTCCCACCCCGAACCGTGACGCGGCCAAACCCCGCAACGGCGCGTCCCGTCCCGATCAGGAGGGGCCGTGAGCCGCCGCGCCGTCAGAGCGTGGTCTGGATCGGCGATGCCGGGGTGGCCGCCATCGCGTCGAGTACCGCGATGTTCCGCGCGATATCGCGGCTTTCCCGATCGGCGATCTCGCGGACGAGTGCCTCGGACACGGCGGTCAGCGCGGGCGCGTCGAATACCGACACCACCTGCCCAGCGACCCAGCGATCGCGGACCCTGATCGTTGCGCCGCGCGCGAACACCGGTTCCAGCGCCAGCAACGAGGCGAAGCGCCACGCGCTGTCGCGCATCACCCGCACCGCCCCGTTGATCGCCAACAGCTCGCTGGATGCCAACATCGCATACAGATCGCCCAACGCCGGCGACAACTGATTCAGCCGGGCGACGACATCGTTGACCTGGCCGGCCAGCACAGCGTTGATGGTGTTGAAGTCGTTGCGCAGTTTCCAGACCTCGGGCCCGGGGGAAATCTGCGCCGCAGAGATGCCGAGATCAAAGGCGATATGTGCGGTGACCCCGGCGACCAGGTGCTGCAACAAGATCGGCTCTGCCATGGGCGCGGCCGCGAAAACCGCCCACCACGAGCGGGTCGGCCCCGGGAACCGCTGCGGATGGAAATACCCGTTGAGTGCGTCGAGATAACGGTTGGCGAAGGCGACGTCGAACCGCTCCATTCGGGGTCCGTCCTCGAACGCATCCTGGGCCACGGCCGTTCGCACCGCGATGGTGATCCGTTTGTACAGTGCCGCAAAGTACCCCAGGCGGTTCGACGCACCGATCGACCAGTCGACGACGGCATCGATGGCGTCGACCACCTCGTCGAGTGTGGTGGCGGCGGGCAACGGATCCGGGGGGGAGGGGATTGGGCTCATCGTCCGAGGATCCGCCGGCCGAGTCGGGGCGCCTAGCGTAGTCGACTACTTAAATTCCCGGCGCTCGCTCGGGGCGCCGCGAGGCGGGTACTGCACTACTCGCGTCACCGGATGCCGTGCGGACCTAGCGTCGTCGTCGAGCACGAAGAGGAAGGAGAGGCGATGTCTTCGAACAATCCGCTCTGGCTGCCCGACGTGCTACGCGCAGAAGGGCTCGACGTCGTCGAGTTCCCCCGATGGCGGTTCTGCGGCCACGGTGACTTCACCGACATCTGGGGAGTGATCTGCCACCACACCGGTGCCGACGAGGCTCCGCCGGAGCGCATCGCGGCCGGCACAGCCGCTCTGACCGGCCCGCTCGCGCAGCTCCACGTCGCTCAGAACGGCACCGTCACCGTCATCGCGGCCCGAATCGCACGGCACGCCGGGCCGGGGCGTTATCCCGGCCTGCCCACCGACGAGGCGGATCGGCACACGATCGGTATTCGGGCGGTGAACACCGGCACCGAAGGCTGGTCGCCGCCCCAGTACGACGCGCTGGTGCGGTGCTGTGCTGCCATCCTGCGCAAGCTGGGCCAGCCCAGCTCTCACGTGATCGGTCACCGGGAGTGGAACCCGCGCAAATGGGACCCGGGCGCACTCGATGTGGACCGCTTGCGTTCCGACGTCGGGGCCCGACTGCCGTCACGTCGACCCCGGCGCGAAAGTTCTGATGTCGCAGCCGAATAACTGAGGTAGCGCCGTACGCTATGCGCGGGATACCGGCCGTTTCATGATCGGGGCAGGAATACCACACCGAGATTGGAGTCGACATGCCCACGAAGAAAGCCGGATCGAAGACGCTGGCCACGACCGCAACGCGTCCCCACGTCAACCCGGCCGCGGCGCGACCAGCTGCGGCCAACGGAAATGGCACCGCCCGGATGGTCCTGGGTGCCTCGGTCGGTGACAACCCCCTCGGTCAGACGCCCCCCGCCATTGCCGAGAACGGCGGTGCCCGGGGTGGCGCAAATGCCTACGGCGCCTTCTCGATCGAAACCTTCGCCGACGCCGGTTCGCTGATGTACACCCACGAGGATGCCGCCGGCTTCCTCGGATACGTGGGTAAGTTCACCGCGCCGAACTTCTGGTACAAGGACGGCAATGTCCAAATCTGGTCTTACTACGAAGACTTGGACAATTGGCAGGACACCTACGGAATGGACGCGGTCAACGTCGCCTACCATTCCGGACACGGCGGCCGCCGCGCGGACGGAAGTGTGTGGTTCCCGCTGGGCGGCAACTGGAACAACCAAGGCACCAATGCGTGGGCCGGCAACATGCGTCTGGGCAATGAACGCGCCAACTACCTGTTCTGGTCCACCTGTTTCGCCTGCCCCGTGTATGCCCCACTGAACCCGATCATCACCTGGAACTCGGCGAATCTGGGCTTCCGCATGTTGTTCGGCTTCGAGACCACCAGCGTGGACAACGGCAACTACGGCAAGTACTTCTTCGAGGAGTGGAACAAGGGCAAGTCGTTCAGCACCGCCTGGATGGATGCCAGCTGGCGAATCTCGCACGGCCAGGTGCCGTCGGTCGTCGCCTGCGGCGCAACCCAGGCCGAAGCCGCCGACCGCCTCAACAATGAACGCATCTTCAACTTCGGCCACGTCAGCAAGAACTGGTGGCAGTGGCGCTGGTATTACGCGTCCAGCCTGGCGCCGGCGAATCTGAATACGCGCGAACGGCAACTCGCCGTCCCGGCCGACCTTCGCGGCGCGCGACTGCGGCCGATCGAGGTCAACGCGAAACTCCTTCGCTCGGCGGTTGATCGCTTCGGTTTGCGCGTCAGCGTCCCTCGCGAGGTGACGGTGTCCGCCACCGGCGCGCTGCGGATCGGCGATGGCGATTCGCGGCTGGCGTTCGGTGCCGACGGGTCCGTCGAAGCCCAACTCGACCACCACGACTACACCAACCGCAACCAGATTCCGATGAGCCAAGCCGCGGCGATCGCCGCCGAAGCTCTGGGTCTGTATGGGTTGACGCGCGATGCGGAGTTGGTCTTCGACAAGGTCCAATACGCCGCCGAGGCCGGCGGCAGCACCCAGGGCGACGGCGAGTTGCTGGACCCGGTGGTGACCGGCACGACCGTTCAGTTCAGACAGATCATCAACGGTCTGCCGGTGATTACTCCCGGTGCCGGCGAGGTCCGGGTGTCCGTCGACAACGACGGCAAGGTCACCCGGGTTGCCAGCTCGGTCCGCGCGGTGGACGGGCTCACCCGTGGCGTCGGCGGCGGCGGCCCGACGCCGACCCCGGACGGCGCCGAACAGCCCGCCGTGGTGGGGGCCGACCAGGATCCGGTGGAGCAACGCCTCGGGGCATCGTGGGCGCAGCATCTGGCCCGCTGGGCGTCCAAAGGCCAGATGCCGGTCGGCTACTCACTGGTGCCCGGCACCACCGAAGTCGGCTACGCGGTGCAGCTCGACCAGGCGGTCTTGGTGGCCACTCGCGAGATCGAGGTGGACTTCGGCAACGGCTTGCTGAAGCGCTACCGCGTTGAGGCGCCGCTGGGATAGCCTCTCGTCGCCCTCGACCGGACCCGGGTTCGCGCTAGGCGAACCCGGGTTCGTCGTCGGATCGCCTACTGCGCGACCGCCCGGACGTCGACGGTGAAATGTCTCAGCGCACCGGCGGTGCCCTCCCAACTCCTGTAGTACGTGAACCGCAGGGTGCCTTCCCCCGGTGCGAGCACGGTGAGGTGAAAGTACATTTCGCCTGCAGAACCCGTTGTCGCGGTGGGGTAGTCGCCGCGTGTGTCGGTGAGTTCGAACAGTCGTTCATCAAGACTGTCAACGCCCCAGCGGTAACCCGCTGGGGCGTTTTCAGGCAGTCGAATCTCGATCGTGTCGCCGACCCGCACCTGGATCCTGCGGCCGTCGTCGCGTTCGGTCAGGCTGATTGCCATATCGAATTATGCCTCGCGATCAGAGTGCCACTCCGTAGCTTTCGTTGTAGAAGGCGCCGTTGATGTACTCCGGGCTCGCGTAGCCGAAACCGTCGTCGCCCCACCCGGTGCCCCAACTGTTGCGGATGATGAAGCGCCCGTCGCCGGTGTAACCGACCACCGTGACGGCATGGCCGCCGCGGACCGTGGCGGGCTGGAATTCATCCAGCTTGCCGCCCGTCGTCGCTGCGTTGTCCCACGTCGCATCGACATTGAGACCCACCAGGATCGGCCCGTGCTGGCTCACCCAGGAGCGCCAGTTGTCGAGATTGCGCTGCAGGTTGAAGTACGACGCGATCTTGTGCGTCGCGGCCGTGGCGTAGAAGGTGTTCTCGTTACCGTCATACATCGCGGTGTTGATCTTGAAAGGCAGCATGGTCTCCGGTACCGCGCCGTAGTTGCGCAGCACGTCGACTGCCGCCTTCAGCGTGGTGCCGGCGCCTTCGATCATCGTCTCCGGCCGCGAGGTGAACTGATCCGTCTCCTTGGACGCCATCCAGGCGAAGCGCGGTGACAGCTTCGCCGTCTTCGCCAGCCTGCCGGCCGTCACGAACATGTAGCGCGCCACCCCGTCGGTCGACGCCCAGCCGACACAGGAACCGGTGTTGCCCTGATCGCCGATACCCCACCAGGAGTCGCGCAGATCGACGCTGGCCGGCAGTGCAGCCGGGGCGCCGAGGACCCCCGCGGCCAGCGCGTCGGTGAACTTCCAGTCGGTCCTCATGCTCTCTTCCGGCGTGGGAACCAGATTGCAGATCCGCTTGCGTTCCCCGCGCCGTGTTGAAACCTTTGCCATCTCACTGACCTCCGTCTGATTGGGTCGGGTGCAATACCCGCGTACGCTCCCAATCTTCGTGAGCGCTAAAGCGATACAGCACGAGTAGTGAACTACCCCATTTCGCGGGGGGAGAGACCGATCAAGAGGCGAGACCGGCGGCTGCGGTGATGGCCCAGGTGATCTCCGGGTGTCTGATGTCGCTGTGGGCTCCGCTGAAGGCCGATTGGTTGGCGGCGATGACGCCATTGGCATCCAATGCGTAGAACTTGTGGGAGGCAAAGTCATACGGGCTGTCGGGCTCGCCGAGCTGAACGGCCTTCGCAGCGGGATCGTTCTGGTATCCGTCATGCCCCATCGCGCCCCAGCGGTATACCAGGTCCTCGGCGGCCTGCGCGTCCTGGCGTGCCAGCATGCTGGCGGCGGGATACCACCAGCCGACCGCCCGGTCGGCCCGGCTGAACGTGGCCAGCAGGGGACCGTCGACGCGTGCCTCGCAACCGGCGAGCCCGCCGGGCCGGCGGCTGTCGAAGGGGAGCGAGGTGGCGAAGGTGAAGTGCGAGAACGCTCCTTGGACCAGGGTCAGGGATTTGACGGGGCTGGCTTCCTGCGTCGGGGGGTCGGGCAGGCCGGCGAGGGCGTAGGAGACCAGCCGGGCGCCGAAGCTGTGGCCGATCAGGTGGATGCGCGGGGACCCGGCGGGCCCGCCGAGGCGACCCAGCAGCGGACCCAGCCCGACTTGGCCGACCACCCCGGCGCGGTTCTTCATTTCGTAGTAGCTCAGCGTGCGTAACACCTCTCGCGCGCCCGACCACAGCCCGGCGAACGGATTGCCCAGCCCTTGCGCATTGCCGGTGCCGGCGGGTGCCATCGCGGCGGCGTGGCCCAGCACGGTGGCGGTATCGTTCGTCGGGTCGGTGCACAGTAGCGCCGCTTCACCGGTGTCCTCGCTGCCCTGCGGCTTGGTGGTGACGAGATCGCTGGCCAGGGCGTGGAATTCGATGAGTTTGTCGGGGTCCTGGGGTTGGTCGTCGAGCAACAGCCCCAACGTGTCGAGGTGACCCTGTTGGTCGGGGAAGGCCGGGGCGAGTGCGGCGGCCAGTTGTGCCCCCGTGGACGGCACCGGCGCCGCGGTGGCCGGGTCGTCTTCGGGAAACAGCAGTGACGGCCACATCACGCCGACGGCCGCACTGGTGGCGGTGTGAGCGCCGAGCTGATCCGCCAGCAGCGAGAACATCGCCTGATAGAGGTCACGCGCGGAGTCCACGCCGTTGTTCCAGCCGTGCGAGAAGACGAACAGGTCGGCGATGCCGCCGGCCGCGACCGCGGCGGGCAGGCCACCGTCACCGTGTCCGGTCTCCGTGTTCAGCGCGCCGTCAGCGTTGAAATCCACTTCGTAGTAAGGCAATCCATTTATGGTAGTCATCTCGTTCCTTCCCGATCCTAAGTGCTGGACAGGGCCCGGAGCAGGTTGATCAGGCCGGAGCCCTGAAAGAATTGGTGCCGGCCGAGGTCGGTCGCGGTGTCGATGAAGATCTGCTTGACGCGTTGCGGCTGGCCGATGAACTCGGTGCGCGCGGACAGGAAAGCGGCGATCGCACCGGACACATGGGCGGCCGCCATCGAGGTGCCGCTGTCTTCGATGTAGCGCGCCAGCTCGGACGGATCCGAGGCTGAGGCCTCCAGCGGCGGAACCCCGGCTGCCTGTTTCCCGGTCGCCGCGGAGGTGATCCGTTCGCCGGGCGCCACCAGTTCGGGTTTGAGCCGCCCGTCGAGTGTGGGGCCTTTCGACGAGTCGAAGGTCACCCCGAAGGTGTGGGGCCGATAGCGGTGTACCGAACCGACCGTGATGGCCGAGGCGGCGTTGCCGGGGTCGGTGATGGTCGACAGCTGCCCGTACACGTCGCCGCCGGCGGAGGCGGTCGCGGCGCCGACGCCGGCCCCGACAACCCCGGCGCCCAGGTTGCCGGCGCTGACGACGGCGACCACACCGGTTCCGACCAGGAGGTCCAGCTCCCGGCAGAGCGGGCTTTGCCCGGCGGCGTAATCCCTGATGAGCCAGCCGCAGCCGAGCGACAGGTTCACCCCGTGGATCACCAGATCGCGGCCGCCGGCGTTGACCGTGCGCACGTAGTCGAGCGCGTCGATCACCGCACTGGAGAGGGTCTGTCCGTCCTCATCGAGCACCCGCAGGCTGACCAGGTTCGCCCCGGGAGCGACGCCGGACAGGGCGGCACCGGGAGGTAGGTCTCGCTGAACCCAGCGCGGCAGCCCTTGGGCCGTCGGCTCATTGGCGGCGATGCGGAGCATGGCCTGATCCGCGGGGGCCTGGCCGGCGATGATGCCCGCGACATGGGTGCCGTGCCCGAACGGATCCGTCAGTGGGGACGATCCGGTGGAGGAACCGGCGGGGTCGGTGATGGTGAAATCGTGGTGCAGCGACGCCACCGAACTCGCCGACAGCGTGGCGGTGCCGGTGAAATGCGGGTGGCCCGCGTCGATTCCGGAATCGATCACCGCCCAGATCACACCGGTGCCGTCGCACCGGAACGTGCGTGAGGCGGCATCCGCCTGGATGGTCGTCACCGACCGGTCCAGATGAGCGTTGACCACGAAATCCGGCCAGACGTGGTAAATCAGATCCAGGGCGCGCTCGGTGGCGGCTTTGCTGGGCCGGGTCCCGCCCCGCACAAGTCGCTCCACCTCGGCGGGGGCCAACGTGCATCGCATGTAGTGCCGGCCCACGGGCACCGGCCGGGGCGGTCGATTGCGGGCCCGAAAGACGTGCGCGAACAGGTCGAGGAACTGGTCTCGGACCGTCTTGGGTTCCGCCCCCGGTCCCAACCGCAATTCGACGAGAACCACCCGGCGGCCCTGTTCGACGGAGCGCACCGCCCGATCCGCCTCCGGGGGCACCTCGTCCACCGGGGCGAGCAACAGCTGGCTGACCATCGGCCTGCGGCGGGGTCCCCGGGACTCTGAACCGGCGGTCATGGCCGGGGCCCCCGAGCCCGCCGCGACCCGCCCGCGGCGTGGCGGATCAGGACGCGCAGTCGTGGCGACATCCTGTGATTGTCACCCTGATCCTCGTGGTCCACAGCAGTATCCGCCTACTCAATTCGCGGTGATGACGGCCGGTCAGTCCTCGAAGTGGCGGTCGTAGTCCCAACGCTCGAGCCACAGCTGAAATTCGTGGGCGCCGCTCGAGGTGAGCACGATCAGCACGGCCACGCAGGTGGCGACGACGACGCTCATAGCCGGTCCATCTCGCGTGCCATGCGCGCGGGCTCCAGGTAGTCACGCACGCTCGGGTAATAGGGCGGCGGCGAAGGCAGGCTGGGCAGTGCCGCCAGCGTGCGGCGCACCGCGGCCACCAGCCGGTGGCTCACACCCTGGCGCGGCAAAGAAACCGCCGCGGCTGTCCCGAGCAGAACTTCCCCTTCGGTGATCAGGACGGGCGACGCCGGTGGTGCGGGATGGGGCGCTTGGACGGTTGTGGCGGCTGGCGCCTGTGGTAACACGGACATTTCGAATTCTCCTTGCATCGTGCGGTTGCTGATGCGAGAAAATTAGGGCTGCCCGACACCCGGCCGCACGAGTGGCGCACTACCTGTCTTATGCGGTGAGGTTCCCGCGAATCCACAGGTAAAGGCTGTACTGGCGGTCCGGAATCGCCGAAGATGGAGTATTCGAATACTCGTGTTCTTTCCGATGTGACGCTCGACGATCGATCAGGCCGGATATCGGCCTCGAAAGACCACAGAGAGGCGGGATCGAAGTGCGGGCAACAATGTCGCGATTCATGTCGAAGGTCGCCGAAAAGGCCGATCGCACGATCGGGTGGTCGCGGCTGCCCAAGCCGCTGGCGGTGGCGGTGTTGGTCGGGCTGCGCAGTCAGCTGCGGACATACAACCTTTATGACGTCGGCCGCGGCGCCGCCGACCAGCCGCCGGATGACGGACAAGCCTTCGCCAACCGCCTGGGCGCCCGCACGCTCAACGGCACCTACAACGATGTCGACGACCCGCTGATGGGTTCGCTGGGTAGCAGGTTCGGCCGCAATGTTCCGCCGTCGTACACCTACCCCGAGGATCCGGCCGGGCTGCTGGATCCCAATCCGCGCCTGGTCAGCCGGCAGCTGCTAGGTCGCGACCATTTTCAGCCGGCGACCACGCTCAACCTGCTGGCCGCCGCGTGGATCCAGTTCGAGGTGCACGACTGGTTCAGTCACGGCACCGTCGAGGAGCGGCCCTGGCAGATCCCACTGCACGACCACGACCCGTGGCCGCAGCGGCCCATGACGATCAAACGGGCCGCGCCCGATCCCAGCCCCGACTCCGACGGTCCGCCCACGTTCGTCACCGGTGACACCCACTGGTGGGACGCCTCGCAGGTGTACGGCTCTACGCGGGACTTCTGTGATGGACTGCGCACCGGCCATCGCGGTCAGCTCAAGCTCGACCAGGTGGGGTTGCCGCCGGCCGAGCTGGAGCGCTCCCTGGACCTGACCGGCGCCGCCGGGAACTTCTGGGTCGGCCTGGCCATCTTGCACTCGCTGTTCATGCGCGAGCACAACGCGATCTGCGAACGGCTGGCAGCCCGATACCCGCAACTGGGCGATCAGGAACTGTACGAGAAGGCCCGGCTGGTCAATGCGGCACTGATCGCCAAGATCCACACCATCGACTGGACACCGGCGATCATCGCCCACCCGACAACCGTGTTCGCGATGCGCGCGAACTGGTTCGGGATTCTGGGCGAGCGGTTCCGGCGTCGTTTCGGGCGCATCACCGACAGCGAGGTGTTGCAGGGCATACCCGGGTCGCCCACCAACCACCACGGCGTTCCCTACTCGCTCACCGAGGAGTTCGTCGCGGTCTACCGTATGCATCCGCTGATCCCCGACAGTTTCTTGTTCCGCTCGCTGGCCGATGACTGTGTCGTGGCCGAACACGAGTTTCCCGACCTGACCCTGCTGCACGTGCGCGAGCGGCTGGGCGAGATACCGATGGCCGACCTCCTCTACTCGTTTGGTCGGGCCCACCCCGGCGCCCTCACGCTGCACAACTTTCCGCGGCACCTGCAGCACTTCGAGCGCCCGGACGGGTCGCTGATCGACCTGGCCGCCACCGACATCCTGCGGGTGCGTGAACGGGGCGTGCCGCGCTACAACGAGTTCCGGCGTCTGCTGCGCCTCAAACCGGTGTCGTCGTTCGACGAGTTGACCGACAACCCGGTGTGGGCCGAGGAACTACGTCAGCTCTACGGCGACGTGGAGCGGGTCGACCTGATGGTCGGGATGTACGCCGAACCCAAGCCGAGGGGATTCGGCTTCAGTGACACCGCGTTTCGGATCTTCGTGTTGATGGCATCGCGGCGGCTCGCCAGTGACCGCTTCTTCACCCGCGACTTCCGTCCCGAGATCTACACCGAGGCGGGGATGGACTGGGTCGCCGACAACGACATGCGTAGCGTGCTGCTGCGGCATTTCCCGGCCCTCGCACCGGCCCTGGAAGGCGTCGCCAATCCGTTCGCCCCCTGGCGACCCGTCGACGCGACACCCCGCGCGCCGGCGGTGGTGGCTCCCGGCGGCGGCGCGGCGCCTAGCCACACCCAGCGCAGCTATGTGCGCTACCGCGAAGACCTGGAGCGGCCACGAGCCGACGAGAACGAGGTGATCGACCGGATCACCGCCGCGCTGCGGCACAACAACGAACGGGCCTACCGCAAGTTCAAGCACGGACTGCGCGACGCGCACGCCAAGAGTCACGCGATCCTGCGCGGCGAACTCACCGTCTACCCCGATCTCCCCGAGGAGCTGGCTCAGGGGCTGTTCGCCGCACCTGCGACCTACCCGGTGATCGCGCGGATCTCCACCACCTCGGGGGTGCTGCGCAGCGATCAGATCCGCGGGGTCCGCGGACTGGCGATCAAGGTCCTCGGCGTGCACGGACCGCGCGCCCTGGCCGATGACGATGCCACTACGCAGGATTTCATCATGGTGACCCACCGCGAGTTCTTGTTCGCCGACGCCCACTCCTACCTTGCGCAGGGAATGCCGACCGCCCGCGTGCTGGCGATGCTGCCGGATCGTGTGCTCTGGGCGGGCAGCGAGGTCCTGGCCGCGGCGACCAAGGTCGGCGTGCGGCTGCCCCCGAACCTCGCGGTCTTCATCGCGCCCAACACCCACATCCTGGGCGAAACGTTTTATACGTCGGCGCCGCTGCGCTACGGCGACTTCGTCGCGAAGATGCTCTACGCGCCGTTGTCGGACACGGTGAAAAACCTGGAGGGCCAGCGGGTGCCCCGCGAAGCCGGCCAGGAAGCCCATCGAGATCTGATGGTCGAGTTCTTCCGCGACAACAGCGCCGAATACGAACTGCGCGTGCAACTGTGCACCGACACGGTGACGATGCCGATCGAAGACGCCACGGTCGCTTGGCCAGAAAGCGCGTCGCCGCACCGACCGGTGGCCAAGATAACCTTTCCCAGCCAGAATCCGTACAGCCCGGAGCGACGCGCCTTCGGCGACGATGTGCTGTCGTTCAACTCCTGGCGCGCACTGGAAGTCCATCGGCCCCTCGGCTCCATCAACCGGCTCAAGCGGCAGGTGTATGAGGCGTCGAGTCAATTCCGCCACACCGTGAACGCCGCGCCGCGAATCGAACCGACCGATATCGCGCAGCTGCCGGATTGACGCGGTCGTCACGGCGGCCATGCCAGCGCCACGCCACAAGAATGCGGTGCGGCGAAATGGGTTATTGCTGGTGACGGGTGAAAAGCCGCCTTAGACTGTCAATTTATGGCAGGCGGCTGGCGGCTGCTCGATCGCCCCGTGGAATACGAGGCGATCCGCTCCTCGCTGAGCGATGACGACAGTCGCGGCGTGGTGCTGGTGGGCTCCGCCGGAGTCGGCAAGACAACCTTGGCCCGCGCCGTCACCGCATCGCTGCGTTCGCGGGTGCACTGGGCGGCGTGCACGGAGTCCTCCCGCAGTATCCCGCTGGGGGTGTTCGCGCAATGGGTGGAGGCGTCGGCATCGAGGGATCCGATTGCGCTGTTGATGTCGGCGCGCAAATCCCTTCTGGCCGACGGCGATACCGTCATCGGCATTGACGACGCACACCTGTTGGACCAACTGTCGGCCACCCTGCTGCACCAGATCGTGGTCGAGCGGGCGGCACGCGTGGTGTCCACCGTGCGCAGCGGCGAACCGGTTCTCGACGCCGTCACGGCGCTGTGGAAGGACGGGCATTTGCAGCGCCTCGAACTCGAGGTGTTCACCAAAGAACAATCAGTCGCGCTGGTCGAATCGGTCCTCGGCGGGACGCTCGAGGGACTCAGCGCCGACGTCATGTGGGAATCGAGTGGCGGCAATCCGCTGTTCTTGCGCCACCTGGTCGAGGGGGCCGTCGACGCGGGAACCCTGACCGAGGTCAACGGGGTGTGGCAGCTGCGTGGGCCGACGACGGTCCCGTCCGGTCTGGCGGCGCTGCTCGACGAGCGTCTCGACCGCGCCGGCGATGACGTCGTCGGCGCGTTGAAGCTGTTGGCGCTGTGCGAACCACTCGACATCGACGCGCTGTGCGAGCTGGCCGGCGAGGAGGCGGTGGACGCCGCAGAGGTGCAGGGCCTGATCCGCGTCGCCCAGGACGGTCGTCACCTCAGCGCACGGTTCAGCCACCCGGTATTCGGTGACGTCGTCCGCCGCCGGGTCGGCACCGCGTCGTCGCGCAGCCTGCGAGGTCGTATCGTGCAGGTTCTCCGAGACCGTGAGCTGGATTCGGCCGCTGACCGCATCCGGCTGGCGCACCTGTGCATCGACAGCGACCAGCTGGTCGACATGAACCTGCTCATCAGCGCGGCCAAGGACGCGATCTTCCTGTCGAACCTCCCGCTCGGGGAACGGTTGGCGCGCGCGGCATTTGAGCGGGGTGGCGGCTTGCGCGCCGCCGAACTCCTGTCGCGGGCGCTGTTGTGGCAGGGGCGTCCGGTAGAAGCCGACGAGATCCTCACCCGGTTCGATCCCTCCCACCTCGATGAGCTTCAGCTCGTGCAGTGGGGTATCCCTCGGCTGTCGATCCTGTTCTGGTCGATGGGTGATATCGCGCAGGCCACTGAGCTCTTGGAACTGTTACGCAGCCGCGTCGAGCACCCGGCCCTCACACTCATCGTGGACGCCACCGGCTCGGCGATGGCGATCCACCAGAACAAGATCGACGACGGATTGGCCGCCGCCGAACGGGTGTTGGCGGACCCGCACGCCCCCAAGCAAGCCGTCGATTTCGCCGCTTTCGGTGCGGGACTCGCGATGCCGCTCGCGGGCCGCGGGGGCGATTTCGAGCCGATCGCCGCCAGGTGTCGCGCCGAGCAGAAGGCCACCGACGGCATGCTTCGGGTGATGGTGCGCTACGGCGATGTGCTGGCACTGACCTACGTCGGGGAACTCGATTCAGCCGACCGGCGGGTAGCCGAATACACGCAGTTCTCCTCTGCCGGGCAGTTCGTCGGATGGGCTATCGCCAAGATCATGGCCGGCCTGGTCGCGACGTATCGCGGCAGATTCCGCGACGCGATCTCTTCGATGGAGCAGGCGATCGCGGCATTGAACGCCGAAGCCTCGCTGCCCTGGCAGCTGCCCGCACGGGTGCTGCTGGTGCGCGCGCACGCCGCGCTGACCAACATCGACGAGGCCGAGCGGGTGCTGGAGGACACCCAGGAGCACACCGGCCCGCACGAGGCGCTGTGGGAGCCACAGGTGATGATCGCCAAGGCGTGGCTCGCCGCCGCCAAGGGCGGCGAACGCTCGGCGGTCGACTTGGCCCGGGCCGCCGCGGATCTCGCCCATAAGTCGGGCCAGTACGCGGTGGAAGCCGAGGCATTGCACCATGCGGCCCGGTTCGGCGACCGCACCGTCGCGGGTCGATTGCGGACACTGGCGACACGCGTTGAGGGGCCGGTCGCGGCGATGTACGCCCGACACGCCGACGCCGTGGGCGCCTCAAACGCGTCTGCCCTGGACGCGGCCAGCGTCGAATTCGAAGGCGCGGGTTTGCTGTTGTCCGCCGCGGACGCCGCCGCGCAGGCGGTGCCGCTCTACGAGCGCGCCGGCCAGCGGCGCCACAGCGCCGAGTCGGCGGCGCGTGCGCTGTGGCTCGCCGCCCAGTGCGACGGGGCGATGACGCCGGCCATCAGAAGTGCGGCGCGTCCCCTGCCGGTCACCTCCCGCGAGCGTGAGATCGCGGCATTGATCGCCCGCGGTCTGTCGAATCGGGAGATCGCCGAGCGGCTGACGGTGTCGGTCCGCACGGTCGAAGGGCACATCTACCGCGCCTGCATCAAACTCGACATCGCCGATCGCGACGAACTCGCGAAGATCGTCTGGAACGGGCCCGCCACCTAGCCGACGCGTTCAGCCCTGGGAGTGGGGGGACTGGTTCCAGCCGTTGGGGATCATCGGCATCGGCGGTCCGCTGCCGAACCGGTCGTCGGCGAGGGCGGTCAGACCCGCCGCACGCCGCCCCGCATCGGCGACCGTGCCGGCGAAGCCCAGCGTGCCGGCACCGGAATCGGATGCGCTCGGTGGCTCGCCGAAATCCGGCGATACCGAGATGTTTGCGTCCATGTACTCGTCACCGAACCCGTGCTGCTGGGTGCGCTGCCGTCGGCGGCGTTTCTGGGCTTGCTGTTGCGCTGCCGCTTCACTCGGGGCGGCTTGACTTTCCGAGGCCTCTTCTTCCGCGCCGCGAGACCGTCGTGCCCCGCTGGACTGCCGGGCCGACGACGAGGCGCTGCTCACCAGATACAGACACGAGGTCGGCCCGAAACCGACGCCCGGGCCGCCGCCGGCCGCGCCGCCGGCGGCCGGTATCCCGCCGCCCACGGTGCCCGGAGCAGTAGGGCCGGCCGATGAGATCGGGTCCGCGCAGGCGCACACCTCCGCGCCGGCCGGTACCACGGTGCCGAGGACCGGGGTGCCGGCGACGCCGCCCGTCACCGGCAGCGCGGGGGTCGGCTCGACGGCCTGCTCCATGCCGCCCGCCGCGCCGATCGCGCCGAGCGCCCCGAGCCCGGCGGCGGCGGCGAAGGCGGGCGCCGCGGCCATCACGATCGGGATCGCCATCTGCACCGCGATCTGGCCCATCGGCCACAACAGCATCAGCGTGTGAAAGGTGAACCAGCCCAGGGCCCCGGCCAGAATCGGGGACATCCCCGGGATCTGCACCAGCATCTGGGTGACTGCGCTGGCAAACGGAAACGCCTCGATCGGATATCCGTCTACACCCAACTGCGCCCACAACCACTTGGCGATCGGGTCGGCAAAGCCCATGTTGAACTGCGTGATCAGGTCCTTGAGCTGCTGTTCCCAACTGGGGGCGGCAGCGGCCTCGGCAGCCCCGGGGGCCACGATCGGCGGTGCGGGCGTCGCTACCGGAACCGAGGCCAGCGCCGCTCCCGCGATGCCCTGGTAGACGGTCATCATCTCCGCGGCCTGGACCCACATCCGGGCGTAGTCGGCTTCGTTCAGCGCGATCGGGATGGTGTTGACGCCGAAGAAGTTCGTCGCCACCAGCGTGGCGTGAACGGCGTGGTTGGCAGCGAGTTCGGCCAGCGTGGGCATACCGGCCAGCGCGGTGGTGTAGGCCGCGGCCGCGGTCTGGTGCATGGTCGCCGCGACCGTGCTCTGGGCGGCGCTCTCGGTCAGCCAGCTCAGATAGGGAACGTGCGCGGCCGCGTACTGCTGGGCGCTCGGCCCCTGCCAGGCGGCGGCTTGCGCCCCGGCCAGCACGGCGTCGAGCTCGGCGGCGACCTCGGCGTACTCCGAGCTCATCGCCGAGTAGGCCGACGCCGCCTCCAGCAGCGGACCGGGTCCGGGCCCGGCGCTCAGCAGCGCCGAGTGCACCTCCGGCGGCGACGCCAGCCAGACCGGTGCGGTCATGGAACACCTCTCCCAACGATCGTGATTTCGTCTCCGACACCCAGTGGTCGCATCGGCGCCCGCTTTGGTTCCCGCGCCGGGTGACCTTTGTGAAAGGCCGCCGAATAGGCGACGATGGCGGCATGCGGTGCGAGGTGGTGCGCGAAACCCTGTCGGCGCTGCTCGACGGTGAGCAGCAACAGTTGCCCGCGCAGCAGGTCGACGCGCATCTGGCATCATGCCGCAGCTGCCGGCGCTGGCTGGTCGGCGCCGCTGCGCAGGCCCGTCGGCTGGCCGCGATCGACAGCGACGGCGACTCCGGCAACGTCCCTGACCTGGCCGCACAGATTCTGGCGGCCGCCGGGGTGACGTCGGTCACCGGCGGGATCACCTCCGGCCGTCGCTGGTCGGCCTGGGGTTACCGGCGACTGGCGCTGATCGCGGTCGGGGTGCTTCAGGTGGCCATGGCGCTGGCGCAGATCGTCGGGGTCGACTTCGGCATGGTGTCGGCGCACAGCCACGGAGCGGCGAGCGGGGCCCATTTGCTGCATGAGTCCACCGCATGGCTGTTGGCGCTGGGCGGGGCGATGATCGCGGCCGGCATCTGGCCCGGCGTGGCGGCGGGTGTCGCCGCGATTGCCGGGGTGTTCGCCCTGGCCCTCGCCGGATACGTAGCCATCGATGCCTACCACGGCCAAGTGACGGCCGCGCGGATCGCCAGTCATCTGCCGGTCCTGATCGGTTTGGTGTTCGCTTTGCTGGTCGCGCGTCAACGGGTCGGCGGCGGCGGCTCGCGTGAGGGCGCCCACGACGTCGACGACGCCGTGGCGCCGGCGGAGCCCGGCCGCCGCGGTTTCGGCAGGCGGGGCCGCCATCTGCGGTCGGTGAACCGTTCGGACACCCCTACGACCATGCGTCGTAGAGGCGTCGGAACGCCGGGTCTAAGGTGGGTGTTCATGGCGGGAGCTGACCGGGGTCACAGCGACGCTGACGACGTTGTCACCGCACTGGCCCTTGCCGCCGCCGACGGGGACGCCCGGGCTCTGGAGGCGTTCATCAAGGCCACCCAGCGCGATGTCTGGCGGTTCGTGGCGTATCTGTTCGACGGTGTCAGTGCCGACGACCTGACGCAGGAGACCTTCTTGCGGGCGATCGGTGCGATCCCGCGGTTCTCCGGACGGTCCAGCGCACGGACCTGGCTGTTGGCCATCGCCCGCCGGGTGGTCGCCGACCACATCCGCTACCTGCGGTCACGTCCGCGCACCGCCCCCGGCGCCGACCCCGAGCTGCTGCTCGGCCGCACCCGGCCCAGCCGTGGTTTCGAGGACGTCGTCGAAGTGACCACCCTGATCGCCGGCCTCTCCGCCGACCAGCGCGAGGCACTGCTGTTGACCCAGCTGTTCGGGCTGTCCTACCAGGACGCCGCCGCGGTGTGCGGCTGCCCGGTGGGCACCATCCGCTCCCGGGTCGCCCGCGCTCGCGACGCACTGCTGGCAGATCCGGATCGCGACGAGCTGACCGGTTAGCCGGCTCATAGACTCGGCAATTCGCGCTGGCAAGCCGGACTTTTTCGCGGCTGGGCCGGGTGACCCGGGCCGGTGAAGCCCGTCAGTGGCGCAGCCGTCATGGAACGATGGACACGAATCGGTGTTTCGAGGTTGGGGAGAGCGGTGTCGGCGCATCGTTGGCTGCGGACGACCGCCGTCGTGGCGGCGACGGCAGTGTTGCTGGCGTCCAGTTGCAGCGGCCAGCTCGGTAACCCGATCCCGCAGGGCGTGCCGCCGCCGCCCGGGGACCCGGTCCCGCCGGTGAACACCGAGCTGGTGGCGGGCCGTCCGGCCGACCAGCTCTACCACTGGGCCGCCGCGCGGGCCGCGATACTCGACATCCCGGTCACCGCGCTGGAGGCCTACGCCTACGCCGCCCGGGTCGCCGAGGTGGAGAACCCCAACTGCCACCTCGGCTGGACCACGCTGGCCGCTATCGGCCAGATCGAGAGTCACCACGGCCGCTACAACCACGCCACGGTGGCGCGCAACGGCGATGTGCGGCCCAAGATCCGGGGCGTGCGGCTCGACGGCTCCGGCGGCACGCTGCACATCGTCGAGAATCTGCAGCCGGATCTGGCCGACGAGGACGGGGTGGTCCGGGCGATGGGCCCGATGCAGTTCATCCCGGAGACCTGGCGCCTCTATGGCGTCGACGCCAACAACGACGGCATCGTCAGCCCGGACAACATCGACGACGCCGCGCTGTCGGCGGCCGGCTACCTGTGCTGGCGCGGAAAGGATCTCGCCACGGCCAAGGGCTGGATGACGGCACTGATGGCCTATAACGAATCGGAGATCTACGCCCGCGCGGTCCGGGACTGGGCCGCCGCGTATGCGGCCGGACGCCCCTTGTGAGGTGTGTCTGAGGTGGGTGGCCGAGACCACCGTTAGGCTCCCAATAGGCTAACAACCGCCAGTCCCCACCCAGCTCAAGGAGAAGTCAGTGCCCATCATCCAGCAGGTCGGCGCCCGCGAGATCCTCGATTCCCGCGGCAACCCCACGGTCGAGGTAGAGGTGGCGCTGGAGGACGGGACGTTCGCTCGAGCCGCGGTGCCTTCCGGGGCGTCCACCGGTGAGCACGAGGCCGTCGAGCTGCGAGACGGTGGCGCCCGGTACGGCGGTAAGGGTGTGCAGAAGGCGGTCACTGCGGTACTCGACCAGCTCGCGCCCGCGGTCATCGGGCTCAGCGCGGACGACCAGCGGCTGGTGGACCAGGCCCTGGTGGACCTCGACGGCACCCCGGACAAGTCCCGGCTGGGCGCCAACGCCATGCTCGGGGTGTCGCTGGCGGTGGCCAAGGCCGCCGCGGACTCCGCAGCGCTGCCGCTGTACCGCTACCTCGGCGGCCCCAACGCCCACATCCTGCCGGTGCCGATGATGAACATCCTCAACGGCGGCGCGCACGCCGACACCGGTGTCGACGTCCAGGAGTTCATGGTCGCGCCGATCGGCGCCCCCAGTTTCGCCGAGGCTCTGCGCTGGGGCACCGAGGTCTACCACGCCTTGAAGGCGGTGCTCAAGAAGCAGGGACTGTCGACCGGGTTGGGCGACGAGGGCGGTTTCGCCCCTGACGTCGCCGGGACCACTGCGGCACTGGATCTGATCAGCTCGGCGATCGAGTCGACCGGCCTGAAGCTGGGCACCGATGTGGCGCTGGCACTCGATGTCGCGGCCACCGAGTTCTACACCGACGGCAGCGGGTATGCCTTCGAGAAGCAGACCCGTACCGCCGCGCAGTTGAGCGAGTTCTACGCCAAGCTGCTCGACGCCTACCCGCTGGTCTCGATCGAAGACCCGCTGTCCGAAGACGATTGGGACGGTTGGGTGGCGCTGACCACCGAGATCGGGGACCGGGTGCAGCTCGTCGGCGACGATCTGTTCGTCACCAACCCCGAGCGTCTCGAGGAGGGCATCGAGCGGGGCGCGGCGAACGCGCTGCTGGTGAAGGTCAACCAGATCGGCACCCTGACCGAAACCCTGGATGCGGTGACACTGGCCCACCACAGCGGCTACCGCACCATGATGAGCCACCGCAGCGGCGAGACCGAGGACACCACCATCGCCGACCTCGCGGTGGCCGTCAGCAGCGGCCAGATCAAGACCGGTGCACCGGCCCGCAGTGAGCGGGTGGCGAAGTACAACCAGCTGCTGCGTATCGAGGAGGAGCTCGGCGACGCCGCCCGCTACGCCGGCGAGCTGGCCTTCCCGCGCTACGCGCCGGAGAGCAAATAGCCCGTCAGGGCCGCTGCCATGTCCGATCCGAAACGGCCCGAAAAACGGCGTGCTGCGACGTCGCGGCCGGGTCGGGCTGGTGAGACCGGACGCGCCCGCCCCCGCAGCTCACCGGTGGTTCGCCGCGCCCCTGGCACCTCGCGCAGCGCGCCGGAATCGCCGGCCCAGCCGGTCAAGCGGTCCGCCTCGGCGGCAGCGGAGCAGCGGGCGGAGCTGCGGGTCGGTTTCACCGCGCGGCGTGCGGTCATCCTGGCGGCGGTGATGTGCGTGCTGACCTTGACCCTCGCCGGGCCGGTCCGCACGTTCTTCGCCCAGCACGCGGAGATGAAGCAGCAGTCCCAGCTGGAGACCACGCTGCACCGCCAGATCGGCGACCTGCAGCAGCAGAAGGCGAACATGGACGATCCGGCGCATATCCGGGCGCAGGCGCGCGAGCGGCTCGGCTTCGTCATGCCCGGCGAGATTCCGTACCAGGTGCAGCTGCCCGCGATACCCGAGCAGCCTGGCGAACCGGGGGCCGAGCCGGGGGAGATCGGCCCCAGCGGTGACCCCTGGTACACCGCGCTGTGGCACACCATCGCCGACGCTCCGCATCCACCGCCCGCCCCGGCAGTGCCGCCGGGACTGCCTGCGCCGCCGCCTCCCGGCCCTGCCACCCCGGCTGTGCCCGGTGGTTGATCCTGCCGACCTGGACGTGGTGGGCCGGCAGCTGGGCCGAGAGCCCCGCGGCGTCCTGGAGATCTCCTACCGGTGCCCCAACGGTGAGCCCGCCGTGGTGAAGACGACGCCGAAACTGCCTGACGGAACACCGTTTCCGACGCTGTACTACCTGACCCACCCGGTGCTGACCGCCGCGGCCAGCCGGCTGGAGTCCTCGGGGCTGATGGCCGAGATGACCGACCGGTTGCAGCACGACCCCGAACTCGCCGCCCGCTACCGGGCCGCGCACGAGTCCTTTCTCGCCGAACGGGATGCGATCGAGCCGCTGGGCACCACGTTTTCCGGCGGCGGGATGCCCGACCGGGTGAAATGCCTGCATGTGCTGATCGCCCATGCACTGGCCAAGGGCCGCGGGGTCAACCCGTTCGGCGACGAGGCGTTGGCGATCCTGGCCGTCGAGCCGGCGATGGCCGGGATCCTGGTGCCGGAGGAGTGGTCATGACTCGTGTTGCCGGAATCGATTGCGGCACCAATTCGATTCGCCTGTTGATCGCTGAGCCGGCCGACGGCCGGTTGCGCGATATCCATCGGGAGATGCGCATCGTCCGGTTGGGCGAAGGCGTCGACGCGACCGGACGGTTCGCCCCCGAGGCGCTGGCGCGCACCCGAGCGGCGCTGGCCGACTACGCCGACTTGCTGGTGGCACAGGGTGTTTCCCGAGTGCGAATGGTGGCGACCTCGGCCACCCGCGATGCCGCCAACCGAGACGAGTTCTTCGCCATGACGGCGCAGGTGTTGGGTGCTGCCGTTCCCGGCGCGGTGGCCGAGGTGATCACCGGTCACCAGGAGGCGGAACTGTCTTTCCGTGGCGCAGTAGGCGAATTGGACAGCGCCGCGGGACCGTTCGTCGTCGTCGATCTCGGTGGCGGCTCGACCGAAGTGGTGTTGGGCGACCCGGTCGGTGGGGTGTCGGCGAGCTACTCGGCGGACATCGGCTGCGTCCGCCTGACCGAACGTTGCCTGCATTCCGACCCGCCGACCGTCGACGAGGTGGCCACGGCCCGCGGCGTCACCCGCGAACTGCTGGGGGAGGCGCTGCGGGCGGTGCCGGTGCGCCATGCCCGGACCTGGGTGGGTGTGGCGGGCACCATGACGACGCTCTCCGCGCTGGCCCACCACCTGATCGAGTACGACGCAGGGGTCATTCACCTGTCTCGGGTCGGCTTCAGCGACCTGAGGGCGGTCTGCGATCAGTTGATCGGCATGACCCGTGAGCAGCGCGCCGCGCTGGGACCCATGCACCCCGGGCGCGCCGACGTCATCGGCGGCGGGGCGATCGTGGTGCAGGAACTCGCGCAGTCCTTGGCCGAACACGCCGGCATCGACGAACTGGTGGTGAGCGAACACGACATCCTGGACGGAATCACGCTGTCGCTCACCGACTTCGACTAGCCGGGCTTAGCTCTGTCCCTGCTTCCAGACGACCTTGTCGTGGCCGCCGGCGTCCCGGTAGACGACGCTGTCCGGCGCGGTGCCGTTCTTGACGTCGAAGTAGACCCGCCCGCTGGTCTGGCTGCCCTGGGCGATCGGCCCGTTGGGCAGGCCGTCGACCTCGTTGCCCTTCATGACCGCGTATGTCGAACTGTTGACGGCACGGGCATTGAAATCGGCGATGTTCGGGATAGGG
Organism: Mycolicibacter terrae; assembly: GCF_010727125.1. Lineage (NCBI taxonomy): Bacteria > Bacillati > Actinomycetota > Actinomycetes > Mycobacteriales > Mycobacteriaceae > Mycobacterium > Mycobacterium terrae. The sequence continues at coordinate 3,228,166 of NZ_AP022564.1, read as the reverse complement.
GAACCGTTTACCGCCTCGGCAGTCACGTCGGAGTACCAGATTCCGTCGTTGTGACCGCTGGGTTGCAGGTTCTTGACGGTGTAGTCGATGGCTCCGCCTTGACTTTGGATCTCCTGTGTTTCACCGAACCCGACCACTGTTGGGTCCGCAGAAGCCGGTGCAGCCGCCAGCATTCCTGCTGTCGCGAGGCCGACCGCTGTCACCGCCGTCTTCTTGGCGATCTGGGAGAACATCACGGTAAATCTCCTTCCGCTAGGTCTCCCAAGAAATATCCGCATGGGCGGTTTTCAAACCTCGAAGCGGTAACCCATGCCTGCTTCGGTCAGCAGATGCTTGGGATTCGAGGGATCATCTTCGAGTTTGCGGCGCAACTGCGCCAGGTAAACCCGCAGGTACTGGGTTTCCTTGGCGTAGGCCGGTCCCCACACCTGGGTGAGCAGTTCATCACGGCCGACCAGCTTGCCGCGGTTGCGCACCAGCATCTCCAACATGCCCCACTCGGTGGGGGTCAGGTGCACCTCGCAGGCGTTCTTGGTGACCTTCTTGGCGGAAAGATCGACGGTGAACGACGCGGTCTCGACTATCGGCTGGTCGATTTCGGCGGTCGCGGCGTTGCGGCGCGCGGCGGCCCGCAGCCGGGCCAGGAACTCGTCCATCCCGAACGGTTTGGTCACGTAGTCATCGGCCCCGGCGTCGAGGGCCTCGACCTTGTCGGCGGAGTCGGTGCGGGCAGACAGCACGATCACCGGCACCGTCAGCCAGCCGCGCAGCCCGGCCAGCACCTCGATGCCGGAGATGTCGGGAAGTCCCAGGTCGAGGATCACCACGTCGGGGCGCTGTTCGGCGGCGGCTCGCAGCGCGCCGGCGCCGGTCGCCGCGGTGACGACCTCGTAGCCGCGCACCGACAGGTTGATCTTCAGCGCCCGCAGGATCTGCGGCTCGTCGTCGACTACCAGGACGCGGGTGTTCATCAGCTTTCTCCTGCCGGTGCGGCCAGGTCCACCACCATGGTCAACCCGCCGCCCGGTGTCTCCGTCGCCGAGATGGTGCCGCCCATCGCCTCCACGAAACCCCGCGCCACCGACAGCCCAAGTCCCACACCGCTGGTGTTGTCGCGGTCGCCGAGTCGCTGGAACGGATCGAAGGCGTGCAGTTCGCCGCCGCGCGGCAGTCCGCGGCCCTCGTCGGCGACGTTGATCAGCACCCGGTCACCGACTCGGCCCGCCGTCACCCGCACCACGCTGTCCGAGGCGTAGCGCAGCGCGTTGTCGATCACGTTGGCCAGCACGCGTTCCAGCAGGCCGGCGTCGGCCATTGCCACCGTCGGACCCACCTCCACCTTCACCTGGTCCAGACTGCCGCGGCCGAAGACGTTGCGCTTGCCGATTCCGATCAGTGCGCGCTGCGCCACCTCTTCCAGATACACCTTGGTCAGCGCGGGCCGGATCACCCCGGCGGCCAGTCGTGAGGAATCGAGCAGGTTGCCCACCAGGTCGGTGAGCTGGTCGACTGACTCCTCGACGGTGGCCAGCAGTTCAGCGGTGTCGTCGGGTGAGAAGGCGACGTCGTCGGCGCGCAGGCTCGATACCGCCGCCTTGGCCGCCGCCAGCGGGGTGCGCAGGTCGTGGCTGACCGCCGACAGCAGCGAGCGGCGCAGTTCGTCGGTGCGCATCACCGCGTCGGCCCGGCTGGCCTCGGCCGCCAGTTCCTCCTGGCGGACCAGTCCGGCGGCTTGGCGGGCCACCACCGACAGCACCCGTCGATCCCGCGAGGCCAGTTGTCGGCCGACCATCAGCATCCAGAACTCATCGTCGCCGACATCGATCGCGGTGTCGGCGAGATCCACTGAGGTGCAAGGCTGCTCGCCCACCGAGGCCACGACACTGGGGGGCCGGGCGATGTCGGGTTTCGGCGTTCCGGCCGGGACACGGACCAGGCTCACGGCCCGCTGCGCGTAGGTCTCCCGAACCCGCTCGAGCAGGGTGTCCAGGTCCGCTCCGCGCAGCACCGATCCGGCGAACAGCGTCATCAGCTCCGCTTCGCGGGAGGCTCGGCCGGCTTCCCGGGCCCGTTTGGCGGCGCCGTCGACCAAGGCCGCCACCGCGACCGCCACCAGCAGCAGCACGACCTCGGTCACCGCGGCGTCGTGTTCGGCGATGGTGAAGTCGCGGCGCGGGGTGAGCAGGAAGTAGTTCATCAGGACCCCGGACAGCAGGGCCGAGAGCACCGCCGGGGCGATACCACCGAGCAGGGCCACCAGCAGCACCCCGACGACGAACAGCGCGCTCTGGCCGGTGTCGAGGTAGCGGTCCAGCCAGCCCACCACGATCGCGCACATCACACACGGGACGGCGACGGCGGCCAGCCAGGACACCGCCCGCCGTTCCCGCGGGGAGATCGATACGGCGCGGAGACTCCGCTTGGTGTCCTCGTCGGTGACGATGTGCACGTCGATGTCACCGGATTGCTGGACCACCGCCGCACCGACACCCTCGTCGAGGATGCGCGCCCAGCGGGACCGCCTCGAACTGCCGATCACCAGTTGGGTGGCGTTGACGTCGCGGGCGAATTCCAGCAGGGCGCCCGGCACGTCGTCGCCGATCACGGTGTGCAGGGATGCCCCCAGGCTGATCGCCAGCTGGCGGATCTTGCCCACCCGGGGGGCCGGTGCCCCGGAGATCCCGTCGCCCCCCAGCACATGCAGCACCAGCAGTTCGCCACCGGCCTTCGATGCGATCCGGGAGGCCCGGCGCACCAGCGTCTCGGACTCCGGGCCGCCGGTGACCGCGGCGACGATGCGTTCCCGCGCCTCCCAGGTCTGCGTGATCTTCTTGTCGGCACGGTATTTCGTCAGCGCCGCGTCGACCTGCCCGGCCAGCCACAGCAGTGCCAATTCGCGCAGGGCGGTGAGGGTCTCGCCGCGGAAATAGTTGGCCAGCGCGGCGTCGACCTTCTCCGGAGGATAAACGTTGCCATGGGAAAGCCTGCGGCGCAATGCCTCCGGGGCGACGTCGATGAGCTCGATCTGAGCCGCCTGGCGCACGACCGCGTCGGGCACGGTGTCGTGCTGGACGGTTCCGGTGATCTTGGTGACGACGTCGCTGAGGCTCTCCAGCTGCTGCACGTTGACGGTGGAGATCACCGTGATGCCGGCGTCGAGCAACTCCTCGACGTCCTGCCAGCGTTTGGGGTTACGGCTGCCCGCGGCGTTGGTGTGCGCGAGATCGTCGACCAGGACCACCGCGGGGCGCCGTGCCAGCACCGCGGCCACGTCGAGTTCGCCGCCGGCGGCGCCGACCGTCTCGATGCCCCGCAGCAGTTCCGCGGTCTTGCTGCGGCCGTGGGTCTCGACGGCGGCGGCGACGACGTCGGTGCCGCGCTCGGCGCGGCGGTGGGCTTCGCCGAGCATCGCGTAGGTCTTGCCCACCCCGGGCGAGGCGCCCAGGTAGATGCGCAGCTCTCCGCGCGGGGGGCGCTGTCTCACGACGCTCACCCGACCATCATCCCGGCAACCGCCGCTCTCAGCCAGCAGCGACCGGTCGCGCCATCACGGTGGGTTTGAATCCGTAGCGTGGATCGCTGAAACCGCGGCCGCCGCGCGCTGCGGCTGCCCCGGCGACACCCATCCCGGCCGGCACCGCCGACACCGATTGGCCCTCCTCGACGGCACCGGGAATCCACTCGGAGGTGATCAGCGGTGCCGAGCCGGCCGCGGCCGGCAACGCTCCCGGCCAGGTCGAGGGCACCGACAGCCCACCGACCGGGGCCGCTTGGGCCATGCTGGCCAGGACCGGCGCCCGGCCGGCCGCCGCCGGGCCGGCGGCGGGCGCGCCGCCCGGGGTGTCGACCGAATCCACCAGGATCGGGCTGCTGGCGGCGCCCACGCCGGGTGAGGCGATGGCGATGGCGCTGGCGATGCCGGCGAACAGATGCCACGACCCGGCGGTGACCCCGTAGGTGCTGTAGGTCTGAATCGCGTTCCAGATCCCGAGGTTCTGCGTGGAATTGATGAAATTCGACAGAAAATCCCCGGCCTGGGCCGGGCCGGCCGCTGCGCTCAACGGCGAGGAGAGCGTCTGCACGGCGTTGGGCAGGCCCGAAACCAGTTGAGACAACCCGCTCTGGGTGCTGCCGGCCGACGCCTGGGCGACCGCGGCCGCCTGGCCCGCGGTACCGAGCGGGTTGCTGATCGGGGTGGGTGTGGACAGTGGCTGCAGAGTTCCGGCGCTCGCCGAGGAGGCCGCGTAGCCGTACATGGCGATGGCGTCCTGCGCCCACATCTCGGCGTACTGGGCTTCGGTGGCGGCGATCGCCGGAGTGTTGATGCCTAGGAAGTTCGAGGCGACCAGCGCGACCAGCTGAGCCCGGTTGGCGGCGATGACCGGCGGCGGCACCATCATCGCGAACGCGGCTTCGAACGCGGCGGCGGACGCGGTGGCCTGGGCGGCTGCGTACTCGGCGGCGGCCGCGGTGGTGTTGAGCCAGTTGACATATGGCGTCACGGCCGCGGCCATCGACGCCGAGGCCGGCCCCTGCCATTCCTCGCCGGTCAGTGCCGCGATCGCCGACTGATAGGACGTCGCGGTCGTCGTGAGCTCCGCGCCGAGACTGTTCCACGCCGCGGCGGCGGCCATCATCGGTGCCGCGCCGGCGCCGGCGTACATGCGGCCGGAGTTGATCTCCGGGGGTAATGCGCCAAAGTCCATCTTTGTCAATTCCGATCGCTGGTAATCGATTGTCTGCCGTCAGCCCACCGGCGGGCGCGGCATCACCTTCGGCTTGATGCCGTAGCGCAACCGGCCGCGGCTGCTCTGGTCGCTCGAGGACGCCGGCAGTGCGGCGGGCACGGCCGCCGTGGAGGCGCGGGGTGCGGCGGCCGCGCTGCCCGGACCGGACAGCGCAGCCGGCGCCGTCTCCGCCGGGGCGGGCTGGCCGGCCCAGGACGGTGGCACCGGGGCACCGGTCCGCGCCGCGGCCTGACTCGCGGCCGCTGAAACCGGTGCTGCGCCGGCGGCCGGCGTGGTCTGGCCGGTGAGACCTGCCGAGGGCGTCAGGGATTCGGGTGCGACGTGATGAACCACCCCGGACGGGGCGGTGATGTAACCCTTGCCCATGCCGGTGAACTCCGAGGCCGCCGAGCCGATCGTGCCGGCCTGCATGGCGGCCAGGATGGCGCTGTTGCTGGCCACCCCGCCCAGCCCGTAGGTCGGGTCGGCGACCGACGGGCCGGTGAGTCCGGCCAGCAGCCCACCGGCCGCCGAGGAGTCGGCGGCCGCGGAGTTGGCGGTCTCGGTGCTGCCGTACGAGTCGGCACTGGTGCGCAGGGTGTTGACGAACATTTCCTGGATCACCGCGGCCTGGGCGCTGATCTGTTGGTACAGCTGCCCGTAGGCCGCGAACTGGGTCGCCTGCAGGACCGAGACCTCGTCGGCGCCCGCCGGGGCGATTCCGGTGGTGGGTGCCGCCGCCGCGGCGCTCTGCGCGGTCATCGCCGAGCCGATCGCCTGCAGGTTACTGGCGGTCGCCGCCATCGCCTCGGGATGGGTGGTCACGAAGGACATGACATCTCCTGGTGGAAAACGGGCGGCCTTCGGCCGAGTGCACGGTCCACTGTTTCCGGCGAAACGGTCGATAGCGAAAGCCGTTTACGGGTTCTTAACGCCCTTGCCAGGATTCTTGACGGTTTATTCGCACAGGGAACTCACAGCGCCACATGGCGCGATTCAGGTTCGGCCGGGTTCCGCCACGGCATCGGGGCCGGTCAGGTGGGGTGCCGCCGGCCTGCCCGTTCGGCCGTGGAGGCTGCCCTGCTGGTAGCCGACCTGGAAGTTCCGTCCGAGCTGGGTGATGAATACCTGGCAGACGATCGGAACACACGGCGAACCGGCGCAGCCCCCTCTGCTGCGCCGGTGTGCATTTGCGGGCTGGTCTGGCCCAGCTCGAGCCGATGGACGAGGCGGGTGTTATCCGGCAACGACCGGTCGGGCCATCACGGTCGGCTTGAAGCCGTAGCGCGGGGTGCCCAGTCCGAAGCCGCCGCCCCGCTCTGCACCCATCGGCATTCCGCCGGGCATGGCAGCCATCGATTCGACATCTTCAGGTGCGGCCGACCAGCTGCTGGCCTGCAAGGCGTCGGCCGCCGAGGCGGCGCTCTCCGGGGCGGCCGCGGCCCACGCAGCCGGCGCGGACAGTTCCCCGACCAGGGTGGCCTGGCCCACACCGGCCGACACCGGCGCGCTTGCCGTGAAGGCGGACGCGGCGCCGCCACCCAGGGCCCCGAGGCTGCTCAACGGACCGCCGGGGGCCAGCAGGGCACCGATGCCGGCACCTGCCGCACCACCGCCGAGGGCGTTGAAACCCCCACCGGAGAAGAAGGTGGTCATGGTCGGGATCAAACTTGCCGGGGTGAACGCCGCGGATGTCCCGACGAAGCTCATCCCGCCGTTGAGCGGGTAGGTGAACAACGAGACGGCGCCATTGATCGACGCGTTCCGGCCGATGGCTTCGAGGAGTCCGGCGAGCGTGGGCGGGGGCAGGCCGGCGTCGGCGGGGCCCGGCGAGGTCAGGGTCTGCAGCGTGTTCGGCAGCGACGAGATCGCCTGCGCCGTCTGGGCGGTATTGCCGGCCGCCGTGCCGTTGGCCTGACTGACCGCGGCCGCCTGGTTGGCCGTTCCGTCCGGATTCGTGGTCTGGTTGGGCTCGTTGAACGGTGTCACCTTGGTCGCCGCCGCCGAGGATGCCGCGTAGCTGTACATGACATCGGTGGCCTGGGCCCACATCTGGAAATACTGTGCGTCGCTGGCCATGATCGCCGCGGAGTTCTGCCCGACGACATTGGTCGCCACCAATTGCTTCTGCTGGGCGCGATTGGCGGCGATCACTGCCGGGGGAGGGGTGGCCGCGTGGGCCGCCTCGAACGCGGCGGCCGCGGCCGTGGCCTGGGTGGCCGCCTCCTCGGCCTTCGCCGCGGTGTCGGCCATCCACGCCAGGTAGGGCTTGGTGGCGGCGGTCATCGATGCCGATGCCGGGCCCAGCCACTCTTCGTCGACGAGCTGGGAGAACGTCGTCTCGTAGGACGTCAGCGCCGAGCTGATCTCCGCGGCCAGTCCGCGCCAGGCGGAGGCGACCGCCATCATCGGCGAGGAGCCGGGACCGGCGTACAGACGCCCGGAGTTGACCTCCGGCGACAGCATTGCGTAATCGATCATCGTTGCTCCTAGACCACCATCGGCTTCGGCATGAACTTGGGCCGGAACCCGTAACGCGGTGTGCCGTAGTTCATCCCGGCCCGCCCGACGCCGGTCGGCACCGGAGGGGGCATGGAGGCCATGTTGTTGTGGGTCTCCGAGGGAACCGCCCAACCGCCCGGTCCCCCGGTGAGGGCCGCGGCGCCGGGGGTGGCCGCCGACCAGCTGGCCGGCGCCGAGAACGACGTCCCGACCAGCGAGGCCTGACCCATCCCGGCGGTGACCGCCGGGGTGACCGCGCTTACCCCGAATGCGCTGCTGACCCCGCTGGCCATGCCTCCGCCGAGCGCGCCCAGGGCGCCGAGTGCACCACCGGGGCTCAACGCAGCGCCCAGACCGCTTCCGAGCGCGCTGCCGGTGGCGCCGGTGAAGCCCCCGCCGGTCATGAAACCGATGAGGCTTGGCAGCAGCGCAGACGGGATGAAGGCCGCGCCGGTGCCCGCGGTGTTGAACAAGTTGTACAGCGGGGTGCCGAACATGTACGCGTAGCCGTTGATCGGGTCGTTGTACAGGAATTCGATGATCTGCTCGATCCAGTCCGTCGACGCTGCCGGCGTGGCCATGCTCTGCAGGGCGTTCGGCAGCGTCGAGATCATCTGCGCCGCCTGTGCTGTGCTGTTGGCAGTGCTGGTGCCTGTGGCCTGAGTGACTGCGGCGCCCTGTCCGGCCAGCCCTGCCGGGTTGGTGGTTTGGGCGGGCTCGCTGAACGGTGTCACCTGGGACGCGGCGGCCGATCCGCTGGCGTAGCCGTACATCGCGGCGGCGTCCTGGGCCCACATCTCGGCGTAGTGGGCGTCGAGGGCTGCGATGGCCGGGGTGTTGATACCCAGGATGTTCGTCGCGACCAGCGCGGCCTGCTGCACCCGGTTGGTCGAGACCACCGCCGGGGGCACCGTGGCCGCCCGGGCGGTCTCGAAGGCGGTTGCGGCCGCGGTGGCCTGGGTCGCGGCCTGCTCGGCCTGCGCGGCGGTGGTGTTCATCCAGGCGATGTAGGGCGCTGCCGCGGCGGACATCGACGCCGAGCCCGGCCCGAGCCATTCCTCATTGGACAGTTCTGAGACCACTGTTTCGTAACCGTGTGCGGCAGAAGCCAGTTCGGCGGCCATCGCGCGCCAGGCCGAGGCGGCCGACATCATCGGTGCTGACCCCGGACCGGTGTACATGCGCCCGGAGTTGACCTCGGGGGGCAGGGCTCCATAATCCAGCATGAAGATCGCCTAACCCGCCGCGACCGCGTTGGCGGCTTCGGTGGCCGCGTAGGACTCGGCACTGCCGTTCAAGGTGGCCACGAACATCTCGTGAATGGCCGCGGCCTGCGCGGCAACCGACTGGTACAGGCCGGCGTGCGCGGCGAACTGCGCGGCGGTCAGCGCCGAGACCTCATCGGCGGCGGCGGGGACGACACCGGTGGTCGGAGCTGACGCGGCAGCGCTCTGGGCGTTGAGCGCCGAACCGATCGCCTGCAGGTTGCCGGCGGCTGCGGCCAGCGCCTCCGGCTGGGTAGTCACGAATGACATTTGGGTTTCTCCTCACGGAACGGATGGTTATCGGCTCCGGCGACTACGGTCCCGTATCACTGGGCGATTGTGAAAGCTGGTTAACCGCTTCTTAACCGTTGTGTCAGAACTTTTTACGAGGCGCCGGTGAGACCGCGGGCCGGCGCGTGGTGGGGGTCACACCGGCCGGTCCGCGGCGCCGCTGCGACGCGCCGGGAAGAAAGCAGTGCAAGACCGGTGTGCGCCGATCACGACGGGCCCTTCGTGCCCACCGGGCCCACCCGGGGAGTGACCCAGCTCACCACCGGGCGTCGGTGCCCGCCGAGGCCACTTCGGACGGGTGGGATAGATGGCCGGATGCGTTGGCGTACAACGCATCCGGGGAAGGCATGCCCTGGTCATCGGCGCGTCCGCACCGGGTCTCGTCGTCAGCGTGAGCGCTTGGTAACACGGATTTAACAAGCCGGTCCAGGGGAGTAAACGGTCTGTAACACGCTATTAACGAACGCTCAGGACAATTACTGGCTATGAAACGGTTTCTGCTGCTGACGGGTCTGACCGCCATGGTCGGCCTGGCGGCGCCCGTGCACGCCGACCCCGTCGGCAGCGATGCTGCCTTCCTGACCCAGCTGACCGGAGCCGGTCTCAGCCACAAGGGGTCGGACCAGGTGGCGATCTCCGCCGGCCACTCGGTGTGCCAGCTGATGGATGGCGGCCTGTCCCCGATGGACACCGTGGTCGCGGTGCAGACCACCAACCCGGGTTTCACACTGCAGCGCGCTGCGGAGTTCGCGCGGATCGCCGCGCAGAACTACTGCCCCGAGCACGCCTGAGTCTCCTCCGCTACCGCTGTCCTGTTCGCCCCGCTCCGGAGTGCCGGTGGGGTGCCGTCGGCCTTGTCGCGTTAGATTCGCCGCGAGCCCCCATAGCCCAATTGGCAGAGGCAGCGGACTTAAAATCCGCACAGTGTCGGTTCGAGTCCGACTGGGGGCACGGGATCGGTCGCCCGCGCGGCGGCCTACACCTTGCCGGCTAGCTGATCGAAGGCAGCGGCACCCGATCGCCCACTTCGCCGTTGGCATCCCGGAGCGCCGGGGTGGCCAATCCCTCGCGCAGCAGCCAGCGCGCCAGCTCGAGCGTCTCGGCGATCTCGTCATCGGTGATGCGCAAGCCGTCGGGCTGCTGCCGCAGCGCGATCACACCGTTCCAGGCGCCCCAGAGGTAGTGCGTGAGCCGCAGCGAGTCGACCGGTCGGGCCTCGCCGGCGGCGATGGCGTTGTCGATCTGCCCGGCAAATCGGCGAAGTAGGTGTCCGACTCGGTCGCGGATGCGTGCCTCGGTCTCGTTGTCTCCCGAGAGCGGTTCGGCGCCCGGACTGCGGTAGGCCAGGAAGTGGAAGGCGCCGGGATGGTCGAGGTGAAAGCGTAGGTAGGCGTCCCCGCCGGCAAGCACCCGCTGCAGCGGGCTCAGCGACGGGTCATCGCTGCGCGTCATGTATTCGGTGAACAGCTCAAGCGCGCGGTCCACCAGCTGCAGGTACAGCCCGCGTTTGCCGTCGAAGTGGCCGTAGATGGAACCGACCGAGACGTCGGCCAGCTCCGCGATCTCCTCGATCCGGGCGCCGCCGTATCCGGCCCGGCCGAACACCGCCTCTGCGGCGTCGAGGATCGCGCTCCGGGTGCGGGCCCGGCGCCGTCCGGCACGGGCCGCAGCCGGCCGGGGCGCGGTCGGAAGCGGTTCGGCGGACATCGGCCAAGGATAGGCCACAGCTCCAATTTATAACGAAGTTCATAAAATGAAAAGACTTACAAATATGGAGATGAGCTGGCATTCTCCTTCCCATGACTGAGCACACAGACGTGGTTGTCGTCGGAAGTCGCTGCGCCGGTTCGGCCGCCGCCATCGCACTGGCCCGCAGGGGCCGCTCCGTCGTTGCACTCGACAGCGCCAGCTTCCCCTCCGACACCTTGTCGACGCACCTGTTCTTCACCCATCACTGGGCGGAGTTGGAGCGGATCGGCGCCACCTCCCGCGTGCTCGAACTCGGCGCTCCGCTGCACACCAGCGCCGGCCTGGGTGCGCCCGGCATCGAGTCCGTCGGTCCGTCGAGCACCTATGAGGGCTTCGCCGCCGGGGCGTGCATCCGGCGTCCGGGATTGGATCTCGCCTTGGTCGAGACCGCCCGCGCCGCCGGTGCCGAGGTGCGAGAACACGTCCGGGTGACCGATCTGGTGCGCGATCAGGCCGGGCGCGTCTGCGGGGTGCGGTACCGGCAGCGCAACGGCACGACGGGCGTGATCAACGCGAAGCTGGTCATCGGCGCCGACGGCCGACGGTCGACGGTCGCGCGGCTGGTCGGCACCCGCGCGCACCACAGCTGGGACAACCAGCGCATGATGGCCTACGCCTACTACGAGGACGCTCACCCGCAGAGCCGGCACGTGGCCATGCAGTGGCGCTACGGCGACGATCTCGTGACGGTATTCCCTTGCGACGGCGGCCAATTGGTGGCTCTGCAGATGCCTCCGGTGCGGCGCGCAGACGAGTACCGTGCTGACCGGTCGGCTGCCTTCGCGGCCACCATCGACCGCATTCCCCCGTATGCCGAGCGGCTTCGCGGCTGTACCCGGGTCAGCAACATCTTGGTCTCCTACCACCATCCGTCGTACTTCCGGCACTCCCACGGGCCGGGGTGGGCGCTGGCCGGCGACGCCGGGCATTTCAAGGACCCGGTCACCGCGCAAGGCATTCGCGACGCGCTGCGCTTCGGTCGGTTGCTCGGCGAGGCCGCCGCCCCCCGGCTGGACGAGCCCGACGAGCTCGACCGGACGCTGGCGCGGTGGGAGTTCGACCGCGACGTGCAGTGCCTGGCGATGTACCAATGGGCGAATTCGCTCGGCCGCGACGACAGCGTCTCGCCGATCGAGTCCGCCGCCTACCGATGGTTCGCGGCTCGAGCCGGCGGGTTCACCCAGATCGCCGATGTCTTCAATCGGATCGTCCCGCCGCAGAAGGTGTTCTCGGCCGCCAACGTGGTGCGCTGGACCGCCGCGGCGGCCCGAGACCCCGGCGTCGACAACCACGAACTGTGGCGGACACTGCGCCGTGACCTGCGCCGCGAAGTCGAGCGCATGGTCGAGCAACGAATGTTCGCCCGCCGGCGAGAGGCGTCCGCACGACTGGCGTTGACGCCCGTGTCGTCCAGCGATCGAACGGCGGTGGACGCCGAGTCGGTGCCGCATCCCCAATAGCGTCGCTACCGTCGGGTTCGCGCCCGACCGGGGTGTCACCAGGGGGCCGGCCCAGGTCCATACCCGCCTGCCGCGCGTTTGGCAAGCGCCTGTGACCAGAAACGCCGAATTCGTGCGCCGAATTTTCTTACTGTTTTATTCAATTCAAATTGCGATACAGATCACAAGTTAGCCCAGCAATGGAAAATACCTGCGTAACCTATGTAAACGTACTTGCCCAAGGCGCCCCGGCCAGCGGTTTCGGCTACCGCTACCCGAGGCTCGCGGGATTTAATCTGCGACGTCTATCACAATAATTACGACATTTTCCATCCACCTCGAATTCACCGCTAGGATCGACCGAGCACCCCGTCCTGGCACCCCGGTCGTACTGACCGCGCCGCTGCGGCAGCTACGCGGGTGTGTGCGCAATGACGATACGAAGTGTGATCGATGGGAGCGATGTGGACGACGTGTTGGCTTACGGATCGACCAGCCAAAGAACTCGCATCGTCGACACCGTAAGGGTGGATCGCGGCCCGATCGGCGGCCTGGCGGTCACCGCGGACGGCAGCCGGCTGCTGGCCACCAACTACGGCGACGACACCGTCTCGGTCATCGACGCCGCCAGCTGCACCGTCGTGGCCACCGTGTTCCATGCCGACGAGCCGTTCTCGGTCGCCGTCGGTCCCGCCGGTACCGCTCGGGCGTACGTCACCGCCGGCTCGATGGCGCTGGACGCCGTACTGGCGATCGACGTCGACTCCGCCGAGGTCACCGGCTGCTATCCGGTGGCCATGGGGATCGGTGAGGTGGTCGCCGACCCGATGGGCAGCCGCGTCTACCTCACCCGCACCGGTTCCGCCGGTGTCGAGGTGCTCGCGCTCGATGCGACCATGCGCCCCGCCGGCGTCGTCGCGGTGTCCGACAGTCCCGCAGCCACGGCGACGTGTCTGCGGATCAGCCCGGACGGCCGGCGACTGTACGTGGCGGTCCGGCAACTCGCCGGCGACACCGTCACAGTGCTGGACCGCGAACTGAACGTCGTCGAAACCATCAAGGTCGGATCGACGATCGTCGACGTCGCCGTCAGCCCGGACGGCGCGCGACTGTTGGTCGCGACCTGCGGTTCTGATGGCCGCGGTGCGGTCCACGCCGTCGATGCCCGCACCCACGCCGTCGGTGCCGGCTTCATCGTCGACACCCAGCTGATCCAGCTGGCCCTGAGCCGCGACGGCGACCGCGCCTACCTGGTCACCGCGGCAGGTGTCCTGGTGATGTGCGCCCGCACCAACGAAATCCTCGGCACGCTGGCCGCGACCACGGCGCCGTCCTGCGCGGTGGAGAGCCCGGACGGCAGCCGCCTCTACATCGCCGGCTTCGACGGCGCGGTGACCGTCGCCTCGCTGGCCGACCTGCCGACGCCCTCGGCGTCGCTGCATGAGCAGCTTGCGCTCGACGATGCCGTCAGCCGGATGCTCCAACTCCAACCCGCTCTGTAGCCACCGCCACACTGCCCGCGTCGGCATGGTCGAATAGGTCGATGCGCAGCACCATGCAGAACTGGCCGCTGACGGTCGGTGCCATCCTGAACCACGCCACCGGCGTTCACGGCGCCCGCACCGTGACGACCATGACCGACGGCGGTTTTCGCACCACCACCTACCGTGAGTTGGGCGGGCAGGCTGCACGGCTGGCCAATGCCCTGCGCCGGCTCGGTATCACCGGCGACGAGCGGGTTGCCACCTTCATGTGGAACAACACCGAGCACCTGGCCGCCTACCTGGCGGTGCCGTCGATGGGCGCGGTGCTGCACACGCTCAACATCCGGCTGTTCGCCGACCAGATCGTCTTCGTCGCCAACGAGGCCGAGGACCGGGTGATCCTGGTCGACGTGTCACTGGCCGGGCTGCTGGCGCCGGTGCTGGCCCAACTCGACACCGTGCACACCGTGATCGCGGTCGGTGAGGGCGACGTCGCGGCGCTGGAGGCCTCCGGCAAGACCGTGCTGCGCTACGCCGATGTGCTGGCGGCCGAGGCGTGCGAGTTCGACTGGCCGGTCGTCGACGAGAACTCGGCCGCCGCCATGTGCTACACCAGCGGCACCACCGGCAACCCCAAGGGCGTGGTGTACAGCCACCGCTCCAGCTACCTGCACGCCATGGCGGGATGCACGACCAACGGCATCGGGGTCGGCTCGGGCGACTGTGTGCTGCCGGTCGTGCCGATGTTTCACGCCAACGCCTGGGGGCTGCCCTATTCGGCGCTGATGGCCGGTGCGGATCTGGCGATGCCCGACCGGCACCTGGATGCCGCGTCACTGGTCGCCCTCATCGAGGCGCAACGGCCCACCCTGGCCGGCGCGGTGCCGACGATCTGGAACGACGTCATGCATTACCTGGATCGTGAACCCGGCCATGACATCTCGTCGCTTCGGCTGGTGGCGTGCGGCGGTTCGGCGGTCCCGGTGTCGCTGATGCGCGCGTTCGAAGAGCGCTACGGCGTGCAGGTCCGGCAACTGTGGGGCATGACCGAGACCTCGCCACTGGCGACCATGGCCTGGCCGCCGCCCGGTACTCCGCCCGAGGAGTACTGGACGCTGCGCGGCACCCAGGGGCAGCCGGTGTGCGGCGTGCAGGCACGCATCGTCGACGACGACGGCGCGGTGCTGGCCAACGACGGTGAAGCGGTCGGCGAGCTGGAGGTGCGCGGCCCGTGGATCACCGGCGCCTACTACCGCGGCCAGGACGAGTCCAAGTTCTCCTCCGGCTGGCTGCGCACCGGTGACGTGGGCCGGATCGACGCACAGGGCTTCATCACGCTGACCGACCGGGCCAAGGACGTGATCAAGTCCGGTGGGGAGTGGATCTCCTCGGTGGAGCTGGAGAACGAATTGATCGGCCATCCGGATGTGGTCGAAGCCGCCGTCGTCGGGGTGCCCGACGAACGTTGGCAGGAACGACCGCTGGCCGTCGTCGTTGCGCGGGAGGGCGCCTCGGTGAGCGCTGCCGATCTGCGAAAATTCCTGTCGGACAAGGTCGCCCGCTGGTGGCTGCCGGAGCGCTGGGCGTTCGTGGACACGATTCCCCGCACCAGTGTCGGCAAGTACGACAAGAAGACCATCCGGGCCCGGTACTCCGACGATCAATACCAGGTGAGCGAGGTGCGTGACTGATGAGTCTGCGCGTTATCCAGTGGGCGACCGGCTCGGTCGGCGTGGCCGCGATCAAGGGTGTGCTCGAGCATCCCGACCTCGAGCTGGTCGGCTGCTGGGTGCACTCGAAAGCCAAGAGCGGCAAGGACGTCGGCGAGATAATCGGGACCGAACCGCTGGGTGTGACGGCCACCGACAGCATCGAGGAGATCTTGGCGTTGGATGCTGATGCGGTGATCTACGCGCCGCTGATGGGCAACGCGGACGAAGTCGCTGCGCTGCTGCGTTCCGGCAAGAACGTCGTCACCCCGGTCGGCTGGGTTTATCCCAGCGAACGGGCGGCCGCCCCGCTGGAAGCGGCCGCACAGGCCGGCAACGCATCGCTGCACGGTGCCGGAATCGCGCCCGGCGCCGCCAGCGAGCTATTCCCGCTGTTGTTGTCGGTGATGTCCACCGGGGTGACTTTCGTTCGCTGCGAAGAGTTTTCCGATCTGCGGACCTATGGTGCGCCGGATGTGCTGCGTCATGTGATGGGCTTCGGGGGCGCACCCGACAGCGCGTTGACGGGTCCGATGCAGAAGATTCTCGACAGTGGCTTCGTCCAGTCGGCGAGGTTGTGTGTGGACCGGCTGGGCTTCGCCGCCGACGAGCAGATCCGGTCATCGCAGGAGGTGGCGGTGGCGACCGCGCCGATCGACTCACCGATCGGGGTGATCGAGCCGGGGCAGGTCGCGGCGCGTCGTTTTCACTGGGAGGCGATGGTCGGCGACACCGTGGTGGTGCGGATCACCGTGAACTGGCTGATGGGAGAGGAGAACCTCGACCCGCCATGGTCTTTCGGCCCGGCGAAAGAACGCTATGAGATGGAGGTGCGGGGAAATCCGAACACCTTCGTCACGGTCAAAGGTTGGCAGCCGGAGAGCGTCGAAGAGGGTCTGAGGAGCAATCCCGGTGTGGTGGCGACCGCGGCGCACTGTGTCAACGCCATCCCGGCGACCTGTGCGGCCCCGGCCGGCATCGCCGGGTTCTTCGATCTGCCGCTCATCACCGGCCGGGCCGCCCCGCACCTGGCGCGCTGAACGCTAACCTCGAACAGTGGCCTACGCAGTCGAGCAATCCCGCGCAATAGCGGTGGACGTCCAGGACGCCTTCGACGGGACACTGCCGCTGCCCCTGCCGCAACTGTTCCGGCATTGGTACGGGCCGATCCCGCCGATCAAGGAGGTCCGGGACCAGAACGGCGAGTGGGCGAGCGCCGGCCAGACCCGAACCGTGCGGCTGACCGGTGGCGGCAGCATGCGAGAAGAGCTGACCAGCGTCGACGCGCCGCGGTCGTTCGACTACCGGCTCACCGAGATCAAAGGCCCGTTGGCACCGCTGGTTCGGTTCGTCGAGGGCCGGTGGGAATTCACCCCGACCGCAGCGGGCACGACCGTCACCTGGCGGTGGGTCATCCACCCCAGATCCGCGCTTACCGCGGCCGCGATGCCGGTGTTCGGCAGGCTGTGGAAGGGCTACGCCCGGCGGGCCCTGACCCAGCTGGCCGCCCTGCTGGAGGCCTGAGGCGACGATGTGCCGACTGTTCGCCCTGCATGCCGGGACCAAGGTCGTGACCGCAACGTTCTGGCTGCTCGACGCCCCGGACAATCTGGCCGCGCAGAGCCGGCGCAACCCCGACGGCACCGGGCTGGGGACATTCGACGGCTACGGGCAACCGCGGGTACGTAAGCAGCCGATCGCGGCGTGGCGCGACGTCGACTTCGCCACCGAAGCGCACAACATGACCGGCACCACTTTCGTCGCCCACGTCCGGTATGCCACCACGGGCCGGTGCAACGTCGCCAACACCCACCCGTTCCTGCAGGACGGCCGCATCTTCGCCCATAACGGCGTGGTCGAGGACCTTGCCGCCGTTGACCAGCGGTTGCGCGAAGTCGACGGCTACGGCCTGGTACTGGGCGAGACCGACTCCGAACGCGTCTTCGCCCTCATCACCGCCGCGATCCGGGCTCGGCGCAGCGACGTGGCGGCCGGCCTGGTTGACGCCGTGAAGTGGCTCGCCGCCAACGTGCCGATCTTCTCACTCAATCTGGTGCTGAGCACCGCCAACGACATTTGGGCGCTGCGGTACCCCGAGGCCAACCAGCTCTACATCCTGGACCGGCGAGACGGCGTAGCTCCCGCAGGTCTGGCAATGCGCACCAAACGGATTCGAGCCGATGCCAAGCAGTTGCGCGGCCGGCCCGCGGTGGTGTTCGCCAGCGAACCGATGGACGACGACACCCGCTGGGAACCGATCGAGCCGGGCCAGCTGGTACACGTCGACGCGGGCCTGCGGATCACCCGTAGCTTGGTGCTGCCCGATCCGCCCGCGCGGCAACTGCGGCGTGAAGACCTGAACCCGGTGGCCGCAGCGGCTCAACACCCGGCGATGTGAGCGCGATGACGAAGCGTGCCCTGGTACTGGGCGGCGGGGGAGTGGCGGGCATCGCCTGGGAGACCGGCGTGCTGTGCGGCATCGCCGACGAGTCGCCGGCCGCCGCGGCGGCGCTGCTGGAATCCGATGTGCTGGTCGGGACCTCGGCCGGTTCGGCGGTGAGCGGACAGATCGGCAGCGGCACGAGCCTCGATGAGCTGTTCGCCCGTCAGGTGGCCGAGTCCTCGCCCGAACTCGACCCCGGAGTCGGTGTCGAGGGGATCGCCGAGCTGTTCTTGGCGGCGATGACCGAACCGAATACCTCTGCCGCGCAGAAGATGCAGCGAATCGGCGCGGTGGCCCTGGCCACCCGGACCGTTCCGGCCCCGGTGCGCCGGCAGGTCATCGCGCACCGGCTGCCCTCGCATCGCTGGCCGGACCGTTACCTGCGGATCACCGCGATCGACATCGACACCGGCGAGCTGGTGGTGTTCGACCGGGACTCGGGGGTCGAGCTCGTCGACGCTGTGGCGGCCAGTTGCGCGGTGCCCGGGGTCTGGCCGCCAGTGGTGATCGGCGGGCGGCGCTACATGGACGGCGGGATGCGCAGCCCGATCAACCTCGATGTCGCCGACGATTGCGACGTGGCCGTCGTGCTGGTGCCGTCCGGACAATCGGCGCCGTCGCCGTTCAGCGCCGGTGCGGCCGCGGAGATCGCGGGCTTCGGCGGGCGCGTCTACGCGGTGTTCGCCGACGGTGCGGCGTTGCGCGCCTTCGGCAGCAACCCGCTGGATCCGGCCTGCCGGGTGCCGTCGGCACGGGCCGGACGCGAACAGGGCCGCCGGCACGCCGCTGCGGTCGCCGAATTCTTGTCCGCCATGGGCTAAGACGGTTTCACGGTGTCCAGGGCGCGTCCGGTGAGCTCGCGGCCCACCTCGATCAGCTCTGCGGCGCGGTGGAAGTCCAGGCTGCGGCAGGCGGTGCGAGGCACTTCGATGAGCAGATCCGGCGGGTTGGACGCCAGCTGATGGCGGGTCAGCGCCGCCTGGGCGATGTCGATGGTGCGGTTCATCACCTCGAAGCTGCCGAGTTTGGGCACTCCGGGGCCGCCGGCGGGGCCGTCGGCGATCTCCTCGAGGTCATGGTCGGTTTCGTGCTCGGATTCGCCGCTGCTGAACCGGTCCAGGATCGCCCGGGCCGTGGGCCGGTCCAGCAGCGAACGCGCCCCGCTGGTGTCCAGCAGCGCCGACGTGCTGCGCAACATCCGGTTCAGGCGCCCGGCCGGTGCACCGCGCTCCGAATCGTCGGCGGCGGGCCCGGCGGCGGTCGGATCGCCGCCGTTGAGGCTCACCGCCAGGGTCAGGTCGGCGTTGACGGCGCACAGCGGCGCCATCGGCAGCGGGTCGAGGATGCCTCCGTCGGCAAGCAGCCGCCCGTCGACCTCGTGCGGTGCGATCACCCCCGGGATGGCGATTGAGGCGCGGATCGCCGTGTCGACCGGACCGCGCTGCAGCCACACCGATCGGCCCGCGATCAGGTCGGTGGCGACGGCGGTGTAGGGGATCGGTAGCTGCTCGATGTTGATGTCGCCCAGAATGTCCCGGACGACATCGAGAATCTTTCCGGCCCTCAGCACACCGGCCGCGGTGAACGACGGGTCCAGCAGCCGCAACACCGCCCCCTGCGTCAGCGACTCGGCCCACTCGGCGAAATCGTCGAGTCGCCCGGCCGCCTGCAGGCCGCCGACCAGCGCGCCCATCGACGAGCCGGAGATTCCGACGATGTCGTAACCGCGTTCGAGCAGTTCGTAGATCACCCCGATGTGGGCATAGCCGCGTGCGCTGCCACTGCCCAGGACCACCGACACCCGCGGTGCAGTTGTAGAGGCCATGCCCACCATTCTGCGGGCCGCGGCGGCCCGACCCTTTCCGTCACCGTGATTGCAAACACATTTCCGGGCTAAACCACCAGTTCACGACGGGTAACCCGGTGGCGCGCAGACCGCAATGCGCGCGGTGTGCGCTGCGCGCGGATGCGCCCGGTACCGCCCACCGCCTAGCATGGCGGTCGTGATGGAGCACGTGGGATTTCAGGGCTGTTGTTGCCGCAGCTGAGTGCTGCGCCGACCCCTGTCTCGAATCCACCCCATCCGTTCTGGAGTTTTCCCCCATGGTTATCGCTGATCCCGTCGCGTTGCGGCCTTCGGCCTCCCGGTCCCGCTCGTTGCGCCTGCCCGACCTGTTGCAGACCACCGACCTGGCCGCCGACGCGGTCCTGAACGGCCGCTACGAGCATCTGCTGCCCGTGTCCGGCCTGCCCGCCGACAGTCGCTGGTTCACCCGGATCCACGGTGACGACCGGCTCGACATCTGGCTGATCAGCTGGGTGCCCGGTCACGCCACCGAACTGCACGACCACGGCGACTCGCTCGGAGCGCTGACCGTGCTGACCGGCTCGCTGGATGAATTCCATTGGGACGGCACTAAGTTGGCGCAGCGGAGGCTCGAGGCCGGCGACCAGGCCGCGTTTTCGCGAGGCTGGGTGCATGACGTCGTCTGGGCACCCTCACGTCCCGGCCCGACGCTGAGCGTGCACGCCTACTCGCCGCCCCTGGTCGAGATGTCCTACTACGACGTGGGTGCCGACAACACGTTGCGCCGGCAACGTACCGAACTCACCGAACACCCGGAGGCATCGTGACCACGGCGCAGGTGAGCAGTCGCATCGACGCGATGCTCGCCGCGGCGCGCGCACGGCTGCACCGGCTGACCGCTGACGAGCTGCCCGCGGCGCTGCGTGACGGGGCGATCTTGGTCGACATCCGGCCGGCAGCCCAGCGCGCGCAGGAGGGCCAGGTGCCCACCGCCCTGGTGATCGAGCGCAATGTGCTGGAGTGGCGCTGCGACCCCACCAGCGACGCCCGACTGCCGCAGGCGCTCGACGACGACGTGCAGTGGGTGATCCTGTGCTCGGAGGGCTACACCTCGAGCCTGGCGGCGGCCGCGCTGGTGGATCTGGGTCTGCACCGCGCCACCGACGTCATCGGCGGTTTTCACGCCATGGCCGCGGCCGGGGTGCTGGCGCAGCCGAACTGATCAGGTGTCGGTGTGCAGCAACGGGCGCAGCCGCTCGGTTTTCTCCGCGGTCCACGCCGCTGGATGTAATACCGCCGCCCACGCATCGGCGATGTCGGCGACATAGCGATGGCCGTGGCCGTCGGGTACGTCGACCGCCACCGCCATGTCCGCTGAGACCTGCAGGAACGTCACGATCGGTTTCCACTGCACCTGCGGCAGAACGTCGTAGCCTCGCGCCTCGGCCAGCCAGTCCGGTTTCTTGAACAGCAAGTCGGGATTCCACCGGGCGATCGGGTCGGAGGCGTGCTGCAGGTACACCACCCGCGGGGACTCCGGTGCGCCCCAGGGCGCGTGCGGCCGGTCCAGGTCGCCGGGGCGGGCGATGAAGCGCACGTTGTGGCCGTCGTCGTAAATCGGAAGCCATTGCGGGGAGCCGGGATCGCGGTTGACGGTCAGGTCTTTCCAGATGGTGTTTTGAAACGTCGGCCCGGAGAACAGTGCTCCGTCGGTGCGCGCCAGCACGTTGTTGAGGTTCATGAATGGCGCCTCACCGCCGAACGACCCGAGGCTCTCCCCGAACACCACCAGTTTGGGGCGTCGGGATTCCGGCATGGCCCGTACCCGTTTGTCGACCGCCTCGAACAATGCCTGTCCCGCCTGGCGGGCGTTCTCCTTGTCGACCAGGAAGGACAACCAGCTGGGCAGGAATGAATACTGCATGCCCACGATCGCGGTATCGCCGTTGAACATGTACTCCAGGGCGGAGGCCTCCGCCTCGTTGATCCAGCCGGTGCCGGTCGTGGTCGCCACGGCCACCACGGTGCGGTTCAGCCCACCGGTTCGCGCCAGTTCCGCCGCGGCCAGTTCGGCGGTCGCCATGATCCCGTCAGCCGAATTGAGTCCGGCATAGGCACGGATCGGTTCGGCAGCCGGCGTGCCGTTGAACGCGGTGAGCTGTGCGAGGGTCGGTCCGCCGGCCACGAAGATACGGCCCTGATGGCCCAGCGACTCCCAGGAGGCCAGCGACTGCGGGCCGCCGGAACGTAGCGGGGTCGGCGGCGCGGCCTGGTCGGGGTCCATCTCGGCGTTGACGCCGGCGAACGTTTTGTTCAGCGTGCGCATACTGAACTTGACCACCACGCCGTTGAGCAACGCGATGGTCAGCCCCAGCAGCAGGGCCACCGTCACCACCAGCGAAACACGCCGCGGCGCAACGCGGTTGAGCTGACGTGCCAGTGCGCGGCCCACCATACGGACCACCTGCCCGATCTCCACCAGCACGAACAGCGTCAGCACCGCCAGCCCGCCTGCCATCGGGAAGCAGTACCAGGCCAGCTGCGGCACATCCATCAGCGAGCGCAGCTGCCGCTGCCAGTGGTAGACGCGGACGATCATCACCAGGTGGATGACCACGGCGGTCGGGATCAGCACCGCCCAGGCCCAGCCCGGCGCCGGCGGGCTGCTGTCCGCCGAACGCATGTAGCGCACCAGCCACACGATGAGCACCCCGAGGCCGTAACCGGCGGCGCCGGACGCGCCGCTGACCAGGCCTTGGAACAGCGGCCCGCGCGGCAGCAGCGACGGGGTCATCGACAACCAGATGAACACCAAGCCCATCGCGGTGCCGGTGTAGGTGTAATGCCGAATCCACCAAGGCCTTTCGGCCGGTCGGGCCATGGGCTAGCGGTGGGTGAAGTTCGGTGCGCGCTTTTCGGTGAAGGCCGCCATGCCCTCGGTCTGGTCGTCGGTGGCGAACGCCGAGTGGAACAGTCGGCGTTCGTAGAGCAGTCCCTCGGCCAGGGTGGATTCGAATGCCCGGTTGACGGCCTCCTTGGCCATTCGGGCCGCAGACAGGCTCATGCCCGCGATGGTGGCAGCGACCTTGTTGGCTTCGGCCAACAGGTCCTCGGCCGGCACCACGCGCGAGACCAGTCCGCTGCGTTCGGCCTCGGCGGCATCGATGGTGCGGCCGGTCAGGATCAGATCCATCGCCTTGGCCTTGCCGATGGCCCGGGTCAGTCGCTGGGAGCCGCCCATGCCGGGCAGCACACCGAGTTTGATCTCGGGCTGGCCGAATTTGGCGGTGTCGGCGGCGATCAGCACGTCGCACATCATCGCCAGTTCGCAACCGCCACCCAGGGCGTGTCCGGCCACTGCGGCGATGGTCGGGGTGCGCACCGCGGCCAGCTTGGACCAGGCGGCGAAGAAGTCGGCGGCGAACACGTCGGCGAAACTCTTCTCCGCCATCTCCTTGATATCCGCACCCGCGGCGAACGCCTTGGCGCTGCCGGTGATGATGATCGCGCCGATTCCCGGATCGGAATCGAATTCGGCAGCGGCGGTGGTGACTTCGTTCATCACCTGGCTGTTGAGCGCATTGAGCGCCTGCGGCCGGTTCAAGGTGATGGTGCCGACGCGCCCGTCGCGGTCGACGAGAATCGTTTCGTAGGTGTTCTGGGCCATGGGAAGACTCCTTAAAGAACTAGATCGGGTTCGGCGGGGGCGAAATAGGTCTCGATGTCGGCGGCGCTCACCTCGGCCAGACTCGCCGGTGACCACTGCGGGTTGCGGTCCTTGTCGACCAACTGGGCGCGGATGCCCTCCACCAGGTCATGCGAGCGCAGCGAGGCGGTCGACACCCGGAACTCCTGGACCAGAACATCGTGCAAGGTGGCCAGTCTGCCCGCCCGGCGCACCGATTCCAGCGTCACCGCACAGGCGATCGGTGAGCGGGTGCCGATCAGTTCGGCGGCGGCGCCGGCGCCGGCGCTGCCATGGCCGGCCAGCGCCGCCACGATCTCGGCGACCGTGTCATGGGCGTAGCACTCATCGATCCAGTCGCGTTGTGCGGCAAGCGGGCTCGGAGGCGGCTCGACCGCGTGACGCTGCAGTGCCTCGGCGACCCCGTCGGCGAGGATCGTCGCGGTGAAGTCACCCACTGCGTCGTGCGGCACGAAGTGGTCGGCGAAACCCAGCGCGATGGCATCGGCCCCGGAAAACGGTGCACCGGTCAGCGCCGCGTGCAGACCCAGGTGCCCCGGTGCGCGCGACAGCAGATAGGTGCCTCCGACATCGGGAATGAAGCCGATACCCACCTCGGGCATCGCCATCTTCGTGGTATCGGTGACCACGCGGGTGTTGGCGTGCGCGCCGACCCCCACCCCGCCGCCCATCACGATGCCGTCCATCAGGGACACGTACGGCTTGGCGAACGCGCCGATCTGCGCGTTGAGGAGGTACTCGTCGTGCCAGAAACGCCGCGCGTCCGCACCGTCGGCCTTGGCGCTGTGATAGATCGCGACCACATCCCCACCGGCGCACAACCCGCGCTCGCCGGCCCCCGACAGCACCACCGCGGTGACGGCCGGATCATCAGCCCAGGCCGTCAGCGCCGCGGTCATCGCGGCCACCATCGGCAGGTTCAGGGAGTTGATCGCCTGCGGACGGTTCAGGGTCAGCAGCCCGACCCCGTTCTCGACGCGGGCCAGTACCTCGTCAGATTCACCTGTCACGCCTTCGCAATGTAGATCCCTACCCCCGGTCGCCCATCCGCGGGTAAGGTTTGGCGGAAGAACGGCCCGCAGTCTGTTGGGAACCCCGGCGGGTCGCGGAACGTTGATCAAGTTGTTCGCACATCTCCGTGTCAGAGCACAAGACAGCATCAGAGAGGATCGGGAAGGTGCGGGAAACCAGCAACCCGGTATTTCGTTCATTGCCCAAACAGGGCGGTTACGCGCAGTTCGGAACCGGCTTGGGTCAAGCCTCCGCCGGCGCAGCCCAGCAGATGAGCCAGGGTTACCCCGGGCTACAGAGCCCGCAGACTGACTACCGGCGGGAGGTCAGTCGTCCGCTCACCATCGATGACGTCGTCACCAAGACCGGCATGACGCTGGGGGTGCTCAGCGTCGCCGCGATCGTGTCCTTCTTCCTGGTCTCGGCCAATCAGGCGCTGGCCGGTCCGCTGACCTTCATCGGCGCGTTCGGCGGGCTGGCGCTGGTCATGGTGGCCATGTTCGCCCGCAAGCAGGACAGCAAGGCCCTGGTGCTCAGCTACGCGGTGCTGGAGGGCCTGTTCCTGGGGGCCATCTCCTTCGTGCTGACCGCGGTCACGGTGGGGGCCAGTAACGCCGGCTCGATGATCGGCCAGGCCGTGATGGGCACCCTGGGGGTGTTCGGCGGCATGCTTGTCGTCTACAAGACCGGCGCAATCCGCGTCACCCCGAAGTTCACCCGGATGCTTGTCGGCGCGTTGTTCGGTGTGCTGGCCCTGATGATCGGCAACCTGGTGTTGTCGCTGTTCGGCGTCGGCGGTGGTGAGGGTCTGGGTCTGCGCAGCGGCGGGACCCTGTCGATCATCTTCTCGCTGGTGTGCATCGGCATTGCCGCGTTCAGCTTCCTGATCGACTTCGACGCGGCGGATCAGCTGATTCGCGCCGGGGCGCCGGAGAAGGCGGCCTGGGGTATCGCACTCGGCCTGACGGTAACGCTGGTCTGGCTGTACCTGGAGATCCTGCGCCTGCTCAGCTACTTCCAGAGCGAGTAGCGACTTAGCTTTCCCCGTTGACTCTGCGCTGAGGGCGCGAAAGTGCGAGTAGCACCCGCCCTCAGCGCAGAGTCATTTTTTGTGTCGGTGGCCCCGGGCAGCATGCCGACATGGGACAACCATTCATCGGTAGTGAGGCGTTAGCCGCTGGAACTTTAAGCCGCCATGAGCTGCGCCGGTTCCACACCGCAGTCCTGCCGAACGTCTACCAGGAAAAGCGCGCCGAACCCACGCTCCTGCACCGGACGCAGGCCGCCTGGCTGTGGTCGCAGCGCCAGGCGGTCGTTTCCGGCTTAGCGGCGTCCGCCCTGCACGGGGCGAACTGGATCGCCGACGACGCGACCGTCGAACTGATCTGGCGTAACGCGCGAGCCCCGCACGGCGTCAAGACCCGTGCCGACCTCATCTTGGACGGCGAATCCCAGCACCTCGCCGGCGTCGTCGCCACCACTCCCGAGCGCACCGCCTTCGACCTGGGCCGACGCGGCCCGTTGCGTCAGGCAGTCGCCAGACTCGACGCACTGGCCAACGCCACGCATTTCAAGATCGACGATGTGGCTCAACTGGCGTCGCGGCATCGTCACACCCGAGGGCTGCGCCAGCTGGAAGCCGCCCTGTACCTCGTCGACGCCGGCGCGCAGTCACCGAAAGAGACCTGGCTGCGGCTGCTGCTCAGCGACGCCGGGTTTCCCAGGCCGACGACCCAGATCCCTGTGCTCGGTCCCGACGGTTATCCGAAGTACTTCCTCGACATGGGTTGGCAGGACATCATGCTCGCGGTCGAGTACGACGGCGACCAACATCGGACCGATCGGTCGCAGTTTGTGAAGGACGTCGAGCGTCTGGAGTACATCCGGCAGGCGGGCTGGACGCACGTCACGGTTCTCGCCGAACACCGCGGCTATGACGTGGTCCGCCGTGTCCGAAGCGCGTGGGACCTCCTGAGGCGAAAATGACTCTGCGCCCAGGGCGGGGGTTACTCGAACTTTCCCGCCCTGAGCGCAGAGTCAACGAAATGGAACTAGGACAGCCGCTCGACGACCATCGCCATGCCCTGGCCACCGCCCACGCACATGGTCTCCACGCCGAACTGTTTGTCGTGGGTGGCCAGGTTGTTCAGCAGGGTGGCGGTGATGCGGGCGCCGGTCATACCGAACGGGTGGCCCAGCGCGATCGCCCCACCGGACACGTTGAGCTTGTCCTCGTCGATACCGAGCTCGCGGGCTGAGCCCAGCACCTGCACGGCGAAGGCCTCGTTGATCTCGAACAGGTCGATGTCGGAGACCGACATCTTCGCGTTCGTCAGCGCCTTCTTGACCGCCTCGATCGGGCCGAGGCCCATGATCTCCGGCGACAGGCCGGAAACCCCGGTGGCCACGATCCTGGCCAACGGCTTGAGGCCGAGCTGCTTGGCCTTGGTGTCGCTGGTGATGATCACCGCGGCCGCGCCGTCATTGAGCGGGCAGGCGTTACCGGCGGTGATCGTGCCGTTGGGACGGAACACCGGCTTGAGCTGGCTGATCTTCTCGTAGGTGGTGCCGGCGCGCGGACCGTCGTCGGTGCTCACCACGGTGCCGTCCGGCAAGGTGACCGGGGAGATCTCCCGGGCGAAGAAGCCGCTGTTGATGGCCTCCTCGGCGCGGTTCTGGCTGCGCACACCCCAGTGGTCCTGGTCTTCGCGGCTGATCCCGGTGTGCAGCACGACGTTCTCGGCGGTCTGGCCCATCGCGATGTAGACGTCGGGCAGGTTGCCGTCGGCCCGCGGGTCGTGCCATTCCTCGGCGCCCGCGGCGGCCGCCTCGGAGCGGGCCATGGCGTCGTTGAACAGCGAGTTCTTGCTGTTCGGGGCACCGTCAGCGGCGCCGATGCCGAACTGCGACACGGTCTCCACCCCGGCGGAGATGAACGCGTCGCCCTCGCCGGCCTTGATCGCGTGGAACGCCATCCGGGTGGTCTGCAGCGACGACGAGCAGTACCGGTTCACCGTGGTGCCCGGCAGGAAGTCGTAGCCGAGCAGCACCGAGACGACGCGGCCGATGTTGTAGCCGGACGCGCCGCCCGGCTGTCCGCAGCCCATCATCAGGTCGTCGATCTGGTGCGGGTTCAGCTCGGGCACCTTGTCCAGCGCGGCGCGCACCATCTGGGCGGCCAGGTCGTCGGGCCGGATGGTGACCAGCGATCCCTTACCGGCCCGGCCGATCGGTGAACGAGCAGTTGAGACGATGACAGCTTCGGGCACTTCGGACTCCTTGAGATCGGGTATTCAGCCGAATCTAGTCCGACGGAGCCACCGCGAGTGAATCGGCCTCGTCCAGCGCGGCGCACAGCGCCGGGATCACCTGACTCGCCGCCAGCGCATACCCCGCCGCCGACGGGTGGTACTGGTCCTGGGCGAACAGCAGCCCGGGGCAGTCCCGAAACGCCGGCACGCGGAGATCGGCGAACGGGACGGCGATACCACCGGCGGCCACGACCGCCTGGGCCTGGGCGCGGGCCAGCTGCCGCCCCCGGGCGTGCGCGACCCAGCGCAGCGGTTGCGGGATCGCGCTGACCGCCTTGAAATCGGGGCAGGTGCCGACGACCACCACCGCACCGCTGGCATGCAACCGTTTCACCGCCGCGTGCAGTCGCTGTGCCGAACCGGCGATGCCGTTGAGCGCGGTGACGTCGTTCGCGCCGATCATGATCACCGCGGCGTCCGGTGGGGGCCCGGCGACGAACATCGCGTCGACCTGCCCGGCGAGTCCCTTGGAGGTGGCGCCCACGATCGCCTTGGTGCTCAGGCGAATCCGCTTACCGGTCCGCTCCGCCAGTGCCCTGGCGATCAGCGCGCCGGGGACCTCCTCGGCTGAACAGCAGCCGTAGCCGGTCCCGGTCGAGTCACCGAAGATCATCAGGTGCACATCGACGCTCACGCCGCGCTGAAAACGCTGAACCGTTGCCTCGCCGGCAACGTATATCCCATCGGCGCGCGGCGGGATCTCGCACGCCCTGGGGATGGTTTGGCGGGCCATGTCGGCCTGGCCGGCCAACAGATTGCGTAGACCCAGGTAGAGGGTGCCGCCGGAAGCGAGCGCGCCCGCGGTGGCCAGCGTGATCGCCGACCGCCGCGCCACCCGGATCCCCATGCGGAAAGTCTAAGGAACAAGACGCCCGGATACCCGCGCACAGCAAACAAAACAGATCACGATGAGGACCCGATGCCGTATCGGAACGAATCCTAAGATTTCTTCACAGACTTCTTCGTGTGACGATACGTGTACCGCGTTGGCTGTGCCGGCCGGGGCCGGCTGGAGGGAGTGTTCACTATGACCGCACCCAGCAAGATTCCCAGCTCGTCGCATGCAATCAGTGGTCTGCGCCCGGCGCCGCGAACCCGCCGCATCGCCCGTAACGACGGGCTGCCGGTCGAGGTCGTCGAGGATGCGCCCAGCGTCGAAGGACGGCTGACGTGGCTGGCGACCCGGCTCACCGTCCGGCCGGCGCTCTCGGTAGGCAGCTACCTCCCGCGCATGCCCTGGCCGTTCGGTCTGGTCGACTTCGCCGCCAAAGCGGTGCTGCCGGCGCCGGGCACCGTGCGCGCCACCATCCGGTTGCCGCGCTGCACGGCGCAGATGGTGCGTGCGGCCGGCGTCCTGCCCGCCGACGGCACCCGTCGGGTCGTGCTCTACATGCACGGCGGCGCCTTTCTGACCTGCGGGGCCAACACCCACGGCCGGCTCGTCACCAAGCTGTCGAAGTACGCCGACAGTCCGGTGCTGGTGGTGGAGTACCGGATGGTGCCCAAGCACTCCATCGACGACGCCATCGACGACTGCTACGACGCCTACCGCTGGCTGCGCCGCCAGGGCTACGAACCCGACCAGATCGTGCTGGCCGGCGACTCCGCCGGCGGCTACCTCTCACTGGCGCTGGCCGAGCGATTGCTGGACGAAGGCGGGGAAGACGACGTGCCGGCGGCGATCGTCGCGATGTCGCCGTTGTTGGAGATCGCCAAGGAAGCCAAGAAGGCGCACCCGAACATCCACACCGGTGCGATGTTCCCGCCCAAGGCGTTCGACGCGTTCGTCGAACTGGTCGAAGCGGCGGCCCGGCGCGACCGCGACCACGGCCGGCGCGGCGAGGTCCTCGAGCCGCTGCAGTACGTCAAGCCGGGGCTGCCGCGCACCCTGATCCACGTCTCGGGCGCTGAGGTGCTGCTGCACGACGCGCGGCTGGGCGCCAAGATGCTGGCCGCGGCCGGAGTTCCGGTCGAACTGCGGGTGTGGCCCGGCCAGATCCACGTCTTCCAGATCGCCGCACCGTTCGTTCCCGAGGCCACCCGCTCGCTGCGCCAGATCGGCGAATACATCCGCGAGGCCACCGGCTAGGCCCAGGCCGTGGCCCGGTGAACACCACCGCCTGAGACGATGGCAGGTATGCGGATAGCGCGCCATATCAGTGACCTCATCGGCAACACCCCCCTCGTCGAGCTCGGTTCGATCGTTCCCGCCGGCGCGGGCCGGGTGGTGGCCAAGGTGGAATACCTCAACCCGGGCGCGAGCTCCAAGGACCGCATCGCGGTGAAGATGATCGACGCGGCCGAGGCCAGCGGGGCGCTGCGGCCTGGCGGCACCATCGTCGAACCCACCTCCGGCAACACCGGCGTCGGCCTCGCCCTGGTCGCCCAGCGCCGCGGATACAAGTGTGTGTTCGTCTGCCCCGACAAGGTCAGCGAGGACAAACAGAACGTGATGCGGGCCTACGGCGCCGAGGTGGTGGTGTGCCCGACGGCGGTACCGCCCGACGACCCGGCCAGCTACTACAGCGTGTCCAACCGGCTGGTCGAGGAGATCGACGGCGCCTGGAAGCCCGACCAGTACTCCAACCAAGCCGGCCCGGAGAGTCACTATGAGACCACCGGCCCGGAGGTGTGGAACGACACCGACGGCCAGGTCACCCACTTCGTCGCCGGGATCGGCACCGGCGGCACCATCACCGGCACCGGCCGCTACCTCAAGGAGGTGTCGGGAGGCCGGGTGCGGATCATCGGCGCCGACCCGGAGGGCTCGGTGTACTCCGGGGGGACCGGCCGGCCGTATCTGGTCGAAGGTGTCGGTGAGGACTTCTGGCCCGCCGCCTACGACCCGGGCATCCCCGACGAGATCATCGCGGTGTCCGACGCGGACTCGTTCGACATGACCCGGCGCCTGGCCCGCGAGGAAGCGCTGCTGGTCGGCGGGTCCTGCGGCATGGCCGTGGTGGCGGCCGTGGAAGCGGCCGTCAAAGCCGGGCCCGACGCGCTCGTCGTCGTCCTGCTGCCCGATGGCGGCCGCGGTTACATGTCGAAGATCTTCAGCGACTCCTGGATGTCGTCCTACGGGTTCCTGCGCTCCCGGCTGGACGGCTCGACCGTGCAACCGACCGTCGCCGACGTGCTGCGCGCGAAGTCCGGGGTGTTGCCGGATCTGGTGCACACCCACCCGTCGGAGACGCTGCGCGACGCCATCGGGATCCTGCGGGAGTACGGGGTGTCGCAGATGCCCGTCGTCGGCGCCGAGCCGCCGGTGATGGCGGGGGAGGTGGCCGGCAGCGTGTCGGAACGCGACCTGCTCTCGGCGGTCTTCGAGGGCCGCGCCAAGCTGGCCGACGCCGTGTCGCAGCACATGGGCCCGCCGTTGCCGCTGATCGGCTCCGGTGAGGTGGTCGGCGTCGCCGCGGCTACGCTGGCCGAGGTCGACGCGGTGATGGTGGTCGAAGACGGCAAGCCGGTCGGTGTCATCACCCGCCACGACCTGTTGGGTTTCCTGTCCGACGGGGCGCGCCGCAGGTAGCCACGACGAGGGCACGTTGCGGTAGCGTGAAAATCCGCATCAATCGATTCGATGAAGGGTGCCCATGACTGACTTTCCGCCGCCGCCCCAGGGCAATTACCCGCCCCCGCCCGGCGACTACCCGCCCCAGGGCAATTACCCGCCCCCGCCGCCCGGCAACTACCCGCCGCCGGGTAACTATCCGCCCCCGCCTCCGGGTAACTATCCGCCCCCGCCGCCGGGTAACTACCCCCCGCCGCCGCCGGGGTACGCCTCGGCCGGAAGCCCGGTCGGCGCGCTCCCGGCCGAGGCGTACACGTCGTGGCTGACCCGGGTGGGCGCCTACCTCATCGATCTCATCCCGATCCTGGTGATTTACGGGATCCCCTCGATGATCGCCGGATCAACGGCGCGAAGAGAGTGCATCACCACGTCGGCGGGGTTCGCCTGCACCGTCACCCCGTCGAGTGCCGGCGCCATGCTGATGTTCATCGGGTGGGTGGCGGCGCTGGGCTACGGAATCTGGAACTTCGGCTACCGGCAGGGTGTCACCGGGTCGAGCATCGGCAAGTCGGTGATGAAGTTCAAGGTGGTCTCCGAAGCCACCGGCCAGCCGATCGGGTTCGGGATGTCGATCGTGCGGCAGCTGGCCCACATCATCGACGGCGCCATCTTGTGCATCGGCTACCTGTTCCCGCTGTGGGACGCCAAACGGCAGACGATAGCCGACAAGATCATGACCACCGTCTGCCTGCCGATCCGGTGAGTCAGAGTCACGGGCGCGGCCCGAAGGGCCTGTCCACCAAGGCGATCCACGCCGGCTTCCGGCCCGACCCGGCCACCGGGGCGGTCAATGCCCCGATCTACGCCAGCAGCACTTTCGCCCAGGACGGCGTCGGGGGCCTGCGCGGCGGTTACGAGTACGCCCGCACCGGCAACCCGACCCGGGCCGCGTTGGAGGCCGCCCTGGCCGCGGTCGAGCGGGGCCGCTTCGGCCGGGCGTTCTCCTCCGGGATGGCCGCCACGGACTGTGCCCTGCGGGCGATGCTGCGCCCGGGCGAGCACCTGATCATCCCGGACGACGCCTACGGAGGCACCTTCCGGCTGATCGACAAGGTGTTCACCCAGTGGGGGGTCGCCCACACCCCGGTCGCGTTGTCCGACCTGGACGCGGTGCGCGCCGCGCTCACCGACAAGACCCGGCTGATCTGGGTGGAGACCCCGACCAACCCGCTGCTGTCGATCAGCGATATCGAAGGCATTGCCGCGATCGGCCGAGAATCCGGCGCGAAGGTGCTGGTGGACAACACCTTCGCCTCGCCGGCGTTGCAGCAGCCGCTGACGCTGGGCGCCGACGTGGTGCTGCACTCGACCACCAAGTACATCGGGGGGCACTCCGATGTGGTCGGCGGCGCGCTGGTCACCGACGACGAGGAACTCGACGCGGCCTTCGCGTTCCTGCAGAACGGCGCCGGTGCGGTGCCCGGGCCCTTCGACGCCTACCTCACCCTGCGGGGTCTCAAGACGCTGGTGTTGCGGATGCAACGGCACAGCGAGAATGCGACGGCGGTGGCGGAGTTCCTCGCCGGGCACCCGGCGGTGGACAGCGTGCTCTACCCGGGTCTGCCCGGCCATCCCGGGCATGACGTGGCCGCCCGCCAGATGGGCGGCTTCGGCGGCATGATGTCGGTGCGGATGCACGGCGGGCGGCCCGCCGCCGAGAAGCTCTGCGCCGCGACCGAGATCTTCATCCTGGCCGAGTCACTGGGAGGGGTGGAGTCGCTGATCGAACTCCCGGGCGCGATGACGCATGCGTCCACGGCCGGCTCGCAACTGGAGGTTCCCGACGACCTGGTGCGGTTGTCTGTCGGGATCGAGGACATCGATGACCTGCTCGACGACCTGAAGCAGGCGCTGGGCTGAACGCCTGCGCTCAGGAGTGGTAGGGCTTCGCGCTGACCAGGGTCACCTTGACGGTCTTGCCGCTGGGCACGGTGTAGCTGCGCTCCTCGCCCTCCTTGGCGCCGAGCAGGGCGTGACCAAGCGGTGAGTTCGGCGAGTACACCTCGAGCTTGTCCTCGCTGACGCCTTCCTGGCGGGTGGCGATCAGGAACGTCTCGGTGTCGGACTTGTCGCCGTCGTAGAAGACCTTGACCACCGACCCCGGCAGCGCCACCCCGGACTGGGTGGGCGCCTCACCGACCTTGGCGCTGCTGAGCAGGTCCTGCAGTTGCCGGATGCGGGCCTCTTGTTGGCCCTGCTCCTCGCGGGCGGCGTGATAGCCGCCGTTCTCCCGCAGGTCGCCCTCTTCGCGGCGGTCGTTGATCTCCGCGGCGATCACCGGACGGTTTGCGATCAGCTGGTCGAGCTCGTCCTTGAGCCGGTCGTGTGACTCCTGCGTCAACCAGGTCACCTGAGTGTCCGTCATCTCACTTGCTCCTCGTGTCGTCGGAACCGGCGATCCAAGTCAGCGGGGTTCGACGTCGTTCTAATGCAGCAATACACGGTCCCAGCCGGAACCGTGTATCCGTAAAGGGTACCACCGCGAAATCATGGCGAAATCAGATAACTGGGCACGTCGGTGCCGCAGCCGTAGATATCACCCATCATCGGCGGGCGGGATGATTTGACGATCGTCGTCAGCTGAACGTTCGCCGACTCCGACGGTGGGATCAGCACTTCGCGGCGGCCTGTCTCGCTTCCGTCACCGGCCCGGACCCGGACGATGCACACCGCGGGCCGGGACGGGTCGGATCGCGTCACGCTGATCTTTACCGACACCGTCTGGTCGTCGATCACCTCATAGCCATACATTTCGCCCTTGACGTCGGCGGTGGTCAGCCGCTGATAGCCCAGCACGGCGACGGCGGCGGCCGTCGCGACGGCCAGCAGGCCCAGCACGATCGCGAGCAGGCGCCGGGGCAGGGCGCGGCTCCGGGTGCTGCCGTAGCGGGCCGGCTTCGAGTCGGTCATCGTCGTGGTATGTCCCATGGTCGCCGGTGGAGTCGGGATCGGTTACCGCGCCCGCCGCGCATGGTGGAACGATGGGGGCCGGAAACCAACAGGAACTATAGGGGACTTTGCACATGAGCGGACTGCGGTTGATGGCGGTGCACGCGCACCCCGACGACGAGTCCAGCAAGGGCGCGGCGACGTTGGCCCGCTATGCCGCCGCCGGCCACCGGGTGATGGTGGTGACGCTGACCGGCGGTGAGCGCGGCGACATCCTCAACCCGGCCATGGATCTGCCCGAGGTCCACGGCCATATCGCCGAGATCCGCCGCGACGAGATGGCCAAAGCCGCCGAGATCCTCGGCGTCGAGCATCGCTGGCTGGGTTTCATCGACTCCGGGCTGCCCAAGGGCGACCCGCTGCCGCCGCTGCCCGAGGACTGCTTCGCACTGGTGCCCATGGAGGTGTCGGCGGGGCGACTGGTGGAGGTCGTTCGGGAGTTCCGGCCGCACGTGATGACCACCTACGACGAGAACGGCGGCTATCCGCACCCCGACCACATCCAGTGCCATCAGGTCTCGGTGGCCGCGTTCGAGGCCGCCGGCGACCATCGCCGCTACCCGCACGCCGGCGAACCCTGGACGGTCTCGAAGCTGTACTACAACCACGGGTTCCTGCGCCAGCGGATGCAGCTGCTGCAGGACGAGTTCGCCCGCAATGGCGAGGTCGGTCCGTTCGCGAAGTGGCTGGAGCACTGGCAGCCCGACCGCGACGTGTTCGCCGACCGGGTGACCAGTCGGATCCACTGCGCCGAGTACTTCCACCAGCGCGACGACGCGCTGCGTGCCCACGCCACCCAGATCGACCCGAACGGCGATTTCTTCGCCGCTCCGATCGAGTGGCAGCAACGCCTGTGGCCCACCGAGGAATTCGAGCTGGCCCGGTCTCGGGTGCCGGTTATCCTGCCGGAGACCGACCTGTTCGCCGGGATCGAGGATGACTCATGAATCACGCTGTGCTGACCGCACTTTGGATCTTGGCCGACGACGTGCCCCGTGACACCGGTCCGGACTTCGGCAAGGCGAGCCCATTCGGACTGCTGGTCATCGTGCTTCTGCTGCTCGGCACGTTCGGGCTGGTGTGGTCGATGAACAGGCAGCTCAAGAAGGTGCCGGAATCCTTCGACCCGCAGGACCCGGCGGCCGATCAGGCTGCCGACGAAGGCACGCTGGAGCCGGGACCGGACTCGGCGGGGTAGGCCGGGCTCATGGCTAATCGTCTCGCCGGATCCACCAGCCCGTATCTGCGCCAACACGCCGACAATCCGGTGCACTGGCAGGAGTGGACGCCGCAGGCGTTGGCCGAAGCCGCCGAACGCGACGTGCCGATCCTGTTGTCGGTCGGCTATGCGGCCTGCCACTGGTGTCACGTGATGGCGCACGGGTCCTTCGAGGACACGCAGGTCGCCGAAGCGATGAACGACGGCTTCGTGTGCGTCAAAGTCGACCGGGAGGAGCGCCCGGACATCGACGCGATCTACATGAACGCCACCATCGCGCTCACCGGCCGTGGCGGCTGGCCGATGACGTGTTTCCTGACCCCGGACGGCAGGCCGTTCTATTGCGGCACCTACTACCCGAAAGACACGTTCCTGAACCTGCTTTCGGCGATCACCGACACCTGGCGCAACCGCCGCGACGAAGTCGAGGACGCGTCCGACCGCATCGCCGGCGAGTTGCGCTCGATGGCCGCCGGGCTCCCCGGGGACGGGCCGCCCGTCGACGCGATGCTCTGTGACGGCGCCGTGGCGGCGGTGCTGCGAGACGAGGACACCGAACACGGGGGCTTCGGCGGCGCGCCCAAGTTCCCGCCGTCGGCGATGATGGAAACCCTGCTGCGCCACTACGAACGGACCGCAGCCCGCCCGGCGCTGGATGCGGTGGCGCGTGTCGGCGCGGCGATGGCACGCGGTGGCATCTTCGACCAGCTCGCCGGTGGCTTCGCCCGTTACAGCGTTGACAATGCTTGGGTGGTACCGCATTTCGAGAAGATGCTGTACGACAACGCGCTGCTGTTGCGGGCCTATGCGCACTGGGCGCGGCGCACCGGTGACGCGCTGGCCATCCGGGTGGCGACGGCCACCGCCCGGTTCCTGCTCGACGAGCTGTCCGAGGGAGGCATGTTCGTCTCCTCGCTGGATGCCGACGCCGACGGCCGGGAGGGCTCCACCTACGTGTGGACTCCCGAACAGCTGACCGACGTGCTCGGCGACGACGACGGGCATTGGGCGGCAGACGTTTTCGGGGTCACAGTGGGCGGGACCTTTGAAGTCGGCGCCTCGGTGCTGCAATTGCCGATCGACCCCGACGATCCGTCGCGACTCGACCGGGTGCGGCAACAATTGCTGGCCGCCGGCCGTGCCCGCCCCCAGCCCGGACGCGACGACAAGGTGGTCACCGCCTGGAACGGCATGGCGATCACGGCTTTGACCGAAGCCGCTGTGGCGCTGGGGGATCCGAGCCTGGTCGCCGCCGCGCAGGGCTGCGCGGCGGCCCTGCTCGACCTGCACCTGGTGGACGGCCGGCTGCGCCGGGCCAGCCTGGGCGGACAGGTGGGGGACAGCGCCGCGATCCTGGAGGATTACGGCGCGCTGGCCACCGGTCTGCTCAGCGTGTACCAGCTGGACGGCGACCCGCGGTGGCGCGACGCCGCCGCCGGCCTGCTGGACACCGCGCTGGCCCATTTTGCCGACCCGGCGCAGCCCGGGCGCTGGTTCGACAGCGCGGACGACGCCGAAACATTGGTGCTGCGCCCCGGCGACCCGCTCGACGGCGCCACCCCGTCGGGGGCGGCGCTGATCACCGAGGCGCTGCTGACCGCGGCGCACCTGGTCGACGCGGACCGCGCCGAGCGCTACCGGCAGGCCGCCGCCGACGCGTTGGCCGCGCACAGCGCGCTGCTGGCCCGCGCCCCGCGCTCGGTGGGGCACTGGCTGGCGGTCGCCGAGGCCTACATCCGGGGCCCGCTGCAGGTCGCCGTGGCCTGCGAGCGCACCGACTCGGCGCTGCTGGCCGCCGCGCGCCGGCTGGCGCCCGGCGGGGCGATCGTCCTAGGCGGTGCGCCGGGCTCGTCGGAACTGCTGATCGGGCGGGACCGTGTCGACGGTGCCGACGCCGCCTACGTCTGCCGGGGCCCGGTGTGCGACCTGCCGGTCGGCAGCGCGGCGGAGCTGGCGGTGGTGCTCGAGGTGCCCGGAAACCCGGCGTCCGGTGTAACCTGCGGCACATGACGAGCGCACCCGACCGGACCCAGGCCATCACCGAGACCGTCCACCGCTACATCGAGTTGGTCGGCGGTGGGGACGCGGATGATCTGGTCGGGCTGTACGCGCCCGACGCCACTTTGGAGGACCCGGTCGGCGGCGAGGTGCACATCGGCCACCAGGCGATCCGCAACTTCTACTCGAACATCACCGGCCTGGACCGCAAGTCAGAGCTGGTCACGCTGCGGGTCGCCGGCAACGAAGCGGCTTTCCACTTCGCGCTGACCATCACCAGCGGCGACCACGGGATGCGTATCGAGCCGATCGACGTGATGGTGTTCGATGGTGACGGCAAGATCGCCGCGATGAAGGCCTACTGGTCGGCGGAGAACATCACCCAGCTGTAGACCCGGTCACGGCGAGGACAGCGCGGCGAACCAGATCGCGATGTACTGGCAGATCGCCGCGACCGCGGTGCAGGCGTGGAAGAACTCGTGGTAGCCGAACGTCTGAGGCCACGGGTCCGGCCACTTCAGCGCGTACATGATCGCCCCGACGCTGTAGAGCGCGCCGCCGACGGTCAGCAGCACCATCGCCGCGACCCCGGCGTTGTGCATGATCGTCGCGATGAAAAACGCTGACACCCAACCCAACAGCAGATACAGCGGCACCCCGACCCACTTGGGGGCGGTCGGCCAGCACAGCTTCAGCAGCACGCCGGCCAGTGCACCGCCCCACACGATCGTCATCACCAGCCGTTCCTGGGCGCCGTGGTCCATCGCCAGCAGCGCGAAGGGGGTGTAGGTGCCGGCGATGAAGATGAAGATCATCGCGTGGTCGAGCCGTTTCATCCGGATCCGGGCTGCCACCGATTTCCACGTCACCCGGTGATAGGTGGCGCTGACGGCGAACATGCCGACCACCGAGATGGTGTAGGCCAGCGTCGCCAAACCCGCCTCCAGCCCGGCCAACGGCCAGGTCACCCCGATCAGCGTGGCCCCGGCGATGACGGCCACGATCGCCGACACCAGGTGAATCCATCCGCGTGCCCGCGGCCTGGTGTGGGCTGGGGCGACGTCGACGGGCAGGTCACTCGGGTTCGGCTCCGAGATGGTTTCGGGGTGCGTGCTCATGAACCTTTCCTCCAGTGGATTCCCGGATGCGATTCGCGGCAACTTCTGCCGATCACAGTAGTCTGGGTTTTTGTGGCGATCATCCCGGCGCGCCTGAAGGAGCCGCTGTACCGGCTCTACGAAATGCGCCTCCGGCAGGGGCTCGCGGCCTCACGGTCGGCGCTGCCGCGGCACATCGCCGTGCTCTGCGACGGCAACCGGCGCTGGGCGCGCGATGCCGGCTACGACGATGTCAGCTACGGCTACCGGATGGGCGCGGCCAAGATCGCCGAGATGCTGCGCTGGTGCGC
This sequence comes from Mycolicibacter terrae, assembly GCF_010727125.1. NCBI lineage: Bacteria > Bacillati > Actinomycetota > Actinomycetes > Mycobacteriales > Mycobacteriaceae > Mycobacterium > Mycobacterium terrae. The sequence goes on along the minus strand of NZ_AP022564.1, from coordinate 3,189,574 downwards.
CGACGCCGGCATCGAGATGGCCACCGTCTATCTGCTGTCCACCGAGAACCTGCAGCGCGACCCCGCGGAGCTGGCCGCGCTGATCGAGATCATCACCGACGTGGTGGAGGAGATCTGCGCGCCTGCCAACCGCTGGAGCGTGCGCACCGTCGGGGATCTTCAACTGCTGGGCGAGGAGCCGGCCCGCCGGCTGCGGGAGGCCGTGGAAAGCACCGTGGGCGCGGCGAGCGCGGGGCGGACGACCGGCGCCGACGGCGGCGGCAGTCCACGCCTGCATGTCAACGTCGCCGTCGGCTACGGCGGCCGCCGGGAGATCGTCGACGCCGTGCGCGGCCTGCTCGGCAAGGAGTTGGCCAACGGTGCCACTGCCGAGGAACTCGTCGACGCGGTGACCGTCGAGGGCATCTCGGAGAATCTCTACACCTCGGGCCAGCCGGACCCGGACCTGGTGATCCGCACCTCGGGCGAGCAGCGGTTGTCCGGATTTCTGCTGTGGCAGAGCGCCTATTCGGAGATGTGGTTCACCGAGGCGCATTGGCCGGCTTTCCGACGGGTGGACTTCCTGCGGGCGTTGCGCGACTACAGCGTGCGGCACCGGCGATTCGGGCGGTAGCGGGGGCGTGGTCGTACTGTCGGCGCTGGTTTTCACCCTGAGCTGGTGGCTGCCCTGACTTGGGGCCGGTTGAGCGTGCCGCCCCAGCCGCCACCGTCTACAGTTCTCTCCCATGATGTGGCGGCTGGCGGCGATGACGCTGATTCCCGGAACCCTGATCTTCGCCGCCGCGCCCGCCCAGGCCGACGAGAAGGGCTACCTCGGTTACCTTGAGTCGCACGGCTTCAAGTACCAGAGCAGTCCGGGGCTCAGCACGCCGTCGGGTGCGGTGAAGTTCGGCGAGATCATCTGCCAGAACTTGCGGCGCGGCCGTCCCGCCCGGGACCGGTTCGACAAGAAGATCGCCGACGGCATCTCCAAGGTCGTGGTGGACGCTGCGCAGAACGAGATGTGCCCGGAGACCTTGGCCGCCGCCTCGACCCCGACCCCGGCGGCACCGCCGCCCGGTGCTCCCGAGAATCCGCCGCCCCCGCCGGCCGACGAGCCGCCGCCCGGGTTCCCGCCGCCGCCCGGGTTCCCCCCGCCGCCGGGGTTCCCCCCGCCGCCCGGGTTCCCGCCACCGCCCGGGTTCCCGCCACCGCCGGAGTTCCCGCCGCCTGCCGAGTTCCCGCCGCCGCCCGGATTCCCGCCGCCTGCCGAGTTCCCGCCGCCGGCCCAGCCGCAGCCGGGCACCGCAACGCAGCCGTAGCCGATCCCGCTAGAGCTTGCGCAGTCGCAGCCGGTTGATGGAGTGATCGGCGTCCTTGCGCAGCACCAGGGTGGCCCGCGGCCGGGTGGGCAGGATGTTCTCCACCAGGTTGGGCCGGTTGATGGAGCGCCAGATGTCGCGCGCGGCGGTCACCGCCTCCTGGTCGTTGAGCCCCGCGTAGTGGTGGAAGTGCGACTCCGGATTGGCGAACGAGGTGGAGCGCATCGCCAGGAACCGGGAGACGTACCAGTGCTCGATGTCCTCCACCCGGGCGTCGACGTACAGCGAGAAGTCGAACAGGTCCGACACCATCAGCGTGGGCCCGGTCTGCAGCACGTTGAGGCCTTCGAGGATCAGGATGTCGGGATGGCGGACCACCTGCTTGGCGCCGGCGACGATGTCGTAGCTCAGGTGTGAATACACCGGCGCGCACGCGTAGTCGGCGCCGGACTTCACCGAGGTGACGAAGCGCATCAGCGCGCGCCGGTTGTAGCTCTCCGGAAACCCTTTGCGGTGCATCAGGTTCCGGCGTTCCAACTCCTTGTTGGGGTAGAGGAACCCGTCGGTGGTCACCAGGTCCACCCGCGGGTGGTGGTCCCAGCGGGCCAACAGCGCCTGCAGTACGCGGGCGGTGGTCGACTTGCCGACGGCCACGCTGCCGGCCACGCCGATGATGAACGGCACCGGCCGGTCCGGGCTTTGGTCGTGCTCACCGAGGAACTCCGCGGTCGCGGCGAACAGCTGCTGACGGGCGGCGACCTGCAGATGCAGAAGTCGCGCCAGCGGCAGATAGACCTCTTCGACCTCGAGCAGGTCGACCTGCTCGCCGAGGCCGCGCAGGGCCACGACCTCTTCCTCGGTCAACGGAAGCGGCGTCGACATGCGCAGCGTCCGCCACTGACGTCGGTCGAACTCCACATAGGGACTCGGCTCGCTAAGCCGCCGCATGACCGTACAGTCTTGCAGTAACCCCGGCGGTTAGCCTGATCGGGTATGGAGCCCGCCGAATTGATCCGTGAATACCTGCTGCTCGGTCTGCGCTTCGACCGGGTCGAGCCGGGTTATGTCGACGCCTTCACCGGTGATCCGGCGCTGCGACGACTGGTCGAGAACGAACCCGTGCCCGACCCGGCCGCGCTGGCCCGCCAGGCCGAGAAACTGCTTGCCGAACTGCCGGCCGGCCTCGATGCCGCACGCGCCGACTACCTGCGGGTACACCTGCGGGCGCTGGCGTGCGCGGGGCGCAAGTTCGCCGGCGAACAGGTCGGTTTCGTCGACGAGGTACGCGACTACTTCGACGTCGATATCGCCACGGGTGACACCGACCGCTACCGGCAGGCGCACGCCCGGCTCAGTGAGTTGTTGGGCGGCAGCGGCCCGCTGGCCGACCGGATGGCTGCGCACCGCCGGGCCGAGGAGATTCCTCCGGAGCGGCTCGAGGCGGCCATCCATGCGTTCTCCTCGGCGCTGCGTGATCGGGTGCGGTCACACTTCCCGCTGCCGGAGACCGAGACCATCACTTATGAGGTCGTCACCGACAAACCGTGGTCGGGATTCAACTACTACCGCGGCGACTACCGCTCCACGGTGGCGGTCAACGCCGACCTCAAACAGCTGATGTCGAATCTGCCGAGGCTGGTGGCTCACGAGTCCTACCCGGGTCATCACACCGAGCACTGCCGCAAGGAGGCCGGGCTGGTCGTGGGTCGGGGCCAGGCCGAGCAGACCATTTTCCTGGTCAACACCCCGCAGTGTCTGATGGCCGAAGGCCTGGCCGACCTGGCGCTGCACGCCGCGGTCGGTCCCGGCTGGGGCGTCTGGGCCGCGGAGATCTACGCCGACCTGGGGCTGCGGTTCGACGGCGAACGGGCCGAGGCGGTCGCCGAGGCCGCGGCGGCGCTGGCCGACGTGCGCCAAGACGCGGCGCTGATGCTGCACGACGAGCACCGGGACGTCGACGAGGTGGCCGACTACCTGCGCCGTTGGTTGCTCGTCCCCGACGACCGGGCCCGCCAAACACTGCGGTTCCTGTCGTCGCCGCTGTGGCGTGCCTACACCTCGACCTACGTGGAGGGCTACCGGCTGCTGCGCTCCTGGCTGGACGCCCGACCAGCCGGGATGACTCTCATCGAGCGGTTCGGCCGGCTGTTGGACGAGCCGCTGATCCCGTCGTCGCTGCGGGCCGAGCTGGCTCGATAGACTGACCGGCGTGACTGCCGCACCCCACACTCGTCCCGCCTCCACGATGTCGACTCCGCTGGCCGAGGTCGATCCCGATATCGCCGAGCTGCTCGGTAAGGAGCTGGGACGCCAGCGCGACACCCTGGAGATGATCGCGTCGGAGAACTTCGTGCCGCGTGCGGTGCTGCAGGCCCACGGCAGCGTGCTGACCAACAAGTACGCCGAGGGCCTGCCCGGCCGCCGCTACTACGGCGGGTGTGAGCACGTCGACGTGGTGGAGAACATCGCCCGCGACCGCGCCAAGGAACTGTTCGGCGCCGAGTTCGCCAACGTTCAGCCGCACTCCGGCGCCCAGGCGAACGCTGCGGTGCTGCAGGCGCTGATGGAGCCCGGCGACCGGCTGCTCGGCCTGGACCTGGCCAACGGCGGGCACCTGACCCACGGGATGCGGCTGAACTTCTCCGGCAAGCTCTACGAGAACGCCTTCTACGGCGTCGACCCGGTCACCCACCGCGTCGACATGGATGTGGTGCGGGCTCAGGCGCTGGAGTTCAAGCCGAAGGTGATCATCGCCGGCTGGTCGGCCTACCCGCGCATCCTGGACTTCGAGGCCTTCGCCTCGATCGCCGCTGAGGTGGACGCGACGTTGTGGGTGGACATGGCGCATTTCGCCGGGCTGGTGGCCGCCGGGCTGCACCCGTCGCCGGTGCCGCACGCGCAGGTGGTGTCCACCACCGTGCACAAGACCCTCGGCGGCCCGCGGTCCGGGCTGATCGTGGGCAAGAAGGAGTTCGCCAAGCAGATCAACTCGGCGGTCTTCCCCGGTCAGCAGGGCGGCCCGCTGATGCACGTGATCGCCGCCAAGGCCGTCGCACTCAAGATCGCCGGCACCCCCGAATTCGCCGAGCGTCAGGAGCGGGTGCTCTCCGGCGCCAAGATCCTCGCCGAGCGCCTGCTGGCCGCCGATGTCGCCAAGGCCGGTGTGTCGGTGGTCAGTGGTGGCACCGACGTGCACCTGGTGCTGGTGGACCTGCGGGACTCCCCGCTGGATGGCCAGATGGCCGAGGATCTGCTGCACGAGGTCGGCATCACCGTCAACCGCAACGCCGTCCCCAACGACCCGCGGCCGCCGATGGTCACCTCCGGGCTTCGGGTGGGCACCCCGGCGCTGGCCGCCCGCGGCTTCGGCGACACCGAGTTCACCGAGGTCGCCGATGTCATCGCTACTGCGCTGGCTGCCGGTTCGGGCGCTGACGTGCCGGCGCTGCGGGCCCGGGTCACCAAGCTGGCGCAGGAATTCCCGCTCTACGACGGCCTGGAGGACTGGAAGCTCGCCTAGGGCTGTCGCGAGCGCGGCGGCCCGACACGGCGCGTCCGAGTTGACAAGATAGTGTGAATTCGGGTTACAGTTACTTTCATGGCTGAACGTCCCGTTGCTAATGCATTGATCCTCGAGCTGGAGCCGGTGGTCGACGCGAACCTGACCCGGCACATCGACACGGTGGACCCGTGGTACGCGCACGACTACGTGCCGTTCGAGCAGGGCCAGAACTTCGCCTTCCTCGGCGGCAAGGACTGGGACCCGTCGCAGGTCACGCTGCCCAAGGTGATCACCGATGCCTGCGAGATCCTGCTTATCGAGAAGGACAGCCTGGCCGGCTACCACCGCGAGCTGGTCGAGCACTTCATCCTCGAGGACAAGTGGGGCCGCTGGATCGGCCGGTGGACCGCCGAGGAGCACCTGCACGCCATCGCGCTGCGCGAGTACCTGGTGGTGACCCGGGAGATCGACCCGGACGCCAACGAGAGCGTCCGCATGCAGCACGTGCAGAAGGGTTACCGCGCCGACCGCTACAGCCAGGTCGAGACGCTGGTGTTCATGGCCTTCTACGAGCGCGCGTGCGCCGAGTTCTGCCGCAACCTGGCCGACAAGACCGACGAGCCGGTGCTCAAGGGACTGATCAGCCGGATCGCCGGCGACGAGGAACGTCACGAGGAGTTCTTCGCCAACCTGATCACCCACTGCCTGGACTACGTGCACGACGAGACGGTGGCCGCGATCGCCGCCCGGGCAGCCGAGCTGAAGATCGTCGGCGCCGACATCGACGCCTACGCCGACCGGCAGGCCGGAATCGCCGAAGCCGGCATCTTCGGGCCCGACCAGTTGCGCCGGGTGATCTCCGACCGGATCAGCGCCTGGGGGCTGGCCGCACACCCCGACTTGAAGCGGTTCGTCATCAGCTGATGAGCTCCGGCGCGCCTGCTCGGCAGGCCCGCGCCGACGGGGGTACCGTCGCAAGCGATGGCTAGCCACACGCTCTGCTGTCTAGGCGGCACCACTGGTCGTGACTACGACAGGACCGGCTCCGGTCCTGGTGCCGCCGCCCCGTCGAATTGCTCGCGCGGGGCCGCGCGGGCCCGCACCCGCTGGAGCGCTTAGTGCCTGATATCCGGACGTATGTGCTCGACACCTCCGTGCTGTTGTCGGACCCGTGGGCCTGTACCCGGTTCGCCGAGCACGAGGTCGTCGTCCCTCTGGTGGTGATCAGCGAGCTCGAGGCCAAACGCCATCATCACGAGCTCGGCTGGTTCGCCCGCCAGGCGCTGCGCCTCTTCGACGACATGCGATTGGAACACGGTCGCCTTGATCAGCCGATTCCCGTTGGTGCGCAAGGAGGTACGCTGCACGTCGAGCTCAACCACAGCGACCCTGCGGTGCTGCCGACCGGGTTTCGCACCGACAGCAATGACTCCCGGATTCTGACCTGTGCCGCCAACCTGGCGGCGGAGGGACGGCGGGTCACGCTGGTGAGCAAGGATATTCCGCTGCGGGTCAAGGCGGCGGCGCTCGGCCTGGCCGCTGACGAATACCACGCCCAGGACGTCATCGTCTCCGGCTGGACCGGAATGGACGAGGTCGAGGCCTCCGTCGACGACATCGACGTGCTGTTCGACGACGGTGAGATCGACTTGGCTGCTGCACGGGATCTCCCGTGCCACACCGGAATCCGGCTGCTCGGTGGTAGCTCGCACGCGTTGGGACGGGTCAACGCGGCCAAGCGCGTGCAGCTGGTCCGCGGTGACCGGGAGGCTTTCGGGCTTCGCGGCCGCTCCGCCGAACAGCGGGTGGCGCTGGATCTGCTGCTCGACGAGTCGGTGGGCATCGTCTCGCTGGGCGGTAAGGCGGGCACCGGCAAGTCGGCGCTGGCGCTCTGCGCCGGCCTGGAGGCGGTCTTGGAGCGGCGCACCCAGCGCAAGGTCGTGGTGTTCCGGCCGCTGTACGCCGTCGGCGGGCAGGAACTCGGTTACCTGCCGGGCAGCGAGAACGAGAAGATGGGGCCGTGGGCGCAGGCCGTGTTCGACACGCTGGAAGGGCTGGCCAGCCCGGCGGTGCTCGAGGAGGTGCTCTCGCGCGGCATGCTCGAAGTGCTGCCGCTGACCCACATCCGGGGCCGGTCGCTGCACGACTCGTTCGTGATCGTCGACGAGGCCCAGTCGCTGGAGCGCAACGTGCTGCTGACGGTGCTGTCGCGGCTGGGCACCGGGTCGCGGGTGGTGCTCACCCACGACGTCGCCCAGCGCGACAACTTAAGGGTCGGCCGGCACGACGGTATCGCCGCGGTGATCGAAAAGCTCAAGGGCCACCCGCTGTTCGCCCACATCACGCTGCTGCGCAGTGAGCGTTCGCCGATCGCCGCGCTGGTCACCGAGATGCTCGAGGAGATCAATCCCGGCGCGCTGCCGTAGGCTGCCGGGGTGCGATACCCGCCCACCGTTGCGGCCCTGGTGGCCGCGCTGCTCATCGGCGCCTGCGCCACCGGCCACGTCCACCGGGCCGATGCCGGTCCGGTGGACTGCGCCGTGGTCAAGTGTGTGGCGCTGACGTTCGACGACGGGCCTTCGCCGTACACCGACCGGCTGTTGCGGGTCTTGAACGACGCCGACGCGCGCGCCACCTTCTTCCTGATCGGCAACAAGGTGGCGGCCGACCCGGCGGGTGCGGCACGGATCGCCGAAGCAGGGATGGAGATCGGCAGCCACACCTGGGAACACCCGAACATGACCACGATCCCGGCGGCAGACGTGCCGGCTCAGTTCGCCCGGGCCAACGACGCGATCCGCTCGGCCACCGGGGTCACGCCGACCCTGTGGCGCCCGCCCGGCGGGCTCACCGACGACGCGGTGAATGCCCAGGCCGCCAAGTTCGGTCTGGCCGCGATCCTCTGGGACGTCATCCCGTTCGACTGGATCAACGACGCCGATATCACCGCGACCCGTTACATGCTGATGACCCAGATCAAGCCCGGCTCGGTGGTGCTGTTCCACGACACCTACTCATCCACCGTCGACCTGGTCTACCAGTTCCTCCCGGTGCTGAAAGCCAATGGCTACCACATGGTTACGGTCGGCGAATTGCTCGGTCCGCGCGCACCGGGCAGCGTGTACGGGGGACGGGACAACGGCCCGCCGGTCAACGAGCTGCACGACATCCCGGCCGCCGACATCCCGGCGCTGCCGGCCACACCGTCGCCGCCGCCGATGCCCAACTTCCCGATCACCGACATCGCCGGGGCGAACTCGGGGGGCCCGAACAACGGCGCGTGACAAACTCAGCGGCGTCACGCCCTGATCGCGCGGCGGGTGTCAGAGATTTCGGGTATGATCGAACGTATGTTCGAATCGAACTCGTCGCAAGGTTCGCCTCCGGAGGTGATCGCCTGGTTCGACGAGCTCTTCGAGCGGCATTACCCGTCGACCACGCCGGAGTCGGCGGCGTTGGTGGATCGCATTGGTGCCTCGGCGCGGGCGGAGAATCGGGCGGCGGCGGCGCATCTGGTGGCAATCGGGGAGTTGTTTGCGCTGCGGTTGAGCCGGTGCAGTGAGACCGAGGATTGGGCGGTGGATACCACGGCGGCGGTCACCGCTGAGGTGGCGGCGGCGCTGCGGATCAGCCAGGCGCTGGCGGGTTCTCGGCTGAATTACGCCCGCGCGATGCGCGAGCAGTTGCCGAAGGTGGCCGAGGTGTTCAAGGCCGGCGATATCGATCTTCGACTGTTCTGCACGATGGTGTATCGCACCGATCTGATCACCGATCGTGAGGTGTTGGCGGCCGTGGATGCCGAGTTGGCGGTCAAGGTGCCACGGTGGCCGTCGCTGACAGCGAGCCGGCTGGCCGGAAGGATCGACAAGATCGTGGCCAAAGCCGATGCCGATGCGGTGCGGCGCCGCACAGAGCGCCGGGCGCAGCGCGAGATCTCGATCCAGGACCAGGAGGGTGGGGTTTCAGAAATCCACGGCAGCCTGTTCACCCCGGACGCGCGCGCGTTGGGCAAAGCCCTGGATGCATTGGCGGCCACCGTGTGTGAGCACGATCCGCGCAGTCATGAGGAGCGCTGTGCCGATGCGATGGGCGCGCTGGCCGCGCGAGCGGACCGGCTGGGGTGTCGGTGCGGCCGCCCCGATTGCGCCGCGGGACGACGACCGGCTGCCTCTCCGGTGGTCATTCATGTGATCGCCGAGCAGGCCACGATCGAGGGCACCGGCTCCGAGCCGGGATGGCTGGTGGAGGCCGATGGGCTGGTTCCCCCGGAGATGATCGAAGAACTCGCCCGCTCGGCGCGCTTGGTGTCGTTGGCTCATCCCGGCGATGCCCCGCCCGAGTCGGGTTATGTGCCGTCGGCGGCGTTGGCGGCGTTTGTGCGTTGCCGGGATCTGACCTGTCGCTGGCCTGGTTGTGACCGCCCGGCGGCCGACTGCGACATCGACCACACGATTCCGTTCGGTGACGGCGGCCCGACGCATGCCTCCAACCTCAAATGCTATTGCCGCACCCATCATCTGGTGAAGACGTTCTGGGGCTGGCGCGATGCCCAGTTGCCGGATGGCACGCTGATCTTGGCGTCGCCGGCGGGGCGCAGCTATGTCACCACCCCGGGTAGTGCGCTGCTGTTTCCCCGCCTGTGTGTGCCCACCGGGGACCTGGCGCCACCTGAGCGAAATCCCGATGCCGCGGGCGGGGAACGCACCGCGATGATGCCCCGGCGCCGGCGCACCCGGGCGCAGAACCGCGCGGCCCGCATCAACACCGAACGCAATCAGAACCGCAACGCCCGCGAAGCCCGCCGCGCCGCCCGGGCCGCCGCCCTGTGCCCCAAAGCGGCACCGGGCACCGGCGGCGACGACCCACCCCCGTTCTAGCCGAAGCTACGCCTCAATGAGGTTGTGCCGCTTCCGCTTCGGAGCGGATCCCAGGAAAACCACCAGGCCGGCCGCGAGCAGTGAGAACGCTCCGATCACCCACAGGGCGACTTTGCTGTCGCCGGTCAGATCGGTCAGCCAGCCCGTGACGTAGGGGCCGCCGAAGCCGCTCAGGTTGCCCAGCGAATTGATCAACGCGATCCCTGCGGCCGCCGCCGTCCCGGTGAGGAACTCAGACGGCAGAGCCCAGAAAACCGGCATTGCACACATGATCGAGCACGTCGACAACGTGATCGCGAGCATCGCCAGGTACGGGTTGGCCATGTACAACGCCGCGGGAATGCTCAAACCGCCGACAATGGCGGGGATCGCCACATGCCAGACGCGCTCTCCCGTCCGGTCTGCGTGCCGCGCCCACGGCACCATCACGACGGCTGCGACGGCCCAGGGAACAGCGGTCACGACGCCGCGCCCGATGATGCTCAGCTCACTGCCGTACTGCTGCGCAAACCCGGCGACGATGGTCGGCAGGAAGAACCCGACGGCGTAGAGCCCGTAGACGATCCCGAAATAGATGAACGCCAGCGCCAGCATCCGCCGATGGCTGAGGACCTTGGTGAGCGGCCAATGCTGACCGGCCCCGGCCGCCGCCCGTTCGTCCGCCAGTGTTGCTTCCAGCCACTGCTTCTCGTCGGTGTCGAGCCAGCGAGCCTGCGCAGGCCGGTCGGTCAGGTAGAACCAGCACGCGAACGCGAGCGCGATCGCGGGCAGTCCCTCGACGAGGAACATGAAACGCCATCCGGCAAGGCCAAAAACACCGTGGCCCCAGTCGATGACGAGTGAGGACAAAGTGGAGCCGATCGCCGTCGAAACCGGAACCGCCACCATGAACAGCGAGATCGCCCGGGACCGCTGCCGTTGCGGGAACCAGAACGTGAGGTAGAGGATGATGCCCGGGAAGAAGCCGGCCTCGGCCACCCCGAGCAGAAACCGCAGTGCGACGAGCGTGGGTGCGTTGGGAACGAAAGCGATTGCGGTGCTGACGATTCCCCAAGTGAGCATGATGCGGGCCAGCCAGCGTCGGCCACCGAACCTGTGCAGCGCGATGTTGCTGGGTATCTCCAGGAACAGGTAGCCGAAGAAGAAGATCCCCGAGGCGAAACCGAACATCGTCGCGGTCATGCCCAGTTCGTCGTTCATGCCGTTAGGCCCGGCGAACCCGATGTTGACGCGGTCGAGGTAGTTGACGAAGTAAAGCAGCCCCAGGAAGGGGATGACACGACGAGTCACCTTCGCCGTCGCCGACCTGCCCGTCTCGGACGCAGCCGGATCGGCGCTCATCTGGTGGCTTAGTCTTTGTCGACCTTGGCCATCGCCAGCACGTCGAGGCGGCGGTCCAGCTCGGCCTCCGAGAGCTTGTCGCCGATCAGACCGCGGTCGATCACCGTCTGGCGAATCGTCTTGCGCTCCTTGAGGGCCTGCTTGGCCACCGCGGCGGCCTCCTCATAGCCGATCGCGGAGTTCAGCGGCGTCACAATCGACGGGCTGGACTCGGCGAGCTCGCGCAGGTGCTCCTCATTGGCGACCAGCCCGACGATGCAGCGCTCGGCGAACAGTCGCGAGACGTTGGTCAGCAGCGTGAAGGACTCCAGCATGTTGCGGGCCATCATCGGGATGTAGACGTTGAGCTCGAAGGCGCCGTTGCCGCCGCCCCAGGCGATCGCCGCGTCGTTGCCGATCACCTGCGCCGCCACCTGGGTGACCGCCTCGGGCAGCACAGGATTCACCTTGCCCGGCATGATCGAGCTGCCTGGCTGCAGGTCGGGCAGCTGGATCTCGGCAAGGCCGGTCAGCGGGCCCGAGCCCATCCAGCGGATGTCATTGGCGATCTTGGTCAGCGACACCGCGATGGTGCGCAGCGCACCCGAGGCCTCGACCAAGCCGTCCCGCGCCGCCTGCGCCTCGAACGAATTCGCCGCCGTGCGCAGTTCGGTGATCCCGGTCTCTTTGACCAGCACCTCGACCACCTTGGCGCCGAAGCCCTCCGGGGCGTTCAGCCCGGTGCCGACGGCGGTCCCGCCGATCGCCAGCTCACCCAGGCGGGGCAGCGTTGCCTGCACTCGCTCGATGCCGGCCGCGATCTGGCGGGCGTAACCGGAGAACTCCTGGCCCAGGGTCACCGGGACGGCGTCCATCAGGTGGGTGCGGCCCGATTTCACCACGGTGCGCCACTGCATCGCCTTGGCGGCCAGCGCTTCGTGCAGCACCTGAAGTGCCGGAATCAGGTGGCGCACCGCAGCTTCGGTTGCCGCGATGTGGGTAGCGGTCGGGAAGGTGTCGTTGGACGACTGCGACATGTTCACATCGTCGTTGGGGTGCACGGTCACCCCGTTGGCGGCCGCTATCGACGCGATCACCTCGTTGGTGTTCATGTTGGAACTGGTGCCCGAACCGGTCTGGAACACGTCGATGGGGAACTGGTCGTCGTGCTTGCCCTCGGCGATCTCGGCGGCGGCGGCCTTGATGGCGGCGGCCTTCTCCGGGGCCAGCAGACCCAGGTCGGCGTTCACCTGCGCGCACGCGCTCTTCAGCAGGCCGAGCGCCCGGATCTGGGTGCGCTCCAGGCCACGACCGGAGATCGGGAAGTTCTCCACGGCGCGCTGCGTCTGCGCGCGCCACAACGCACTCGCCGGCACCCGGACCTCGCCCATGGTGTCGTGTTCGATGCGGTATTCGGTCTCGCTCATAGCTTTCAAGTCCTCGCTTGACGGTCAGGGCAGGGGGTAGGCGGCGTGTGCGTCGCCGGTGAAATCGACCGCCGAATACTCGTTGAGCTTCGACAGGCGGTGATATGCCTCGATCATCCGGACGGTGCCGGACTTCGAGCGCATCACGATCGATTGGGTGGTGCAGCCGCCGGGGTAGTAGCGCACTCCCTTGAGCAGGTCGCCGTCGGTGACCCCGGTGGCGCAGAAGAACACGTTCTCGCCGGAGACCAGATGCTCGGTGGTCAGCACCTCGCCCAGGTCGTAGCCGGCGTCCAGGGCCTTCTGCCGCTCGGCGTCGTCGGTGGGCGCCAACTGGGCCTGAATCTCACCGCCCATGCAGCGGATCGCCGCGGCCGCGATGATGCCCTCCGGGGTGCCGCCGATCCCGGCCAGCATGTCGGTGCCCGAGTCGGGCCGGCACGCCGCGATCGCTCCGGCCACGTCGCCGTCGGTGATCAGCCGAATCCGCGCACCGGCGGCCCGCACGTCATGGATCAGCTGCGCGTGCCGGGGCCGGTCCAGGATGCACACCGTCATGTCGCGGGGCGACAGGCCCTTGACCTTGGCGACTGCTTTGATGTTGTCGGCGATCGGCTTGGTGATGTCCAGTACGTCGGCCGCCTCGGGGCCGACCGCGATCTTGTTCATGTAGAACACCGCCGACGGGTCAAACATCGCGCCGCGCTCGGCCACCGCCAGCACCGAGATGGCGTTGGGCATGCCCTTGCTCATCAGGGTGGTGCCGTCGATCGGGTCGACGGCGAAGTCGCAGTCGGGCCCGTCGCCGTTGCCGACCTCTTCCCCGTTGTAGAGCATCGGCGCGTGGTCCTTCTCGCCCTCGCCGATCACCACCACGCCGCGCATCGACACCGAGTTGACCAGTTCGCGCATCGCGTCGACGGCCGCACCGTCGCCGCCCTCCTTGTCGCCGCGGCCGACCCACCGGCCGGCGGCCATGGCGCCGGCCTCGGTCACCCGCACCAGCTCCAAGGCCAGGTTGCGGTCTGGGGGTTCGCGGCGAGAGGGTGCGGTCATGGTTGCTCATTGTCCCAGAACAGGGTGGGCCGCTCGGAGCTGGGATACTGGCTTCCGTGACCGCAGAGCCCCCGCCGCCGACCCGCCCTGCCCCGAAGCCGGCGAAACCACGCCTGCTGCAGGACGGCCGCGACATGTTCTGGTCGATCGCGCCGCTGGTCCTGGCCTGCATCGTGCTGGCCGGCTTGGCCGGGACGTGCTCCTTTCGTCCCGGCGGCAGGTCGGCCGGGCCGGTGCCTTCCTACGACGCCGTCGCCGCGCTCAACGCCGATGCGCAGACGCTCGGGTTCCCTGTCCGGTTGCCGCAGCTACCGCAAGGCTGGCAACCCAACTCCGGCAGTCGCGACAGCATCACCGACGGGCGCACCGATGCGTCCGGCCAGCGGCTGCGTGCCGTCACCTCGAGGGTCGGCTACATCAGCCCGACCGGGATGTATGTCAGCCTGACCCAGAGCAACGCCGACGAGACGGCGCTGGTCGCCTGGGTCCGCCCCGGACTTCATCCCACCGGGACCCAGGACGTCGACGGCACCCGCTGGGTGGTCTACCAAGGTGACGGCGAGCCGGTGTGGACCACCCGGTTGGCCGGAAAGGCCGGGGCGGCCCAGCTCGCGATCACCGGCGCGGGCGGCGCCGACCAGTTCCGGACGCTGGCGGCGGCCGTGCAATCACAGCCGCCGCTACCCGCGGCCCGGTAGGGGTATGCGCCATCGGCGGGCCCTGGGCTCCTCGTCGTGGGTCTGCAATTCCACCCCGTGATACACCGCCCGGTAGACGTCGATGGTGGTGACGATGATGATCATCACCACCGGGCCGATCACGATGCCCCAGAAGCCGAACATGCCGATCCCGGCAAAGACGGCCAGCAGCATCAACGCCGAATTGAGCCGGGCGTCGCGCGGCACCAGCATCGGGCGCAGGAAGTTGTCGATGTTGGTGACGACGATCAGGTGGAACGCCACCACGAACACTCCGCCGACGACGTTGCCGAACAGTGCCATGCCGATGCCGAACGGCATCGTGACGATGCCCCCGCCGAGCGGGATGACCGACAGTGCGCTCAGCAGGATCGCGAAGATGAAGAAGGCCTGGTGGAACCCGCCGATATAGATGGAGGCGGCCCCGGCGACCCCCTGGCAGAAGGCGATCACGAACTGCCCGCCGACGGTGCCCCGCACCATCGAGCCCACCTTGGCCAGGTACAGATCGGTGACGTCGGCGCCGAGCGGGTTGAGTTGGCGGATCAGGGTGTGCAGTTCCTCGCGGTGGGTCAGCAGGGCGAGGAACACGTAGAGAAAGATGATCGCCGCCGTGATCGCCCCGACGACGCCCCCGACGGCGCCCTGCAGCACATGCAGCAGCAGCTCGCCGCCGCGCTGCGCCACGTTGACCATCGCCTCACGCAGCGAATCCATGGTCACCTGCACGTGCACGAAGGGAATCCGCTCCAGCAGGCCGTTGACGAACTTCAGCACCTTGTCACCGAGGGCGTTGGGGTCGGTGGCCTGCACCCACTCGGCCACCTCGCCGGCGGTGCGGGTGATCTGCACGACGGCCAAAAAGCCCGTCAGGCCGACCGGGACGATGACGGCGATCAGCGCGGCCAGCAGCGTGCCGGTGGCCGCCAGCCCGGTGGGCAGCCGTCGGCCGAGGGCACGAAACAGCGGGGTGAACAGATAGGCGCCGACGGCGGCCACCACGATCAGCACGAAAAAGGCGCGCAGGAAGTACGCCCCGAACAGCAGCGCGATGACGGTGAAGACCGCCAGGGCACGCCGCTGGGTCGGGGAGAAGTCGGAGTTCACGGGCGCGGGTCGCCCCACTTGTCGGCGATGGCCCGCCACGGGTCGGCAAACTTCTTGCCGGTGCGGTAGTAGGGGCTGCGCCACCCCAATACGACACGGGCCAGGGGCGCGACCACACGCAGCAGGTATCGCCTGGGGCCGGCGTTCGCCGCCGTCTCGGCCAACATCTGCTGCCAGGAATGCTGCTGGAAGCCCAGCGCGTCCTGGGCGCGACTGGTGTCCATCCAGTCGGTGTTGAACCAGTCCTCGTCGCGCTCGGGGTTGCCGGGCAGACCCGCGGGGATCCCGTTGACCAATCCCATCGCGGCGGCCATCGCCGGCGCGATGTCGCCCTGGAGTTGGCGGTGGGTGTCGTCGCCGCCGATCAGCAGGGTCTCCCCGACCACGGGCGCGGTGGTGGCCGCGACGAACGCCGAGGCGACGTCCCGCACGTCCACGGTCTGGAGCCTGCCGTCGGACGGCAGCAACTTCTCGAAATACAGGCCGTCGAGATTGATGTCGGAGCCCAGGTCGACGGCGAGCACTCCGCCGAGCCGCAGGATCACCCAGTCCAGCTGCGAGTCGCGTACCAGCCGTTCGGCTTGCACCTTGTGGTCGCCGTAGATGTCGGCGGGGTTGGTCGGGGTGTCGGCGGTCAGCACGCCGGAGACGGTATGCGGGTTGCGGGAGCCGTACACCGCGATGCTGGAGGCCTGCACGAAACGGGGCGGGTCGGACTGTGCGGCCGCCGCGGCCAGCAGGTGCCCGGTCGCCTCGACGTTGACCTGGTAGGCCAGCTTGCGGCGCGAATAGATCAGGGGCGGGATCACTGCGGCCAGATGGATGATCGCGGCGGGTTTCACGGCGCCGACGAGCTCGTCGACCGCGGCCGGGTCGGTGAGGTCGGCATACCGCACTTGTACGGACTTCGGAAGTTCTGCCGCCGCTTTGCGGTTGGCCGGGACGTCGAGATCGGTGGCTACGACCTCCCGACCGTCCACCGCCAATTGCCGTACCACCGCTGAACCGACCAGACCGAACGCGCCGGTCACCAATACCGTGCCCACAGCACCTCCTCAACCACCGCGATCTTTCCGTGAAAACCCGGCCAGCGACAACCGTTCGCAACAAAGTGGCTCATGGCGCCGGCCGTCTGTCTGTTGTTCGACGGCGATCCGAGCGGGCGCGGCCGCACGTCGCCTATGCGATCGCAGCCGTCCCTACTGTGACGATCACGTAACAAAAGCCCAGCTAGCTGAGGAAAAGCATATTCTTGGCCAATCGTTTGATTTGACGGATCGGCGGCGTCGGGATGACCGCAACTACTTGCCGGGTGTGCGGTGCCGAACCACTGGAGAATGCACGGTTCTGCCACTCCTGTGGTTCGCCAATCAGTGCTGCCGCAGTACCGGCGGAATTCAAACAGGTGACGGTTCTTTTCGCCGACGTGGTGCATTCGATGGATATCGCGGTGGCAGTGGGTGCCGAACGGTTGCGCGAGATTATGGCGCAGTTGTTCGATCAATGCGCGGCGGTGGTGCGGCGTTATGGCGGGACGGTGGACAAATTCACCGGCGACGGGATCATGGCGGTGTTCGGTGCGCCGGTGGCGTTGGAGGACCACGCTTTTCGGGCGTGCCTGGCGGCTTTGGAAATTCAGCGGTCTGAAGAGGGTGTGCTGCAACTGAGGGTGGGATTGAACTCGGGCGAGGTGGTCGCCGGTGAGATCGGGTCCGGACCGGGCAGCTACACGGCGATTGGCGAGCAGGTCGGGATGGCGCAGCGGATGGAGTCGGTTGCCCCGCCGGGCGGGGTGATGCTCAGCGCATCTACGGTGCGATTGGTCGAAGACGTTGTCGCGCTAGGTGAGTCGGAGTTGGTGCAGATCAAGGGCGCCGATGGCCCGGTGCCGGTTCGTCGGTTACTGGGGGTGGCGCAACAGCATCGGCAAGGAAGGCGAAGCGACCCGGCGCTGGTGGGGCGCACCTGGGAGTTGAACACCGTTGCCGGGATTCTCGATGAGGCGATTGGCGGCGCCGGATGCGTGGTCAGCGTCGTCGGTCCGCCGGGAATCGGTAAGAGCCGCATCGTTCGGGAATCGGCCGCACTGGCCGCACAACGTGGCGTGGAGGTGTTCGCCACCCATTGCGAATCACATACCAGCGACATCCCGTTCTACGCGGTCGTGGGATTACTGCGGGCCGGGCTGGGAGTCGAAGGTCTCGGGCATCAGGCGGCTCGGGCACGGGTCCGTGAACGCGTCACCGGCACGGACCCCGAAGACCTGTTGCTGCTGGACGACTTGCTGGGCATCGCCGATCCCGACGTCGAACTGGCCGACCTCGAAGCCGATGCCCGGCGGCGGCGGCTGACGGCGCTGGTCAATGCCGCCTCGGTGGCCCGGGATGCGCCGGCACTGTATGTGATCGAAGATGCTCACTGGATCGACGAGGTCAGCGAATGGATGTTGGCCGATTTCCTGGCGGTGATCCCCCAGACCCATTCGATGGTGTTGATCACGTACCGGCCCGATTACCGTGGTGTGCTGGCCGCCATGCCCGGGGCACAAACGATCGTGCTGCGGCCGCTGAACAACGCGCAAGCTACGACGCTGATCGGGGAGCTGCTGGGCAGTGATCCCTCGGTTCACGAGCTGACGCAGATAATCGCCGAACGTGCTTCAGGGAATCCGTTTTTCGCCGAAGAGATCGTGCGCGACTTGGCCGAGCGCGGCGTCCTCCGCGGCAGCTGCCGCTCGTATCTGCTGGTCGGCGACATCGATGAGGTGGGGGTGCCGGCCACTCTGCAGTCGGCGATTGCCGCCCGCGTCGACCGCCTGAGTCCCGCCGCCAAACGCACGCTTAGCGCCGCGGCGGTCATCGGGTCACGATTCGACCCCGATCTGCTGACCGCACTGGGGATCGACCCGCTCCTCGATGAGTTGGTCAAGGCCGAGCTGGTCGACCAAGTCGGGTTCACCCCGCGTCCCGAGTACGCGTTCCGGCACCCGTTGATCCGGTCGGTGGCCTACGACTCCCAGCTGAGGTCCGATCGCGCCGAGCTGCACCAGCGGCTGGCCGCCTCGATCGAACACCGCGGTTCGGCCGACGAGAACGCCGCGTTGATCGCCGAACATCTCGAAGCCGCAGGCGATCTGCACGCAACATTTGACTGGCACATGCGCGCCGGCACGTGGTTGACCCATCGGAACATGGTCGCGGCACGGGCCAGTTGGCAGCGTGCGCGCGACGTCGCCGACCGATTGCCCGACTCAGACCCGGAAAGAACCGCACTGCGGATCGCCCCGCGGACGCTGCTGTGCGCCACATCGTGGTTTGTCGGCGGCACTCTGGCCGATACCGGCTTTGATGAACTGCGCGGCCTTGCCGGCGCTGCCGACGACAAGGTGTCGCTGGCCATGGGGATGGCGGGATGGCTGCCGGCCTTGATCGTGCACGCCCGGTTCCCGGAAGCATCGTTGTTGGCTTCCGAGCTCACCAGCCTGCTCGAATCGATCGGCGACCCGACGTTGAGCCTCGGGTTGCTCTACAGTGCGCTCGCCGCCAAGTTCCAGCAAGCCGAGATGACTGAAGTCGTGCGGCTCGCGCAACGGATGATCGACCTGGCTGACGGGGATGTCACCAAGGGCAATCTGATAGTCGCCTCTCCGTTGGCGTGCGCAATCATGTTGCGGGGCTGCGCACGATGTTGCCTGGGTGACCACAGCTGGCGAGATGACGTCGAGCAGGCGGCAACGATGCTCCGTGCATTCGAACCGTCGTTCCGCGCGGTCACACTGCTCTTCAAGTACACCCTCGTCGGTTGCGGTGTGTGGCGGCCCGACGCTGCCGCGCTACAGGAGACGGCTGAGGTGCTCGCGCTCGCGGAACGATCCGGCGACGATCTCACGCTCGCATCCGCCCGGCAGGTGCGCGGCATCGCCTTGATGGTCCAGCACGGCCCCGGTCGTGAAGAGGGCTTGGCCCTGCTCGCCGCGGCCCGTGAGGCCGCGGTGCAAGAGCGCTTCACGATGGTCGCGGCATATTACGTCGACAATATTTTCGCCGAGGAGCATGCCCGAGCCGGCGATCTCGACGGCGCGATCGCCGAGTCGCGGGTCGTCCTCAAAGAGCTGTTCGCCACAGGCGATGTACTCGGGCTTGGGCAGGCCACCGCGGTTCTGGGAGGGTTTCTCCTGCTCAGAGGTACAGCCACCGATGTGCAAGAAGTGCAGGCGGCCATCGACCGGCTGGTGGCCGTGCCGACCGAGCCGGGGTTCGTCGTGCACGACATCTGGCTGCTGCAGCTGCGGGCGCTGCTGGCCCGGGCTCACGGCGACGAAGCGGGCTATCGAGATTTCGCAGACCGTTACCGGGCGATGGCCAATGACCTTGGCTTTGAGGGGCACATGGCGCTGGCGGAGGCAATGACATGACCGCGTGCCCGACGTGCGGCACCGAGTTGCGGGAGAACGCCAAATTCTGTTCCGAGTGTGGTGTGTCCGCCGCGCCGGCTCATCGGCCGGCTGAGTACAAGCAGGTGACCGTGCTCTTCGCCGATGTGGTGCATTCGATGGACATCGCCGCGGCGGTCGGTGCCGAACGGTTGCGCGAGATCATGAGTGACTTGTTCGGCCGGTGTGCTGCGGTGCTGCGGCGCTATGGCGGCACGGTGGAGAAGTTCATCGGTGATGCCATCATGGCGGTGTTCGGTGCGCCGGTGGCGTTGGAGGACCATGCCTTTCGGGCATGTTTGGCGGCGTTGGACATCCAGCAGCAAGCCCGGGGTCTGGCCGATGAGGTGCAACGTCAGGACGGCATTGCACTTCGGTTGCGAGTCGGATTGAATTCGGGCCGGGTGGTTGCCGGTGAACTCGGCTCCAACCCGCTGACCTACACCGCCATCGGCGAGCAGGTCGGTCTGGCGCAACGAATGGAATCGGTTGCCCCGCCGGGCGGAGTGATGCTCAGCGCCTCGACGGCGCGGCTGGTCGAGGACGTTGCCGCGTTGGGTGAGCTGGAGTTTGTGCATATCAAGGGCGCTGCAGAGCCGGTGCCGGCGCGCCAGCTGCTGGGGGCGTCGTCCGAGTATCGTCGCGATGGTCGGCAGGATCCGGCGTTGGTGGGCCGCAGCTGGGAGATGGGCGCCCTGACGGGCATGCTCGACGCGGCGATCGACGGCACCGGCTGTGTGGTTGGTGTCGTGGGGCCACCCGGTATCGGCAAGAGCCGCATGGCCCGCGAGGTCGTTGCGGTGGCGCAGGGCCGCGCTGTTGAGGTATTCACCACTTACTGTGAATCGCACGCCAGCGAAATTTCCTTCCACACGGTGACAGCGCTACTACGAACCGCGCTCGGAATCACTCTGCTCGGTGCGGAAGCAGCCCGAGCTCTGGTCAGGGAGCGTGCGCCTGACGCCGATCCGCAGGATCTGCTGCTGCTCGACGACCTGCTCGGGATTCGTGACGGCAGTGTCGAATTGCCAATCATTGATCCCGATGCGCGGCGCCGTAGGCTGACCCGCTTGATCAACGCCGTGTCGCTGGCCCGTACCACACCCGCCCTTTTCGTAATCGAGGATGTGCATTGGATCGATGAGGTGAGCGAGTTCCTGCTGGCGGATTTTCTGGCCGTGATCCCGCAAACCCCGTCGTTGGTGATGATTACCTACCGGCCGGAATATCGCGGGGCGCTGACCCGTGCACCGAATTCGCAGACGATCACCTTGGCGCCGCTGAGTCCTTCCCAGTCCGCAACGCTGGCGACTGAATTGTTCGGTTCGCACCCGTCGGTGGCGGCGTTGTGCAGGCGAGTCGTGGAGCGGGCGGCTGGGAACCCGTTCTTCGCCGAGGAGATTGTGCGCGACCTGGCCGAGCGCGGTGTGCTGAGCGGTGCCCGTGGTGACTATTCGTGTGAGGTCGATGATGACGGTGTCGTCGTGCCCGCCACCTTGCAGGCCACCATCACAGCTCGCATCGACCGCCTCGACCCCGCCGCAAAGCAAACATTGAACGCCGCCGCGGTGATCGGATTGCGTTTCAGCGCAGACCAACTGACGCTGCTTCGTGGTGAACCTGAGGTGGGCCAGTTGATCGCTGCCGAACTCGTCGAGCAGGTACGGTTCACCCCGCGCGCTGAGTACGCCTTCCATCACCCGTTGATCCGGACGGTGGCCTACGAGTCACAGCTCAAGTCCGACCGCGCCGAACTGCATCGGCGCCTAGCCTCCGCGATCGAGCAACGCCACCCTGATGCGCTGGATGAGAACGCGGCGCTGATAGCCGAGCATCTTGAGGCGGCCGCGGACCTCAGCGTCGCGTTCGGCTGGCACATGCGCGCGGGGGCTTGGGCACAACATCGCGACATCAGGGCCGCGCGGGTCAGTTGGGACCACGCCCGGTCGGTCGCCGACCGGTTGCCCACCGGCGACCCGGGCCGGACGTCGATGCGCATCGCCCCGCGCACCCTGCTGTGCGCGAGCACCAGCTGGGTCAGTGGCAGCGTCGCCGATGCCGGCTTTGAGGAGCTGCACGAACTGTGCACCGCCGTCGATGACAAATTGTCGCTGGCGATTGGCATGGCCGGCCTGATGACGGTGTTGATCTTCCATAGCCGGTACGTCGAGGCGTCACGCCTCGCGTCGGACTGCAGCCGGCTACTGGAGTTGATCGGCGACCCGATGTTGACGGTTGCGCTTGCCGTCGCGCCGTGCAACATCAAGGTGCAGGCAGGCGAGGCGGCCGAAGGTCTGCGCTTGGCCCAGCGCGTCATCGACCTGGCCGACGGCGACCCCGCCATGGGCAACCTGGTGATCGGATCACCGCTGGCGGTTGCGCTCATGTTCCGTGGCTCCGGCCGATATTGTCTCGGGCTCCGAGGCTGGCGGGAAGACCTCGATCAGGCGTTGGTGATGGCCCGCCGCGTCGACGCCAGGACCTACGTAACGGTCGTGCTGGGGAAGTACGGTGTCGCCGTCCACGCCCGGGTGGTGTTGCCCGACTCGGCAGCCGACCGCGACACCGCCCAGGCCCTGGAGATGGCCGAGCATTCGGGCGACGACTACGCGGTGGATACCGCGCGGTTGTGCCGGGGCCTCATTCTCATCAACCAGGGAGGGACCCGACATGGTGCCGGTATGGCGCTGCTCACCCAGTACCGTGACGCTTACCTACAGCACGGGTATGCGCAAAGCGCGGTGCGGTTTTTCGAGACCGAGCTTGCGCGGGAGAGGGCCCGGGCCGGGGACATCGACGACGCTATCGAAATAGCCCGCGTCGCGGTCGATTATCTGTTCGACGTGGGTGACATGCTCGTGCCAGGTGAGGCAACCAGGGTCTTTGTGGAATCACTGTTGCAACGCGGCAGCAAAGCCGATCTCGCGGAGGCGCAGGCCGCCATCGACCGATTGGCGGCCGCGCCGACCGACGCCGGCTACGCGTTGTTCGACGTCCCGCTGCTCCGGCTGCGGGCGTTGCTGGCGCGCGCGAACGGCGACGAAGTCGGCTACCGCGATTACGCTGACCGGTACCTCAAGCGGGCCACCGAGGTTGGCTATGAAGGCCATATGGCGTTAGCGGAGGCGATGACGTGAGTGGTTTGCGCCTCTCGTGGCCGCTGACCGGCCGCTCGGAGGAGATCCAAACTCTCCGGGAGGCCCTCTCGGCTTCGGATGTATCCGGGGCCATTGTGTGCGGTGCGGCGGGGGTGGGCAAGAGCCGGATCTCGCGTGACCTGTTGTCGGTGGCGGCATCCCAGGGCTGCGAAGTGCGATGGGCGATCTGCACATCCGCGGCGCGCGACGTCCCGCTGGGCGCGTTCGCCGCATGGGTGCCCTCGGATGTCACCGACACGGTTCCGTTGGCAAGGGCCGTGATCGAATCGCTGACGGCCGACTCTTCGGGCGCCGCGGTGGTGGGCATCGACGATGTGCATCTGATCGACGACCTGTCGGCGTTCGTGGTGCATCAGATCGTGCAACGGGAACTGGCGAAGGTGATTCTCACCGTTCGCGACGGCGAAGCGATACCCGCTGCCGTGCACGAGATCTGGTCGGCCGGCCGGTTTGAACGGCTCGACCTGCAGCCGCTGTCACTCGGCGAGACCACCGATCTGCTGTCTGAGGCGCTGGGCGGCCCGATAGATTCCGGTGCGGCGCAGCGGCTGTGGGAGCTCACCCGCGGCAATGTCTTGTATCTTCGCAACATCGTCGAACACGAGGTCTCCGACGGCCGAATCGTGCGACAACACGGGTACTGGCGCTGGATCGGGGATCCGGTCATCCCGCCCGGTCTCATCGGGCTCATCGAATCCCGTATCGGGTCGTTGCCCGGGCCGGTCGGCGATGTGATCGACGTGCTGGCCGTCGGCGAACCGATCGACCTGGCGACCCTGACGCGGATCACCGATCCTGCCGCGGTCGAAGAGGCCGATATCCGCGGCCTGATCACCCTCGAGCCCGTCGAGGAGGGTGCAACGGTGCGGCTGGCGCATCCGCTCTACGGCGAGGTCCGTCGTGGCCGGGTCGCGTCCACCCGGCTACGGCGGTTGCGTGGGCTGGTCGCCGCAGAACTCGCGACCTCGCAGGACGGAGACGACATCCAAGTGGTGGTGCGCCGCGCCACCCTGAGCCTCGAGTCGGACCTTGCACCCGACGCCGATCTGTTCGCCAGAGCTGCACGCGGGGCGGTTTGGCTGGCGGATCTGGTTCTGGCGGACCGACTGGCGCAGGCGGCCATCCGTGCCGGAGCGGGTCCGGAGCCGAGTTTCGTTCGGGCCCATGCACTGTCGTGGCTGGGCCGGGGTGAGGAGGCCGACGCGGTGCTCGCCGAGGTCCACATCGACGACTTGAGTGACGGTGACCGGGCCAGGCTGGCATTCTTGCGGGCCAGCAACATGCTCTGGGCGATTGGTGATCCCGTCCGCGCGAGACAGCTCATCGATGACGCCGCGCGCACCGTATCGCCGCCGGCCCGCAACTACATCGATGCCTTTCTGGCGGTGTACTGGTTCGCGACCGATGAGCTGGATGCGGCAAGGCGGGCTTCTGAGGGTCTTGACCTGGATGATCTTCCTCCGGTCGTCGGAGCTGAGATCGCCTGGGTGCGTGCCGTCGTCGCAGCGGACAGTGGACGCACGGCCGAGGCGCTGGCCGCCGCGAACGCGGGGTATTCCGTGGTGGCTCGCTCCTTGGACGCCCCGCACATGATGTTCAACATCGCCGACGCGCACGTCAGCGCACTGCTGCTGGCAGGTCAGGTGAGGCACGCCCTTGACGTGGCTGAACGGATGCGTCGGCAGGCAGTCGACCTGCCGGGAGCGGCGCAGCCACTGGGTGCCGCGGTGGCGGGCCGAGCCGCCCTCGCCGCCGGCTGCCTGGACGCGGCATGTCTCCTGCTTGACCAGGCTGCCGCGGCCTTCGTCGACCGCGAGCACGCCACGGGCTGGGGATACCGATATCTCATTCCGCGTATCACGGCCCTGGCAATGCGCGGCTCAACCGCCGAGGCTGCGGCCGCTCTCGAGACGCTCGGCGGCCTGCGTCGTCCCTTCAGGTTGCTCGACTACGAGGGGAGCCTGGCCCGCTCGTGGGTGGCCGCAGGGCAGGGCGCCGTCAGTGAGGCGATAACCCTGGCATCATCTGCGGCCGAACGTGCCAGGAATAATGGGCAATTCGCGGCTGAGGTGCTCTGTCTGCAGGCTGCGGCACAGTTCGGGGACGGCTCTGGCGCAGCGCGTTTGCGTGAGCTCGAAGCGATCGTCGAGGGGCCGCGCGTCGGTATCGCGGCGAGGTTCGCCACGGCGCTGCGCGAAGGCGATGGGGCGGAGTTGACCGCGGTGTCGCAGGATTTCGACGACATCGGCGATCTCGTCGCCGCGGTCGATGCCAGCGCGCAGGCTGCGCTCGTCTACCGCCGGCAAGACCGGCGGGGCACGGCGTTGACATGTGCCACGCGCGCCGCCGCCCTGGCCGAACGATGCGGAGGCATCGATACTCCGGCGCTTCGCCAAGCCTCCGATCCCTTGCCGCTGACAGATCGTGAGCGTGAGATCGTGATGCTGATCGGTCAAGGGTTGTCCAACCGTGCCCTTGCCGAGCGACTGACGCTGTCCGTCCGCACCGTCGAAAGCCATATTTACCGGGCCATGTTGAAAACGGGTACCGCTAACCGCGACGAACTGGCAGCCCTGCGGCCACATCACGACCGCACTCAGTAGCGCCGCCGCGGCTGCGGGCAAGATTGCAGTGGCGCGCTACTGAGCTCCCGCCGCGGCAATTCGGTCACGATCCTTCCGGTGGATCCCGAAAGTGGACGCTGTGATCGGGGACTGGGAGCAGTCATGAGAGTACTGGTAGCGGGCGCCGTGCTCGGGGCCCGCCCGATCGCCATTCCTGCGGCAGTCGAACCGGATGCCGAGCACCACGCGGTCGAACTTACGGCCGGGGGGTACAGCGTCGATCTGGCGAGCCCGTTCACGGCGATGAGTGACGGCCTGGGTGGCGTTGGGGCACCGGACAATCCACTGCCGGAACTGGTGAATGCCATGAGCGCAGTCCCCGGCGCCGCGGATGGCGACCCCCTCGCCGATTTCTGGCAACAGATCATGAACTACCTCGAGGCAGCAGCTCTTTTCGGCCTGCTGATATTTGGCCAACGTGGCCAACGTGGCCAACATCTTTGTGGACGCCTACAACTGGGTTGCAGGAATTTTCGGGTTCGAGCCGACATCGGCGCGCTGGTGAGCGGCTAGGAAACGGCGATGAGTGCACACAATTCGTCAGTGGTGGCGTTCACGATTGGTGTCGTCGTTACCAGCAGCAGCCTGATCAGTGTCACCCCGGTGGCGGCACAGCCAACCTGGCAGGTCCGCGAAATCCAGCTGACCGCCGGTGGGACGCCGGATTCGCCGCTCGGCGACGGTATCGCACTGGTTTACGACGGCAGCAGCGGTGGCCTGATGCCGCCCCCGCAGTATGTGGAGGCCGTCGAGGAGCTGTACCTGCATCCGCTCGGCTTCACCGGCACCGCGCAATCCTCGGTCATCCCCAATGCGCTGTATCCGCTGACCGGTCCCAAAAGCCTGGGGCTCGGCGCGTCATTGGCGCAAGACCAACCGATCATGATCGCCGCTATCGAACACCAGATAGCCGCCGGAGAGGTGAGCCCTGAGAATCCCGTCGTGGTTTTCGGCTACTCGCAGAGTGCAACCGCCTCCTCGCTGATCATGCAGCAGCTCCACGATGCGGGCGTGCCCAGTGACTCGGTGCACTTCGTGCTGGTCGGCGATACGCAAAACCCCAACGGCGGCTTCTACAACACCTTCGATTTCCCCGCCGGCAACAGCTCGCCCTTCACCGCCTTTGACATTCCCTTCGGGCCGCCGACGCCCTCGGACCTTTACCCGACGGATATCTACAGCATCGAGTACGACGGTGCAGCCGATTGGCCGCACTATCCGGCCAACCTGTTGTCGGACCTCAACGCCCTGCTCGGGGTCTTCTTGGTGCACTTCATCTATGCCGATCTGACCCCCGAACAGATCAGCGGTGCGATTCTCCAAGCGGGATCCGCGGCGCTCACCGGCGAAGGTCTGACCGATTACTACATGATCCCGAACGACAACCTGCCGCTGCTGATGCCGCTGCTGTTCATCCCGGATATCGGAAAGCCGCTCTATGACCTGCTGGAGCCCGACACCCGGATCCTGGTGAACCTGGGGTACGGCAGCATCACCGAGGGCTGGAACGAGGGTCCGGCGAATGTGCCCACCACCTTTTCGCTGTTCCCCGACATCGACCAGACCCAGCTCTCCGAAGCACTGAGCAGCGGCTGGCAGCAGGGGCTCACCGACGCCTGGCAGGCTATTCAGAACCCGATCAGCTACGAGGAGCAGATCGCGCCGTGGTTGCCGTTCGCGAACTCGTTGCACACCCACGGTTTTGCCCCCGAGAACCCGTCGTTTGACGACGTGGTGGAGGGGTTGCTCAAGTTCGCCGGCTTCCCGCTTTCGGACGTCACGCTGAGCTCGCCACCAACCGACATCATCAACATGATCAGCGCCACGCTCGCCTACGACTATTCGGCGCTGCTGCCCGCTGCCGACGCCGTCAATGCGCTGTTCACCAGCCTGCCCGCCTACGCGGCGAACATCTTCTCCGATCAACTGGAGGCCGGCAACCTCCTCGACGCGATCGGGCTTCCCGCGGCCGCCTACACCGCCCTGGTCCCGTACGATCTCCTCCTCGGTTTAGCACCGGCGCTGTTTGCGACGATCGGCACCCTGGACAATTTCGCGGAGCTGTTCTCGTAACAGCAGTCAGAGCATCGCCCCGGCCCGATCCAGGTGCTCTTCGAAGCCAAGCGACTCCGCCATCGCGCGATACCGGCTCGCTAAGACCCGGTAGACCACCTCGTCGCCGCGAGCACGGGATAGCAGCGCATTGAGCCGCAGCAGCGTGATCTCGCACATCGCCGAGCCGTGATCGGCCTGGAGTTTCGCCAACCAGCGGATCGCTTCTTCGGCTTCGGCCAGATCGCTCTCGGCGGCGCGCTCCAGCAGTGTCTCCACCAGAACGCCGGTGCCCCAGCCGCCGTAGAAGACGTTTTCGGCGCGGCGCAAGTCGTGGACGGCTTGGCGCATCACCGCGATGGCAGCGTCGCGGTCGCCACCGCGGGCCGTTTCCCGGGCGGCCCACACGTCGGTGACCGGGATGAGGAAGAGTGCGCGCTTGCGCAGCCATATGTCGCGGGACTGCATCATCAATTCCAGTCCCCGGTTACGGTCGGCCGCGTTATCACGCTTGAGCAGCACGACGGCCAACGCGTACCCGGCCAAACCCAGCGCTCGATCGCTGCTGGCCCCTTGGGCGGATTGCACTGCCTCCTGGCAGGCGCGTTCCGCGGAGTCACTGGGCCGAAGCGCGCCGTACTGCATCGCGAAACCGTAGGTCCAGGCGACGGTGCTGGCCAGGGTTTCCGTGTTGCTCTGCCGGGCCATCGTGACGGCGTCGTCGATGTCTTGCGGCCATCCGGGACGACCCAGCCACCACCGAGCGGTGCCGCGCCATGCCAACGCGATCGCCAGTGGTGATCCCACGCCGTAGTTGGCGCCCTTGGCGGGGTCGCCCTCGGCCAGGTCGACGATGGTTTGTGACCACCGCAAGATCGCACCGACGTCGCCGGCGCAGAGCCAGTTGACAAACGCGATGAATGCCAGCCCCATGGTCGGGGAGCGATCGCCCATCGACTCGAAAAGCGCCATTTGCTGAGACGCCAGCTGCGCACCCTCACGTGAGCGGCCGGCGTAGAGCAGCTCGGTGGCCAGCGCAGTCATCCCGATGGCCAGCGACACCTTATCGCCGGCCGCGCTACACAATTCCCGTAGCTCTTCGAATCGGCTCCGGCTTTCCTGGACTTCGCGCGCTTGCCAGTCGGTGGCGCACAACATGGTTCGCGGGTTGATGCGCATCGACAATCGGTCTGGGTCGTCGGCGGGCAGTGCGTCGGCGATGCGGCGGGCCCGCTCCCAGCTACCCCGGGCGGCGACGAGATCGCGGTTGGTGGACCACGCGCCGGCGCGCATGTGCCAGGCGTACGCCGCGCGCAGCTCGCCCGCGGCCTGGAGATGTTCGGCTATCAGCGCTGAGTTGTCCTCCACTGATCCGGGAGCGCGTTCTTGGATCGCGACGGCCAGCTTCCGGTGCCACTGGGCACGATCGGATTTGAGCTGCGATTCGTAAACCACCGCATGGATCAGCGGATGCCGAAAGGCATATTCGGGCGGGGTGAAACGCACCCGATCGATCAGCTCCGCGTCGAGCAGCTCGTCGAACACCGCAGCTACGCCCAGCGCCGACAGCAGATCCGCCTCGAAGCGTGCCCCGATCACCGAGGCGGCGCTCAAAGCTCGTTTGGCCCCGCTGCTGAGCTGGTCGATACGCGCTTCGATGGCCGCCTGCACCGTGACCGGCACCGTGACATCCGCGGCCCTCGTGTGACAGACATAGTCGCCGTATTCGCCGGTCAGCTCCCCGCGCTGGGCCAACTCGCGCACCATCTCCTCAGCGAAGAACGGGTTACCGGCTGCCCGACCGGCGATGATCGCCGCCAGCTCACCGACCGATGGATGCGACCCCAGAAGCTCTCCGGTCAGCGTCTTGATCTCCGAATCATCCAGCGGGGCAAGGATTATCCTCTGGGCGCCGGGTATCCGCGTCAGCGCGCCGCGGTATTCGGAGCGATGGGTGATCAGCACCATCGACGGGGTGCGCGGGGTCACCGCCAAGAAGTCGGCGATCAGCGATTCGCTGACCATATCGATCCAGTGCGCATCCTCGATGATGAACAGCGTTGGTTCGGTGCGGGCCAACGATGCGGTGTTGATCAGCGCGGTCAGCCGCTGCCGGCGCGTATCCGCGTCGAACTGGGGCAGTGTCACGTCTGCGTCGGCGATGCCCAGCAGATCGTCGAGCAGCAGCAGATCCTGCGGATCGGCTTCCGTAAATCGTTCCCGGACCCGGTCGCGGGCGTCCTCGCCGCGCCGTTCGCCCACACCGATGCTGGCCCGCAGCAGCCTCGACACGGCGTGGAACGGAATGTCGCCGGCGTGCGAATCGCAGAAGGCCCATACCACCTCGAACCCGCGACCGGCGGCGGTCGCCGCCGCCTCCCGGGCCATCCGGCTCTTCCCGACGCCCGGGGATCCCACCACATTGACCACACCGCCGCGACCGTCGATCGCGCGGTCCACCACCGTCTCGACGGCGGCCAACTCCGCGCGCCGGCCGATGAGCCTCGACTCAGCACGGCGGCCGGCGCGAGGGCGGTCGGCCATGCCCAACAGCCGGCGGGCGGGCACCGGTTCGGAGGCACCCTTGATCTGAACCAGCTCGAGCTCACCCAGGGCAGCCGCACCTTCGACGAGTTGGGCTGTCGAAACGCTCAGCATGATTCCGCCCGGCGGCGCGACCGACTCCATCCGCTGGGCCATCCCGACCTGCCCGCCCACGGCGGCGTAGCCAAACTGTCCCGAGCCGATCCCGCCGGCGATCACCTCGCCGGAGTTCAGCCCGACCCGCAACCGCAGTTCGATGCCGTCGAGTTCGGCGATATCGACAGCAACCCGCGTTGTCTCCTCTTGAATATCCAAGGCCGCCAGACAAGCCCGCATGGAGTGGTCTTCCAATGCGACCGGGGCGCCGAACACCGCCATGATCCCGTCGCCCGTCCACTGTGTGACCGTGCTGCCGTAGCGCCGCACCACTGCCGCACAGCGATCGGCGAGGTCGGCCATGATCTCGCGCAACCGTTCCGCGCCCACCGCCGCGGCGATGTCCATCGAGTGCACCACGTCGGCGAACAGCACCGTCACCTGTTTGTATTCGGCCGGTGGCGCGGCAGTGACTACCGCCGTTCCGCACTCATGGCAGAACTTGAAGCTCGCGGGCAGCCCAGTGCCGCAGGAACTGCACAGCAAGGCTGCCGCGGGCAGGTCGGATGGCGGCTCAACGCCGTTCACGTCGTTATCGTGTCACCGCTGACCGTAGCTGGATAGCGCCTTCGCTGAAGAACCTCCCCAGCAATGAACAGCGCTATTCGGGATGCGGCTCCGCCACCACCGTCGCCAGGTGCGGATGCGCTTCGGCCTTGACCCGCTCGAAGAGCTCCTGGTAGTAGGGCAGGCAGTCGGCCATCGCCTGCTCGGTGGTGAACAGCGGCTGGTAGCCCAGGTCGCGGCGGGCCTTGTCGATCGAGAAATAGTTGTTCAGGTAAAGCCGTTCCACCGCACCGGGTTCCAACAGCGGTTCGGGCAGTCCGAACCGGAAGTGCAGCCACTGCCAGCCGAACATGACGTCGCGCACCATGCGGCCGGAGACCCGCAGTCGGGGCCAGTGCTGCCCGCACGCTTCGATGACCGGCCGGGCGAATTCGAACATGTTGATCGGTTCACCGTCGTTGACGAAGTAGGCCTGGCCGGGCGCCGTTCCGCCCGGCACCAGGTGCTCGGCGGCCAGGATGAAACCGTGAATCAGGTTGTGCACGTAGGAGTTGTCCAGCTTGGCGCGTTTGCTGCCGATGAGCACCTTGACGTGACCGGCGACCACGCTTTCAAACAGCTTGCGGAACATGGTCTGGTCGCCGTTGCCCCAGATTCCCGAGGGGCGAATCGAACAGGTCAGCATGTCGCCGATTCCGTTCTCGCCCAGCACGAACTTCTCGGCGACCACCTTCGTCTCGGTGTAGAGGTCGTTGAATTTGGTGGTGTAGGGCATGGTCTCGCTGCCGCCCGAGATGGCCTTACCGCCCATCACCACGCTGTTGGATGCGGTGTAGACGAACCGCTTCACCCCGGCCTTCTGAGCGGCCTGAACCAGATTCTTGGTGCCGTCGACGTTGACCGCGAAGCTGCGACGGCGGATCTCATCGGTGACCTTCGCGCCGCCCTGCAGATCGATGATCGCGGCGGTGTGAAACACGGTGTCGATACCGGCGACGGCGGCTGCCACCGTCTGCGGGTCGCAGATGTCGCCTTGCACCGTCTCGAGGAGGGGATGTTGGGCCAGCGGCGACGGCGCCCGGTCGAAGGACCGCACCTGATAGCCGCGCTCGAGCAGTGTCCTGACGAAATTGGTTCCGACAAAGCCGGAGCCCCCGGTGACCAATACCCGGCCGAGTTCAGTTGTCAGTGCTGGATCACCCATCGGGCGAGCATAACTGAACGTGTTTCAGTTCTTGTGGGCTTCTGGTGGGGGAGCTCACGCCCGATCGGCATCCTCGGGTTCGGCGGCCAGCACGTCCTGCACCCGCTGGCGGGCGCCGGCCAAGTGCTCCTCACACCGTTTGGCCAGCTGTTCACCCCTTTCCCAGAGGCTCAGGGACGCGTCGAGATCCAACCCGCCCTGCTCCAGCCGCTGCACGACCTCGATCAGCTCGTCGCGGCAATGCTCATAGCCGAGGTCACTAACGGGCCTCGTGGACGCGGCTTGGGCTGAGGGTTCGTCAGATGCCATCGTGGTGTCCTTCGCTGGTCGCGGCAATCGCTCCGTCGGCGACGCGGATCCGCAAGTGGGTGCCTTCGGGTGCGTCTTGCACCGACCGCAGCACATGCGCCGGCCCATCGGTGCTCACAGTCTGGACGACCGCGTAGCCGCGGGCCAGGGTGGCGGCCGGACCCAGGGTAGCCAGCCGAGCCGATAAGTGCCCGACCCGTTCGGCCTGCGCGGTGATCAGCCGGGTGACGTCGCGGCGCAGCGTCGCCAGTGCGCGCTCCACCTCCTGGGCGCGCTCGGTCAGCGTGCGCAGCGGGTCGGCCAGCACCGGGCGGCTGCGCAATTGGGCCAGCACGCGTTCCTCGCGCACCACCCAGTTACGCACGGCCTGGGCGCTGCGCCGGCGCAGGTCGTCGACCAGCGCCTGCTCGGCGGCGGCGTCCGGGACGAGCTTCTTCGCCGCGTCGGTGGGGGTGGCGGCCCGCAGGTCGGCGACCAGGTCGCACAGCGGAGTGTCCGGCTCGTGACCGATCGCGCTCACCACCGGGGTGCGGCACGCCGAGATCGCCCGGCACAGGGTCTCATCGGAGAACGGCAGCAGGTCCTCCACGCTGCCGCCGCCCCGGGCCAGCACGATCACGTCCACGCCCGCGTCAGCGTCCAGGTCGCCTAGCGCCTCGACGATCTGGGCGACCGCGGTCGGCCCCTGCACGGCGGTGTTGCGCACCGCGAAGCGCACCGCCGGCCACCGGGTGCCGGCCACCGACATGACATCGCGTTCGGCGGCACTGGCCCGGCCGGTGATCAGGCCGATCGTGGCCGGCAGGAACGGCACCGGCCGTTTGAGCCGCGGATCGAACAACCCCTCGGCCTCCAGCAGCCGGCGCAGCCGCTCGATGCGGGCCAGCAGTTCGCCGATCCCGACCGCGCGGATCTCGCTCAGCCGCAGCGAGAAGGTGCCGCGGGCGGTGTAGAAGTTGGGTCTCCCGCAGACCACCACCTGGGTGCCCTCGGTCAACTTGACCGGGGCACCGGCGACCAGTTCGGGGCTGCAGGTCACCGTCAGCGACATATCGGCGGCGGGATCACGCAACACCATGAACACCGTCCGGACCCCCGGGCGCAGGTTGATCTGGGTCAGCTGGCCCTCCACCCACACCGATCCGAGACGGTCGATCCAGCCCTTGACCCGAACGGCGACCGCACGGACCGGAAAGGGGTTCTCGGCAGAATTGCCCGGCGCGGGGGCGGTCACTTCGAGGTTGTGCGGGTGATCCTGTTGGCCAGCAACGTCTGGAACGGTGCTCGCGCCTTGGTGGCCTCCTCATAGGCGAGCAGGGTCTCCAGCTCGTCGACGCTGAGCGAGGCAAGCCGCGCCCGCAGCTGGGCCAGGGTGAGGTTGCCGTAGTCGAGTTCGTCGACCAGGTCGGGGGTGGGCACCTGCGAGCCCGCGGCCCCGCGGTTGCCCGGTGTGACGTCGGTCTCGGCGGGCCGGTCTTCGGCGCCCTCGCTGAACGAGTACAGCGCGAAGCGCCCGTCGTTGCGCGGGCTGGAATCCGCATCATCGAAACCGTCGAAGTCCACGGTGTCGGCGTAACCGGCGCCGTTGAGGCCGTCGTCGACGTCTTCGTCGAAGGTGGCCCACTCCGGCTGCTCGTCTTTCGGCGGGAAGAGTGATTCGAGCGTGGAGTCGCCCTTGTTGACCAGCTCAGCGATGCCCTGCTGCCAGCGCATCACGGCGTGCGCGGCCTGGCTTGCCAGCGTCATCGGGTAGGTCAGGATGGTTTGTGGCAGCTTCATCGTCTCCTCGACGGCAACGGTTGCCGCGCCGACCAGGAGACGGACTCCGAATGGTGCAGTAGCCATGGCCACCAGACTGCCTTACCCGCCGGTCATCTCCAAGTACTGAGCGCCGGGGCGCGAGCTGGCGGTCCCGTGTCGGCAGACCGTACGCTGGGTGCCATGCCGCCGACCCTCGATATGGAGACCTCAGACACCGCGGGGGCGCCGGTCGCCGCCGCCCCCGCCGGCAAACGGGTGCTCTTGGCCGAGCCCCGCGGCTACTGCGCGGGCGTCGACCGGGCCGTCGAGACGGTGGAGCGAGCGCTGGAGAAGCACGGCGCACCGGTCTACGTGCGGCACGAGATCGTGCACAACAAGCATGTGGTGGACACCCTGACGAACAAGGGTGTGGTCTTCGTCCACGAGGCCGACGAGGTGCCCGAGGGCGCGATGGTGGTGTTCTCCGCGCACGGCGTCGCGCCCAGCGTGCACGACTTGGCGGCCGACCGCGGTCTGCGCGTGATCGACGCGACCTGCCCGCTGGTCAACAAGGTGCACAACGAGGCCAAACGGTTCGCCCGGGACGGCTACGACATCCTGCTGATCGGGCACGCCGGCCACGAAGAGGTCATCGGCATCATCGGTGAGGCACCCGAGGACGTGCAGCTGGTCGACGGCTTAGATGCGGTGGCCTCGGTGCAGGTGCGCGACGAGAACAAGGTGGTGTGGCTGTCGCAGACCACGCTGAGCGTCGACGAGACGATGCAGACCGTGGTCAAGCTGCGCGAGCGGTTCCCCAACCTGCAGGATCCGCCCAGCGACGACATCTGTTACGCCACCCAGAACCGGCAGACCGCAGTCAAGGCGATGGCCCCGGAATGCGAGCTGGTGATCGTCGTCGGCTCGCGTAACTCGTCGAACTCCAACCGGCTGGTGGAGGTGGCGTTGGGTGCCGGCGCCGACGCCGCACATCTGGTCGACTACGCCGAGGACATCGACCCGGCATGGCTTGCGTCCGGCACCGGCGAAGTGCAGACCATCGGCGTCACCTCGGGCGCGTCGGTCCCGGAGATCCTGGTCCGTGGCGTGCTGGAGCGGTTGGCCGCGCACGGCTACGGCACGGTGTACCCGGTGGCCACGGCCAACGAGACGCTGGTGTTCGCATTGCCCCGGGAGATCCGGCCGGACCGCCGTTAATCGGTCAGATGTCGTACTCCCAGGAGTCGAACTCCTGGTTGCGCGGATCACGGGACCGGGTTCGGGGTTCCACGCCGGGTTCATCACCGGCACTGTTGCGATAGCGCACCCGCGAGACCGGGTGGTGGGTGGTGCCGGTGCCGTTGCTGCGGCCGGCCGTCGTCCCCGGCCGACGTCGGGGTAGCGATTCGGGTTCCTCGGTGGGCCGATAACCGCGTGCACGGGGATCCCGCTGGGTCCTCGGCGCCGGTTCCCCGCGTCGCCGGGGCGGCTCGCCCTGCCACTCGGGCGCCGGGCGTCGCCGCCGGGTCGGCGGCTCGTCGCGCAGGTCGGGTGCCGGGCGGCGGCGCCGCGGACGTTCGGTCACCGGAACGTCGTCCATCGGGGGCCGGACGTGCCGTGAGCGTGTCGGCGCCGATGCGTTGGCCCCGCGACGACGCTCACCGGACCGGGCGGCCGACCGGCTTGCCGTGGCCTTCCGGGCGGCGCGACGAGCCTCCGGGGTCGCCCGCCGGGGACGGCCGCCCGAGCGCCGTTCGCGCTGGGTGCGCGAGGCCGACGGCTCGATGGCGTGCGCGGGGTTGCGGTTGAGCGCCGCGGTGAGCATGCTGCCGAGCTTGTCGACCAGTGTGGACCGCCGAGTCGTGGCGTGGTCGTCGGCCGCGGCGGTCGCCGTGCCGCCCAGCATGCCGAGATACCAGCGGATCATCCCGATCAACAGCACGGCGGCCGCCGTGAACAGCATCAGCGGGAACCGCTCGATCAGCGGATATCCGCAGTTGATGACGATCGCCTTGAGCCCGGGGAAACCCGCGCCGCGGAAGAGCCAGTAGGCGGCCGGCACGGTGCAGAACAGGATCAGGGGAGGTTGGATGACCGCGGTGAACACCGCCGATTGCTGCACCATGAGCACGGCCGCGAGGCAGCCCATCACATACAGTGCGGAGAAGACGGTGCTCAGTTCCTTCTCACCGGAGCCCGCGTCGAACGCGACGCCGATCGCGGTCGCGGTGACAGCCACCGCAACGGCGGCCCACCACGGCAAACCGGCTGCGCTGGGCAGAATCGAACGGTGGTCAGGCGCCACCGCCGACTTGTCCCGCTGTGCTGCCACACACTGACGGTACCGGCTGGCGTTGGCGGGCACGCATGGCGGCACGCTCTAGACTTGGCTCCCTGTGAGCCTGAGCCTGGGAATCGTGGGGTTGCCCAACGTCGGTAAGTCGACCCTGTTCAACGCGCTGACCCGCAACGACGTGTTGGCCGCCAACTACCCGTTCGCGACGATCGAGCCGAACGAGGGCGTGGTGCCGCTGCCCGATCCCCGGCTGGTCAAGCTGGCGGAGATCTTCGGTTCCGAGCGGATCCTGCCGGCGCCGGTGACGTTCGTCGACATCGCCGGCATCGTCAAGGGCGCCTCGGAGGGGGCCGGGCTGGGCAACAAGTTCCTGGCCAACATCCGCGAGTGCGACGCCATCTGCCAGGTGGTGCGGGTGTTCTCCGACGACGACGTGGTGCATGTGGACGGCAAGGTCGATCCCGAGGCCGACATCGAGGTGGTCGCCACCGAGCTGATCCTGGCCGACATGCAGACCCTGGAGAAGGCGATTCCGCGCCTGGAGAAGGAAGCCCGCAACAACAAGGACCGCAAGCCGGTGCTCGAGGCGGCGGTGGCGGCGCAGGAGATCCTTGACGGCGGCAAGACGCTGTTCGCCGCGCGCGTGGACTCGGTGCCGCTGCGGGAGCTGAACCTGCTGACGACCAAGCCGTTCCTGTATGTGTTCAACGCCGACGAGTCGGTGCTCACCGATGCGGCGCGGATCGCTGAGCTACGCGAGCTGGTGGCACCGGCCGACGCGGTGTTCCTCGACGCCAAGATCGAAGCCGAGCTCGCCGAACTGGACGAGGAATCGGCGATGGAGCTGCTGGAGTCGATCGGGCAGACCGAACGCGGTCTGGATGCGTTGGCGCGGGCCGGGTTTCACACCCTGAAGTTGCAGACCTACCTGACCGCCGGTCCCAAGGAGGCCCGGGCCTGGACCATCCACGCCGGCGACACCGCACCGAAGGCGGCCGGAGTGATCCACACCGACTTCGAGAAGGGCTTCATCAAGGCCGAAGTGGTGTCGTTTGACGACTTGGTCGAGGCCGGGTCGATGGCCGCCGCCAAGGCCGCCGGCAAGGTGCGCATGGAGGGCAAGGACTACGTGATGGCCGACGGGGATGTGGTGGAGTTCCGGTTCAACGTGTAGCCGGTGCCTTAGTTGATGATCTCGTCGCGCTCCTCGGCCCGCAGCGCTGCCAGCCGATCTCGCCACTGCTGGAGGGCCTCGGGAGACAGTCGCGTCCAGTCGTCGACCTCTGCAATGACCCGCAGCGGTTCGGTGCTGCGATAGGAGCGGGTCGGGTTGCCGGGGAACTTCTTGTCGGTGACATTCGGATCGTTCTCGAACGCACCGGTCGGTTCGACGAGATACACCCGCGGTGTGCCGTCGCCGGCAGCGAGTTCGGCCGCCAGCCCGGCTCCGTCACGCAGGGCGGTGAAATAGATGTGGTTCATCACGATTTCGGGCCGGTAGTTGGAGCGGAAGCCGGCGGTGAGCAGCTCGCCGGCCTGTAGTTCTGCCTTGGTTCCGTGGAAGAACGGGCCTTCATCCAGCACGGGATCCACCGCGTCAGGCTACCCGGCGTGGTTTGCGCGAGATTGCACCAATGCTGGAAAAATCGCCGGATCACCTGCGTGGCTTCAATTTCGCGGGAAAGAACGTCGCCGACGTGTGTCGTGCCGGTGACCTGACCGCAACCGGGGCAGAGGACGCTCGTCGTCATGGCGGTGGTTGAGGCGATCTACCTGGTGGCGGCGACGCTGTGGATTCTCGTGGTGACCGCGGCGGTGTGCCTCGGAGGCCGGTACTTCCTGAAGCTCCGCGCCAGGCGGCGTCGTATCCATCGGTTGATCGGCGGTGTGCGCCTATCCATTGAGCGGGCCATGGGTCCATACCGGGCTGTGGCACGGCCGGTCCTTGCCGTATCGAGAGGACGGTTTGTCGGGGGTCGCGGCTAACGTCCCCGGCATGAATTTCGTCTCCACACGCATCATCACCGCCGACGTCAAGAGACTGGTCGGCTTCTACGAGCTGGTCACCGGTGCCTCCGCAGTGTGGGGCAATGAGCTGTTCGCCGAGATCCCGACACCGGTAGGCACTTTGGCGATCGGCAGCGACAAGACGGTCCCGCTGTTCGGGGCCGGATCCGCCGAGCCGGGCGCCAATCGCAGCGCGATCCTCGAGTTCATCGTCGACGACGTGGACGCCGAGTTCGGGCGCCTCCGGGGGCAGCTGTCCGAGGTCGTGACCGAGCCGACGACCATGCCGTGGGGCAACCGGGCCCTGCTGTTTCGGGATCCGGACGGCAATCTCGTCAACCTGTTCACACCGGTCACCGACCAGGCCCGACAGAAATTCGGACTCCGATAGGGCATCACTGGAGAAGGCGGCCGAGCTCACCGGAGTGCATGAGAACGCCGTGCTGCTCAGGCGGGGCCTGGAGACCCTGATTCGTGTCGAGAGTGCACGTGATTCGCCCTCCTGGGGGCGGTCCTGATTGCCGATGGCGCGAAATTGTGGACCAGGGACAACAGGCTGGGGGTCGCCGCCGCCGAGATCGGTGTCGAGCTCGTCCACCAGCCCTGATGCCGACTACCAGATGACGGCGATCCCCGCGGCGGTCAGCACCAGTGCGCCGGCGGCGTAGAACAGCGGACGCGGCGCTTCACCGGATCGACGCTGCCGGGCCCGGCCGATCCCGAGCACGGCGCCCAGGGCGATCAGCAGCACCAGCTTGACCGTGATCTTGGGGTAGTTGAGCACCACGTCGGCCGGCCAGGGAGCGGCCAGCGCCAACCCGGTCAGCAACGACAGCACCACGCCGTAGTCCATCAGCGGGGTGAGCTGGAAGCGCCGCGCCGCGGCCTCGGCAGCCAGCGCCCCGAACGTCACAGCGAAGCCGACGATGTGCAGCAGAACTATTACGTGCCGTAGTACCTCCACGTCGCTCAGGCTAGCCCGTGACATGGGCACGGGCCAACCCTCGGTGGCCGGCCGGCCGCTACCCTTGACCGCCATGACCTCATCGACCACTCGCCTGGCCGCCGTCGTCGCCGCCACCAGTGACCCGGCCGCCGCCGATCCGGCCGGCTCCCAAGTCGTCTTCCGGGCCTCCGCGGTCGCCCATGACGCGGTCGCCAGCACGATCACCATGGGGCGCTACAGCGTCGAGGTCGACGAACCGCCGACACTCGGCGGCGAGGACACCGCCCCCAACCCGGTCGAGTACTACCTGGGATCGCTGCTGTCCTGCCAGATCGTCACCTGGCGGTACTGGGCCGAGAAGTTGGGCGTCACCGTCGACGAGATCACCGGGCGGGCCGAGGGAGATTTGGACGTGCGCGGGTTCTTCGGCCTCGACGACGCGGTGCGCCCCGGCTTCAGTGAGGTCCGGGTGGTCATCACCGTGACCGGCCCGGAGACAGCAGAACGTTACGCCGAACTGCACCAGGTCGTCGAAAAGCACTGCCCGGTACTGGATTTGACCACCAACGCCACACCGGTTCGCAGCAGTCTGGAAATCGGGTAACAGCGGTGATCTTCATCGTGGTCAAGTTCACGGTCAAGCCGGAGTGGGCGGAGCGCTGGCCGCAGCTGGTCGCGGAGTTCACCGAGGCCACTCGCGCCGAGCCGGGCAACCTGTGGTTCGACTGGTCACGCAGCCTGGACGATCCCAGTGAGTACGTGCTCGTCGAGGCTTTCCGGGACGGCGAGGCCGGCAGCGCCCACGTCAACAGCGAGCACTTCCAGCAGGCCATGACCCAGATGCCGCAGGCACTGGTCTCGACCCCGAAGATCATCAGCCAGCAGATCGAGGCGACGGACTGGTCGCTGATGGGCGAGCTGACCGTCGACTAGGGCCATCACGCCTACGGCACGACGATGATCTCCCGGCCGAGCTGATATCCGGGGGTCAGCGGCAAGATGTCGCCGCTCCAGAACGTCCCGGGGTCGAACCAGTTCGCGTCCTTGTCGGTCGACAGCAACCCCATCTCTTCATAGGTGATGCCCACCGTCTCCGCGCAGTAGGCGGTCTGCATCGCGACGCGGGCTTTGCGCGCCTTACGGCGTTGGCTGAGCTGACGAACTTTACGGTCCAGCACCGGGATTCCTCGGGTCCAGTCGCCCGCGGTCGGCAGCCGGCCCCGCAGCCACCGGCCGGTGAGCCGCGCCGTGGTGGGAAACGCGGTGCCATCCATCCGGGCGATCACCTGCAGCAGCCGGTCTTCCTGTTCGCGGGTGATGGTTCCGTTGAGCTGACGGAACCAGCAGCGCTGCTCGTAGCGACCCATCCATTGCTCGACGGCGGCCCGGGCATCGTTGAGCTGCA
This sequence comes from Mycolicibacter terrae, assembly GCF_010727125.1. NCBI lineage: Bacteria > Bacillati > Actinomycetota > Actinomycetes > Mycobacteriales > Mycobacteriaceae > Mycobacterium > Mycobacterium terrae. The sequence continues at coordinate 3,148,906 of NZ_AP022564.1, read as the reverse complement.
CCCCGCGGTGGTTGGTGCCGGTCCAGACGTCGAGCAGCTTGTCGCCGAGCTCGGCATGCCAGATCAGCGGGGGCAGGTCCTCGAGGGCGACCGTCATCCCGACGTGGTTCACCGGGGCGTTGGACAGGGTCTGGATGGCGCGGTCGGGGCCGGAGCGGCCGCGAAACAGCCAGATGTCGCCGGTGCGGGTCTCGGCCAGCGCGCGTTCCAACGTCACGGTGTGTTCGTCCACGAATCAGCACCCTAAGGTGTGATCGTGCGCAGCATTTGGAAATGGATCGGCCTGGCCGGCGTGGTCGGCGTCGCCGCCGGGGGAGTGCTGGTGGCGCGGGACCAGCGACGGCGACGGGCCTACACGCCCGAAGAGGTCCGCGCCCGGCTGCATCAGCGGCTGGCCGAAGCCGGCGGTGACAACTAGGCGGCCTCGACGGCGTAGAGGCGGTGGGTGCCGGCGAAGCCCTTCAGCTCGGCGTCGCGGCCGGCGCCGACGGCGATGTCGTCGCAGTCCTTGACCGCGTCGCGCACCGGGCCGCTGATCAGGATCTGGGCGCCGTCGGCGGCGGCGGCGACCCGGGCGGCCATCGCGACGTTGCGTCCGAACAGGTCGTCGCCGCGGCGCACCGAGCGTCCCATGTGAATCCCGATCCGGACCCGGATCGGATGCGCCGGCTTGCGGCCGCGGTGCTGCTGCAGTGCGTGTTGGATGTCGATGGCGCAGCGCACCGCCTGCTCGGGTTGCGCGAACGCGATCATGTAGCCGTCGCCCTGGCTCTTGACCACATGCCCGCCGTGCTGGCGGACCGTACGCTGCACCATCTCGTCATGCCGGGCGATCAGCTTCACCCAGGCGCGGTCGCCGATCCGTTCGTTGAGGGCGGTGGACTCCTCGATGTCGGTGAACAGGATCACCACGTGGCCGTCCGGGGTGAGGCGGGCCAGGTCGGGTCGCTCCACCTCGGCCCAATCGGCGAGATCTTCGATCGAAGACCGCACCGCCGCGCCGAACCCCTGCTTGCGCACCAGGTTCGCGGTCTGCCACACCGTTTTGACGGCTTCGCGTCCGCCGGTCAAAAGCAGGTTGCGGGTGTCGACGCGCTGTCGCAGCTCATCGGCCTCGGCCCGGGTCCGGTGTAACCGCCGGGTCAACACCGCGAGGACGACGGCTTCGACGAGGGCCACCGCTGCCAGCACGCCGACCGCGAGCAGCGTCGGCGTCAGCCATTCGATCCCGAACATTCAGCGCGACACGAACTCGACGACGGCCGTGCTGAACGCGTCGTTGTCGTCGCCGGCCGCGGTGTGCCCGGCCTCGGACAATTCGACGAAGCGCGCACCGGGAACCTTGGCCAGGAAGTCGTGAACGCCCGCGGTGCTGACCACATCGGAGAGCTTGCCGCGGATCAGCAGGATCGGGATCTGCAGGCCCATGGCGGCCGCCTCGAGCATCTCGGTGCGTAGCGCCGGATCGTCGCCGGGTTTGGTCAGCAGCGCCGGATCCCAGTGCCAGTACCAGCGGCCGTCGCGGAACCGCAGATTCTTCTTCAATCCCTCCGGACTGCGGGGCTTGGCCCGGTACGGCAGATATTCCGCCACCGCGTCGGCGGCCTGTTCGAGGGAGTCGAAGCCGTCGATGTGGCTGAACATGAAGTCGCGGATCCGCGCGCTGCCGTCTTTCTCGTAGCGCGGCACCACATCGACCAGCACCAGCTTGACTACCCGCAGCGGTCCGGCCTGATCGGCGACCAGAAGCCCGGTCAGCCCGCCCATGCTCGCCCCGATCAGCGCGACCGGGCGGCCGATCGCCTCGATCACCGCGATGGCGTCGGCGGCGAGCGTCTCGATGGCGTAGTCGGCGCCGGGTGCGCGGTCACTGTCGCCGTGGCCACGAGTGTCGAGCGCGACGACGTGATAGCCCCGGTCGGCCAGGATCTGACCGGTCTTGTGCCAGGAGTGCCGATTCTGGCCGCCGCCGTGCAGCATCAGGATCGTCGGGGTGGCGTCTACGGCGACACCCCGGTTCCATTCGTCGGCGACCAGCGTGACTCCGTCGACGCCGTCGAATTCGACGGTCTGGGCTGTGCTCATCAGGAGATGGTAGACAGTGTGAATCATGGTGGGTGATGACATCGCCGACGGCGGACAGCGTCGCGCATTGATCGCAGGGCTGATCGGGGTGCTGGTGTTGGCGGGCCTGCTCGGCTGGCTCGGTGTTCGGGCCGAGGCCGTCCACCGCGCCGCCACGCAGCGGGCGATGTTCATCCAGGCGGCCCGCCAGACCGCACTCGACCTCACCACGGTCGATTACCAAGACCCCGAGGGTGATGTGCGGCGCGTCCTCGAGTCGGCGACCGGCGAGTTCTACGAGCGGTTCGCCGACCGCGCCCCATTGCTGATCGAGACCGTCACTCGGGAGCATTCGCAGGCGGTCAGCGCGGTGAGCGAGGCGGGTCTGGAATGGCAGTCCGGTGACGAGGCGCAGGTGCTGGTGGTCGTCAGCGTCGCGTCAAAGCATCTCGGTGGTCTGGAGCTGAGGCCGCACGAGCTGCGAATGCGGATGACGGTGCAGCGGGTGGGCAAGCAGGCCAAGGTTTCCGACGTCGAGTACGTGTTATGAGGCGGCTGGTCTATGGTGTGCTGCCGGGCCTGATCCTGGCCTTGGCTATCGCTGCCGGGTGGTTGAAGTGGTACGACGGATCGCATCGAGTCGATGAGTCGATGCAAACCGAAACTATCGAGGATGCAACCGAATTCACCATCAAGATGCTGTCGTTTCGACCCGACAGCATCGAGGGGGATCTGGCCGGTGCGCAGCAGTTGATGACCGATGGCTTCCGGGCCCGATTCGCCGTGCGGGCGCGCGATCAGATCATCCCCGATGCCAAGGCGCGCAACGTCACCGCGGTGGCCGAGGTTCCCGCGGCGGCGTCGGTGTGGAGCACGCGTGAGCACGCCGTGGTGCTGGTCTTCGCGGACCGCACCGTCACGGTCGGCTCCGCCGAACCCGCCGAGGTCGCAGCGAGCTACCGGGTGACACTGGACAAAGTCGACGGCCGGTGGCTGGTCGCGGATTTCGAGCCGGTCTGAGGGGTGGACGATGAGTGAACCGCGGTGGATCGACGTGACGGCGCCCGGGGTTGCGCTCAAGGCGTTGAGTTGGGGGGTGCCCGGTAACCCGGTGGCGTTGTGCCTGCACGGTTTTCCCGACACCGCCTACGGATGGCGCCGGGTGGCGCCCCGACTGGTCGCGGCGGGCTGGCATGTGGTGGCGCCGTTCATGCGGGGTTACGCACCCTCGTCCATTCCCGACGACGGCAGCTATCACATCGGTGCGCTGATGCACGACGCGCTGCGGGTCCATGAGACGGTCGGGTCGACCGGTCACGATGTGGTGATCGGTCACGACTGGGGCGCGATGGCGGCCACCGGGTTGGCCGCCATGCCGGACAGCCCGTTCACCAAGGCGGTGATCATGTCGGTGCCTCCGCCGGCGGCGCTTCGCTCGGCCGGCGCAACGGACCGGTTCGCCATCGCCGGCCAGCTGCCGGCGCAGATGTTGCGCAGCTGGTACATCGGCTACTTCCAACTGCCGTGGCTGCCGGATCGGTCCGCCTCCTGGGTGCTGCCGCGGCTGTGGCGGCGATGGTCGCCGGGCTATCCCGCCGAGGAGGATCTGCGCCACGTCGATGCGGCGATCGGGACTCCGGAGGGCTGGCGGGCGGCGCTGGGCCCCTACCGGGCCCTGCGCAGTGTCCGGGTGCCGGCCCGCTACGCCGATCTGCACCGGCACTGGCTGGAGCTGCCGCGGCTGCCGAGCCTGTACCTGCACGGGCGCACCGACGGCTGCATGTCACCGGCCTTCACGCGGTGGGTGGAGCCGGCGCTGCCGGAGGGCAGTGCGGCGGCCGTGATCGAGCATGCCGGGCACTTCCTGCAACTCGAGCAGCCCGACGAGGTGACCGACCGGGTGCTGCAGTTTCTGAGGTGACCGTCGGGCCGATGCGGGGACACCGGATGGCCGCGATCGACGCACAGTTCTACTGGATGTCGGCGAAGATCCCCAGCGACCAGTTCCTGCTCTACGCCTTCGCCGGAGTGCCGGACGACCTCGACGCCGCCATCGCAGAGCTGCTCGACCGCGCCCGGCAGAGCCCGGACCTCACCATGCGGGTCGAGGATGCCGGTTCGCTGCGCTACCCGCGGTGGGTCCCGGGGTTCGACCACGTCGGCGCGGTTCGGCACCGCGTCCCCGAGGACAGCTGGGCGGGTTGCCTGGACGCCGTGGTGCGGCTCACCGATGACCAGCTCGACGTGCGGGCGGCGCCGTGGCGGCTGCACGTGTTCGCGCCGGTGCACGGCATCCCGGGCCACCGCGGCGCCGGCACGGTAGCCGTCCTGCAGGTGGCGCACGCGCTCGCCGACGGCGCGCGGGCCTCGGCGCTGGCCGCGTGGCTGTTCGGGCGTGCGGCACCGGTGGCCGCGGTCGAGACACCCGATCGCGGGTTCCTGCCCTGGCGTGCCGCCGTCGCGGCACGCGCCCACCGCAGCCGGGTCCGAGACACCGGAGCCGGGTTGTTGCCGCCCCCGCTCGGAGACCGGCCGCCGCTGGCCACCAACAGCCGGCCCGACGGCGCCCGCGCGGTGCGCACCCTGGTGCGCCACCGTGGTGAACTGAGCGGACCCACCGTCACCGTGGCGGTGTTGTCGGCGGTGTCCGCGGCGCTGTCGGAGTATCTCGACGAGCCGTGCAATACGCTGGGCGCCGAGGTGCCGATGGCCAAGACGGGTGTTCGCCTGGCACATAACCATTTCGGCAACATTCCGGTGGGGCTGTACGCGGGACTGGGCCCGGCTGCCCGCATCGAAGCTATTGCGGCCGACGTCGCCAACGGCCGGGTTCGTGCCGGGCATCCAGCTTCGGTCGCGGCCGACCGCGCGTTCGCGGCGATACCGGCGGCGTTGTTGCACTGGGGCGTCGAGAAGTTCGACCCGTGCTCCCGGCCGGTGCAGGTGGCCGGCAACACCGTGGTGTCCAGCGTGTACCGGGGCGCGGCGGACCTGCGCCTGGGCACCGCGCCGGTGCTGATGACCGCGGGATTCCCGGCGCTGTCCCCGGCGATGGGCCTGACTCACGGGGTGCACGGTATCGGCGACACCGTGGTGATCAGCGTGCACGCCGCGCAGTCGGCGATCAGCGAAATCGACGTATATCTACGATTACTGGATGCGTCGTTGTAGGTTGGGCCACATGATCACCGCTGCCGACACCGCTTTGCTGATCCTGCGCCTGGTTCTGGGTGTGACCCTGGCGGCGCACGGTTTCAACAAGTTCTTCGGCGGTGGCCGCATCCCGGGCACCGCGGGATGGTTCGAGAGCATCGGGATGAAGTTCGGCAAGTTCCAGGCGCTGACGGCCGCCACCGCTGAGGTCGCTGCCGGGCTGGGATTGGCCGCCGGCCTGCTCACCCCGATCGCGGCCGCCGGGTTCGTGGCACTGATGTCGGTCGCGGTGTGGACCGTGCACCGTGCGAACGGCTTTTTCGTGCTCGGCGAGGGCTGGGAGTACAACCTGGTGCTGGCCACCGGCGCGGTCGTGGTGGCGATGCTCGGACCGGGCCGGCTCAGTCTGGACCACCAGATCTTCTGTCGCTGTTGGCTCAACGGCTGGACGGGCCTGCTGATCTCGGTCGGCCTGGGTCTGGCCGGTGCGATCGGCCAGATAGTGCTGTTCTACCGGCCGCCGGCCGTGACCGGCGAGTAAGGCAGCCCGCTGCCGGCGTTCTCGTCGACGACGACCCGCCGGCCCAGATACGGAAACGCCCGTTGCGGGCACGTCTCACGGTCGCAGATCTTGCAACCCGCCCCGATCGGCACCACGGTGGCCTCATCACCCAGCGCGACTCCGGTGGAGTACACCAGTTTGTCGGCGTGCGCCAGATCGCAACCCAGCCCGACGGCGAAAGTCTTGTGCTGTCCCAGGTAGCCGCGGCCCTCCGGCGGCGTAGTGGTCGCGATCCAGAAGTACTTTCGCCCGTCGGGCATCTGCGCGACCTGGGTGATGATTCGACCCGGCTGGCTGAACGCGTCGTGCACCACCCACAGCGGACAGCTGCCGCCGACCCGGCTGAAATGAAACGCGGTGGCCGATTGACGTTTCGAGATGTTCCCCGCCTTGTCGGTGCGTACGAAGATGAACGGCACCCCGCGACGACCCGGCTGTTGCAACGTCGAGAGCCGGTGGCATACCGTCTCGAATCCGACCTCGAAGCGCCGCCCCAGCAGGTCGATGTCGTAGCGCAGCTCCGTTGCCGACCGGTGAAACTGCCGGTACGGCAACAGGAACGCCCCGGCGAAGTAGTTGGCCAACCCGATTCTGGCCACCCCGCGGGCCTCCGGGCTCAACAACTGATCGCCGGCCACGATGTCGGACAGCAACTCGGCGTGGGTCAGCAGTGCCAGCTGGGTGGCGATCTGGAAGGCACGCTGCCCCGCCAGCAGCCAGTGCGCGATGCGCAGCACCCGGGTCGCCGGATCGAATACCCGCTTGATTCCCGGCGGCAGGTCGTCGACGACCGCGACGGTGATGCCCAACCGCTCGGCCATCAGATCCGAAAGCTGAATGTCCAAGCCACCGAACCGCATTCCAGTATCGGCGAAGAGCCGCTCCGCGGTGTCGTCGAGCTCGGCGATGTAGTTGTTGCGGTCATAGAAGAAGTCCCGGACCTCCTCGAACGGCATCGGACGTCCCACGGTCTGTGCCGAATCTGCGGACACCCGTGACCGATAGGACTCCAATTCCTCAGTGGCGCCGCGCAGCCGGCGGTGCATGGTCACCAGGCTGTTGCCGATCTCCGGCATGCGTGCGACGAGTTCCTCGATCTGGCTGTCGCTGGCGGTGTGTTCGCCGGCCGTCGCGGTGAACATCTCGCGCAGATCGGCGACCAGCCGGGCGTCGGAGTCCGGCGAGAAGTACTGCGCCGGCAGGCTGAACCGGTCGGTCAGCGTCAACAGCACCGACACCGTGAGAGGCCGTTGGTCGTTCTCGAGCTGGTTGACGTAGCTGGTGGACAGGTTCAGCTCGCGTGCCAGGGCCACCTGGGTCAGGCCGCGTTCCTCGCGCAGGCGTCGCAGCCGAGCCCCGGCAAAGGTCCGGGTCGTGGAGGGTGCCATGGGATGCAGCTTAACCCCCGTGACATTCGCAATATTCGCAAAAACAGCGGATCAAGGACGCATAAATCCACAATTACGGTGCATTTCGGCGAATGTCGATTCTGCGTAGCATGTGGAACATGCAGGTACATGACGTCCGGACCCACCGCAGCGCCGAGGACTTTCCACGCTCGGAGCACCTTGCCTGGAAGATCGCGGAGCTCGCGGCCGATCCAGTCGCCGTCCCTGACGACACCGCCGAGATGGTGATCAACCGGATCATCGACAACGCCGCCGTCAGTGCCGCGTCGGTGTTGCGCCGGCCGGTGACGGTCGCGCGCCGTCAGGCGCTTGCCCACCCGGCCCACCCGTCCAACCCGGGCGCCCAGGTGTTCGGTGTCCCGGGTGGTTTCTCGGCGGAGTGGGCGGCCTGGGCCAACGGGGTCGCGGTGCGCGAACTGGACTTCCACGACACGTTCCTGGCGGCCGAATACTCCCACCCGGGCGACAACATCCCGCCGCTGGTCGCCGTCGCCCAACAGCTCGGTGCCTCCGGCGCCGACCTGATCCGTGGCCTGGCCACCGCCTACGAGGTGCAGATCGACCTGGTCAAGGGAATCTGCCTGCACGAGCACAAGATCGACCACGTCGCGCACCTGGGACCGTCGGTGGCGGCCGGTATCGGCACCATGCTGCGGCTCGACCCGGAGGTCATCTACTCCGCGATCGGCCAGGCGCTGCACCTGACCACCGCCACCCGGCAGTCCCGCAAGGGACTGATCTCCAGCTGGAAGGCCTACGCGCCCGCGCTGGCCGGCAAGGTCGGTATCGAGGCGGTCGACCGCGCCATGCGCGGCGAAGGATCCCCGGCGCCGATCTGGGAAGGTGAAGACGGCGTCATCGCGTGGCTGCTGTCCGGACCGGAGCACACCTACCAGGTGCCGCTGCCCGGCCCCGGCGAAGCGAAGCGGGCCATCCTGGACAGCTACACCAAGGAGCACTCGGCCGAATACCAGAGCCAGGCGCTGATCGACCTGGCCCGCCGCCTGCGTGAACGCATCGGCGACCTCGACCAGGTCGCAACGATCGTGCTGCACACCAGCCATCACACCCACTACGTGATCGGGACCGGCTCCGGTGATCCGCAGAAGTTCGACCCGGACGCCTCGCGTGAGACCCTCGACCACTCGGTGATGTATATCTTCGCTGTCGCGCTGCAGGACGGCAGCTGGCACCACGAACGCTCCTACGCACCGGAGCGGGCGCATCGCCCGGACACTATTGCGTTGTGGCACAAGATTTCCACCGTCGAGGACCCGGAGTGGACCCGCCGCTACCACTCGACCGACCCGAACCAGAAGGCCTACGGGGCGCGCGCAGAGGTCACCTTGAGAAGTGGCGAGGTGATCTCCGACGAGCTGGCGATCGCCGATGCGCATCCGTTGGGGGCGCGGCCATTCGGGCGCAAGCAGTACATCGCCAAGTTCACCGAACTCGCCGACGCGGTGGTCGAGTCGGCTGAACAGAATCGGTTCCTGAGCACGGTCGAGGGGCTGGCGGGGCTGGACGGCGGGGAACTGGGCGCGTTGAACATCCTGGTCGATCCCCTGGTGCTGGACAAGGCGCCGGACACCCCGGAGGGAATCTTCCGGTGAGCGGGCTGCTCAGCTCCGCGACGGCGCCCGCTGCCAAACGCGCGGCGTTTCGCGCCGGCCTGGCTTCCGGACGGCTGCAACGGTTTCCCGGCGCCTTCTCGCCGCTGGTGGCCAAACTGATCGCCGAGATCGGGTTTGAGGGAGTCTACGTCTCCGGTGCGGTGCTCTCCGCCGACTTAGGGCTCCCGGACATCGGGCTGACCACGCTGACCGAGGTCGCCGGCCGCGGAGCGCAGATCGCTGCGGTCACCGACCTGCCCACCCTGATCGATGCCGACACCGGGTTCGGCGAGCCGCTGAACGCCGCGCGCGCCGCGACGGCATTGGAAGACGCCGGCCTGGCCGGCTGTCACCTCGAAGACCAGGTCAACCCGAAACGGTGCGGACACCTCGACGGTAAAGCGGTGGTGCCACCCGCCGAGATGGTCAAGCGCCTGCGCGCAGCGGTGGCCGCACGCCGAGACCCGAACTTCGTGATCTGCGCGCGCACCGACGCCGCCGGCACCGAGGGGCTGCCCGCCGCGATCGACCGGGCCAAGGCCTACGCCGACGCCGGAGCGGACCTCATCTTCACCGAAGCGCTTTCCGGGCCAGGTGAATTCGAGCGGTTCCGGGCCGCGGTGGACGTGCCGCTGCTGGCCAACATGACCGAGTTCGGCAAATCGGAGCTGCTGACCGCCCGGCAACTGGGCGACATCGGCTACAACGCCGTCATCTACCCGGTCACCACGCTACGGCTGGCGATGTTTGCCGTCGAAGCCGGGCTCCGTGAGATCGACACGCGGGGAACACAATCGGGTCTGCTCGACCGGATGCAGCACCGCAGCCGGCTCTATGAGTTGCTGCGCTACGCCGACTACAACGAGTTCGACTCCGAGATCTTCAACTTCACCGTCCAAGGAGGCCGCTGGTGACCACCGCAGAAGTTCACAAGGGACTGGCCGGCGTCGTCGTCGACACCACCGCGATCTCGAAGGTGGTGCCGGAGACCAACTCACTGACCTACCGCGGCTACCCGGTGCAGGATCTGGCCGCACACTGCAGCTTCGAACAGGTCGCCTACCTGCTGTGGCACGGTGAGCTGCCGACCGATGCCGAGTTGGCGCTGTTCTGCCAACGGGAGCGGGCCGCACGCCGGGTCGACCAGTCACTGCTGTCGCTGGTGGCCAAGCTCCCCGACAACTGCCACCCGATGGACGTGGTGCGCACCGTGGTCAGCTACCTGGGCGCCGAGGACGCGGAAGAGGACGACTCCTCCGAGTCGGCCAATGTCGCCAAGGCGGTACGGATGTTCGCGGTGCTGCCGACGATCGTGGCGGTGGACATGCGCCGCCGGCGCGGGCTGACGCCCGTGGCGCCGCACAGCCACCTCGGCTACGCCGAGAACTTCCTGCGGATGTGCTTCGGCGAAGTCCCCGACCAACTGATCGTCGCGGCGTTCGAGCAGTCGATGATCCTCTACGCCGAGCACGGCTTCAACGCCTCGACGTTCGCGGCCCGGGTGGTCACCTCGACCCAGTCCGACATCTACAGCGCGGTCACCGCCGCGATCGGCGCCCTCAAGGGTTCGCTGCACGGCGGCGCCAACGAGGCGGTCATGCACGACATGATCGAGATCGGCGAACCGGCACAGGCGGCGGAGTGGCTGCACGGCAAGTTGTCCCGCAAGGAGAAGGTGATGGGTTTCGGTCACCGGGTGTATAAGAACGGTGACTCGCGGGTGCCGACCATGAAGCGGGCGCTGGCCCGGGTCGCCGCAGCCCACGACGGCGGGCGATGGATGGAGATCTACGACGTTCTGGAAGCCGAGATGTTTGCTGCGACCGGTCTCAAGCCGAATCTGGATTTCCCGACCGGCCCGGCCTATCACCTGATGGGGTTCGACATCGCGATGTTCACTCCGCTGTTCGTGATGAGCCGGGTGGTCGGGTGGACCGCGCACATCATCGAGCAGACCGCCGCCAACGCGCTGATCCGCCCGTTGAGTGCCTACTCCGGCCGGGCGCAGCGCGCGCTGAACGCCGGCTGACCAGGACCGGCCGGTTTTCCGACGGAAACCTAGAACACGTTCTAGTCTGGCGGGCATGGGATTTCTCAAACCCGAACTGCCCGTCGTCGACTTCGCCGAATGGAGCAAGGGCAGCCGCAGCGAGAAGATCCGTCCGATGGCCCGGCACTGGGCCGAGGTGGGTTTCGGCACGCCGGTGGTGTTGCACCTGTTCTACGTGTTCAAGATCGCCCTTTACATTCTGGGCGCCTGGCTGGTCGTGCTGAGCACCGCCGGTGTCGATGGCTTCACCCGGGTGGCGCACTGGTGGAGCGAGCCGATCGTCTTCGAGAAGGTCGTGCTTTACACCATGCTGTTCGAGGTGATCGGGCTGGGCTGCGGCTTCGGGCCGCTGAACAACCGGTTCTTCCCGCCTATGGGCTCGATCCTGTATTGGCTGCGCCCGAACACCATCCGGCTGCCGCCGTGGCCGCGGCGCATTCCGCTGACCGCCGGCAGCAACCGGACACCGCTCGATGCCGCGCTGTACGCGGCACTGCTGGTGATGCTGCTCGTCGCGTTGTTCTCCGACGGCACCGGGGCCATCCCGGAGTTGAGCACCGAGGTCGGTGTGCTGCCGCACTGGCAGATCCTGGCGATTCTGGGGATCCTGGCCGCGGTCGGGCTGCGGGACAAGGTGATCTTCCTGGCCGCCCGCGGCGAGGTGTACGCCCCGTTGGCGGCGGCGTTCCTGTTCGGCGGCGTCGACATGATCATCGCGGCCAAGACGATCTTCATGGTGATCTGGATGGGTGCCGCGACCTCGAAACTCAACCGGCACTTCCCGTTCGTGATCTCGACGATGATGAGCAACAACCCGCTGATCCGGCCGCGTTGGCTCAAACGCCGCTTCTTCCGTGGCTTCCCCGAGGACCTGCGCCCCGGCTGGCCGTCGCTGGCGTTGGCGCATCTGAGCACGGCGATCGAGATGTGCGTACCGCTGGTGCTGTTCTTCTCCCACGGGGGCTGGCCGACCGCGATCGCGGCCTTCGTCATGGTCTGCTTCCACCTGGGCATCCTGGCGGCGATTCCGATGGGGGTGCCGCTGGAGTGGAACGTGTTCATGATCTTCGGCGTGCTGTCGCTGTTCGTCGCGCACGCCGACCTCGGATTGACCGACGTGAACAACCCGTGGCCGGTCGCGCTGCTGTTCGGGGTCAGCGCCGGTGTCGTCGTGCTGGGAAACCTCTTCCCGCACAAGGTGTCTTTCCTTCCGGGAATGCGTTACTACGCCGGCAACTGGGACACCACGCAGTGGTGCCTGAAGGCCTCGGCCGAAGAGAAGATCGCCCGCGGGATCGTCGCGATCGCCAGCATGCCGGCCGCCCAGTTGGAGCGCTTCTACGGCAGCCCCGAGGCCGCGCAGATCCCGATCTACATGGGTTACGCGTTCCGGGGCTTCAACACCCATGGCCGGGCGTTGTTCACCCTGGCGCACCGGGCGATGGCCGGACAGGACGAGGACGACTACTCGCTCACCGACGGTGAGCGGATCTGCTCGACGGCGGTCGGCTGGAACTTCGGCGACGGGCACATGACCAACGAGCAGCTGATCGAGGCGCTACAGCAGCGCTGCGGCTTCGAGCCGGGGGAGGTGCGGGTGGTGATCCTCGACGCCCAGCCGATCCACCGGCAGACGCAGGCCTACCGGCTGGTGGACGCCGCCACCGGGGAATTCGAGCGCGGCTACGTCAAGGTGGCCGACATGGTGGCTCGTCAGCCGTGGGAGGACGATCTGCCGGTCTACGTCGAGTCGGGCGACTCGGTCAGGCGGGATTGACCCACTCGGCGTAGAACGGCGGCATTTGCGATGCCCGGGAGGTGAACCTGGGGTCGCGCTTCTCCAGGAACGCGCGCACCCCGTCGGCTCCGTCGCCGATGCTGGTGTAGAACATGGCCAGCGAATCCACCCGGTGGGCCTCGACCGGATCGGGCTGCGCGGAGTTGCGGTAGAGCATCTGCCGGATCAGCGCGAACGACACCGGTGATCGGCCCTTGGTCCAGGCGTCGGCCAGTGCGCGCGCCTCGGCCAGCAGGGCGTCCGGCTCGTGGACCGCTTGGGCCAGCCCGCAGGCCTTGGCCGCTTCGGCGTCCAGGATGTCGGCGCGGTACAGCAGGTCCAACGCCGTTGGCATGCCGACGATCCGGGGCAGGAACCAGGTCGAGCACGCTTCCGGGGTGATGCCCAGCTTGCCGAACACCAGACCGAACCGCGCCTTGGTGGAGAACAACCGGGCGTCCATCGCCAGCATCATGGTGGCGCCGATCCCGACCGCGGGGCCGTTGACCGCGGCGATCACCGGCTTGCGGCAGCCGTAGATCGCCAGGGTCACCTGCCCCCCGGTGTCGCGCACCCGGGCCAGTTCCGGGTCGTCGAGATCGGACATGTTGGCCAGTGTCGGGGACTTGGTCTCATCGAGGCCGAACACGTTGCCCGAGCTCGACAGGTCCATTCCCGCGCAGAACGCCCGGCCCTCACCGGTGACGATCACCGCGCGGATCGCGTCGTCGTCGTTGACCTCGACGAAGGTGCGTTCCAGTTCGTCGGCCATCTGCACGGTGAACGCGTTGAGGTTGTCCGGGCGGTTCAGATACACGGTGAGAATGCCGTCGGTGACCTCGTGGCGGATCGTGGTGAAGTCCATCCGTCGAGGTTAGTTGCACCGATGTGTTGACTCTGCCCCTGGGGGAGACTCCAGACTCGACGGTGTGACGACGTTGCTGCCGATCGGGGATTTCGCCCGGATGACCTATCTGACCGTCAAGGCGTTGCGGCTGTATCACGAACGCGGCCTGCTGGCCCCGGTGCGGGTCGATCCGTCCTCGGGATACCGCTACTACAGCCCCGAGCAGCTGCCGATCGCCCAGGTCATCCGCCGGTTGCGGGATCTGGGGATGCCGCTGGACGAGCTGACCGACGTGGTCGGCGCCGAGCATGTCACCGACCGCAATCGGGCCATCGTGGCTCATTTGCAACGGCTGGAAGACCGGCTGAGCCAGACCCGGTCCAGCGTCGCGTCGTTGCGGTCATTGCTCGAAGAGCCCTCCGGGGCGATCGAGGTGAGTTACCGGTCGGTGCCGGCGACACCGTCTGCGGCGATCGTCGATGAGGTCGCAATGGACGATGTCGAGCAGTGGTGGACACAGGCATTCGCCGACCTTGACGCCGCCATCGCCGACGGCGCCCCGGGCGTACGCGGTGTGTTGTACTCGGCGGAGTTCTTCGAAGCGGGCCGGGGCGAGGTGATCGCTTTCCGGCCGGTGAACCTCATGCCGAGCGGCCGCAGAGTGCAGGCCCTGCAGATTCCCGCCGCCGAACTGGCGGTGGCGGTGCACCGCGGGGCATTCAGCGAGCTCGATCGCACCTATGCCGCGCTGGGCACCCACGTTGCCGAACGCGAACTGGGCGTCGACGGGCACATCCGCGAGTACTACCTGGTGTCCGGCTACGACACCGACGACGAGGCAGCGCACCGCACCGAGGTGTGCTGGCCGATCTTCCGCACCAAAACCTAGCTACGGCAAAGGAGTTCACCCATGGAGATCATGCTGCACACCATCACATTCGACTGCGCCGACGCGGACAAGCTGGCCCGGTTCTGGTCGCAACTGCTGGCCCGTCCGCTCGACGACGGCGCCACTGCGGAATTCGCTTCGATCGGGATGGCCGGCGGGACGCCGCCGTACCTGACGTTCGTGCAGGTACCCGAGAACAAGCGGGTCAAGAACCGAATGCACCTCGACCTCGTCGCGCCGGATCTGGCCGCCGCGGTCGACCACGCCCGGCAACTCGGCGCTGCCCGGCTGGCCGACCACGCCGACGCCGGCTACCGGTGGAGCACGTTGGCCGACCCCGAGGGCAACGAGTTCGACATCGTGGCGGCCTGAAATGAGTTCACTGGCACAAGCTTTGATCGCCGCCGGGCCCACCGCACAGTACGGCGAAGCGATAGCCCTCTACGGATGGCTGGTGGGCGGCCGGTGGGACCTCGACATCACCTGGTACGGCGACGACGGTGTCCGCAGCGTCACCGGCTGGATGGTCGCCGACTGGGTGCTTGAGGGGCGGGCTGTCCAGGACGTCTGGCACGCTGAAGGTCTCTTTCACGGGACGACACTGCGGGTTTACGATCCGGCCGTCGACGGCTGGCACATCCAATGGATCGAACCACAATTGGGGCTTCGGCTGCACCAACTGGGCCGGGCCGATGCGGCCGGAATCGTGCAGGACGGCACGTTGCCCGACGGCTCTGCCATCCGGTGGAGCTTTCGAGACATCGGCCCGGACTCGTTTCGCTGGCGCGACGAACGCAGCCGGGGCGGCGCGGACTGGGAACTCAAGCAGGAGTACCTGGCCCGGCGGGTCCGTTAGCCCGGCGAGCAGACGCAGAATCGCACCGCGAAGGCTGTTTGCGTGCGATTCTGCGTCTGCTGGCGGCGAGGAACTACACCCCGGCGCGGGCCTTCTTCGCGGCGGCGACCAGGTTGGCCAGCGAGGCGGTCACCTCGTCGGTCTTGCGGGTCTTCAGGCCGCAGTCCGGATTCACCCAGAGGCGTTGCGCCGGAACGGCGTCGAGCGCCTCACGCAGTGATGCGGCCATCTCGTCGGTGCTCGGCACCCGTGGTGAGTGGATGTCGTAGACACCCGGCCCCACCCCGTTGGAGAACCCGACCGCGTTGAGGTCGTCGAGCACCTCCATGTGCGAGCGCGCCGCCTCGATGGAGGTCACATCGGCGTCCAGATCGGCGATCGCATTGATCACCTCGCCGAACTCCGAGTAGCACAGGTGGGTGTGGATCTGGGTCGCGTCGCTCACCCCGGAGGTCGACAGCCGGAACGCGCCGACCGCCCAGTCCAGGTAGGCCTTTTGGTCGGCCTTGCGCAGTGGCAGCAGCTCGCGCAGCGCCGGCTCGTCGACCTGGATCACCGCGATACCGGCCTTCTCCAGGTCCACCGTCTCGTCGCGGATGGCCAGCGCCACCTGGTTGGCGGTGTCGGCCAGCGGCTGGTCGTCGCGGACGAATGACCACGCCAGGATGGTCACCGGACCGGTGAGCATGCCCTTGACCGGCTTGTCGGTCAACGACTGGGCGTAGGTGGCCCAGTCGACCGTCATCGGGGAGGGACGGAAGACGTCACCGAACAACACCGGCGGGCGCACGCACCGGCTGCCGTAGGACTGCACCCACCCGTTGGCGGTGGCGAAGAAACCCTCCAGCTGCTCGGCGAAGTACTGCACCATGTCGTTGCGCTCCGGCTCGCCGTGTACCAACACATCGAGGCCGAGCTGCTCCTGCAGCGTGATGACGTCGGCGATCTCGGCCTTCATCCGCCGGGTGTACTCCGCCTCGTCGATCTCGCCGGCGACCAGCGCCGCCCGGGCCTTGCGGATGTCGACCGTCTGCGGGAACGACCCGATGGTGGTGGTCGGCAGCGGCGGCAGATGCAACCGCTCCGCCTGGGCCGCCCGGCGGGCCTCGGCACTGCCCCGCTGCGCACCGGATGCGGCGATCGTGGCGATCCGGCCGCGGACGTCGGCGTTGTTCAGCCGCGAGTCGGACTTGCGCGAGGCGACCGCGGCGTTGGACGCGGCGATCTCATCGGCCACCGCTTCGCGGCCCTCACGCAGGGCGCGGGCCAGGGTGGCCACCTCGGCCACCTTCTCTGCACCGAACGCCAACCAGCTGCGCAACGCGTCGTCCAGGCCGGTCTCGGGCTCCAGCGAATAGGGCACGTGCAGTGTCGAGCAGGAGGTGGATACTGCGATAGCCGCCGCACTTCCGAGCAACGACGCCAGCTTGGCCAGCGCGGCCTGCAGGTCGGTGCGCCAGATGTTGCGCCCGTCGACGACACCGGCGACCAGGGTCTTGGAGGCCAGCTCCGGCACTGAGGCGATCTTGGTATTCGGGCCGTAGACCAGATCGACGCCGATGGCCTCCACCGGGGTGCGGGCCAGGGCCGGCAGCGCCGCGCCCGGGTCGCCGAAGTAGGTCGCCACGAAGATCGACGGCCGGTTGCTCAGCCCGCCGAGGCGGGTGTAGACCTGCTCGGCCAGCGCGGGCGCGTCGGCGGCGATGTCGGTCACCAGCACCGGTTCGTCGATCTGGACCCACTCGGCACCGGCCTCGGCCAGCGTGCCCAGCAGTTCGGCGTAGATGTCGGTCAACTCGTCGAGCCGGAAGATCGGAGCCGGTCCACCGTCGACGGCCTTGCTCAACAGTAGGAACGTGATCGGGCCGATGAGCACTGGGCGAGCGTTGACACCCTGCTGCTTGGCCTCGGCCAGCTCGGAGAGCACCTTGGCCGGGTTCAGCGTGAACGTGGTGTCCGGGCCGATCTCGGGAACGATGTAGTGGTAGTTGGTGTCGAACCACTTCGTCATCTCCAGTGGGGCGATGTCGGCGTTGCCCCGGGCCGCGGCGAAGTAGCGATCCAGTTCGTCGGTGACACCGGCCACCCGCTTTGGGAGCGCACCGAGCAGTACTGCGGTGTCCAGCATCTGGTCGTAGTAGGAGAACGTGTTCACCGGTATCGAGTCCAGACCGGCGTCGGCCAACTGCGCCCAGGTGTCGCGGCGCAGGCCGGCCGCGACATTCTGCAGCTGGTCTTGGTCGATCCGGCCGGCCCAGTAACTTTCGGTGGCGCGCTTGAGTTCGCGGCGCGGACCGATCCGTGGGGAACCGAGAACGGTGGCGGTAAAGGGTTGAGCGGTCACGATTTGATCCTTCAATCGGCGAGGGTGGGTCACCGCCGGCGGCCGCCCAGTCGATCCGGTCCCGTGCGTTCAACGCACTACAACCCTCAAAACCAGACGCCCATTCCGCGAGGCGATGATCCGCTGGGCGCGGCGCACCCAGCACAGCTGGCAGGTCTTCGGACTCGCAGGCACGCACCGGAAGGTGCTCCTAATGGCCGTCGCTTCCCAGTCACACACTCATGACCAGTGCCATTGACGGCGGTCGTTCCTGCATACCGCTGCGGGACAGTCCCGGATTCTCACCGGGTTCCCTCTCGCGCTCCGCGGAAAACTAGCCAAACCCGCGTCACGCTCGACGCCCACACCACCATGCGGCGGTATTGGCAAACCAGCTGCAGCACCAAGACTACCTGGTCAGGCGGTGTGAAGTGCTTCCGGGATGAGCGTCTGGCCGTCGTTGAAATCGATGGTGCGGCGAATCGTCGCGTCGTCGGTGAGGCAGGCCGCGATCACCTGTGCGACGTTGCCCCGCGACACCGTTCCCTTTCCGGCAGACTTCTCCGCCGCAGCGCCCGTCTCGATACGGCCGGTGGCCTGCTCCACGGTGAGCCGGCTCGGCCCCAGCACCGTCCAGTCCAGGTCGGTGGCCCGCAGGTAGGCGTCGGCGGCAGCCTTGGCCTGGGCGTAGGGAAAGAACGGGTCGCCTTCGGGCACACCGTGTCCGGGGCCGGCGCCGAAGTAGGAAACCATCACGAACCGGCGCACCCCGGCCTGGCGCGCGGCATCGATCACCCGGATCGCCGCATCGCGGTCCACCGCGTAGGTGCGCGCCGGGTTGCCGCCACCGGCGCCGGCGGAGAACACCACCGCGTCATGGCCGGCCACCAGTTCGGCCAGCGCGGCGGTGTCGAGTTGCTCGATGTCGGCAACCACCGGGATCGCCCCGGTCACCGCCACCTCTTCGCTGTGATCGGGGTTGCGGAATATCGATGTCACCTGGTCGCCGCGCTCGGCGAGAAGGGGACTGAGCAGCAGGGCGACCTGGCCGTGACCGCCGACGATCACTATGCGCGCCATGGATTCGACGCTACCCGCTGCCGGCCACCGAGGGTGATCGGCGCCGGCTGCGGGTCCCCTTGCGCCAGCAAGCCCGAGCAGCCCGGCGTCCAGGATGCGGTTCAGCGAGATCCTGCCCTCGGCGCGAGCCAGCGACCGGATGGCCGATATCAGGATCTGCGCCGTCAGACACGGCCCGCGCGAGGCGCGCCGCTACAACGTCGAGCCGACGTTCATCATGCGGGGCCTGCAGGATCTGCACCTGGAGTTCGATCCGGTCGGCTGACCAGGGGCCGCCGGAGACCCCGCCCGCGGGTGCCATCAGTGGGTTGGTTGACAATCGTCATCAAGGGACCCTCGTTGATGAAGGAGAGCAGCCATGGCCGAAGCAGTAATCGTAGAAGCGGTGCGTTCGCCGATCGGCAAGCGCAACGGCGGACTGTCCGGGGTGCACCCGGCCGAACTGTCCGCCCAGGTACTCAACGGGCTGGTCGGCCGCGCCGGGGTGGACCCGGCCCTGGTCGACGACGTGATCTGGGGCTGTGTCATGCAGGCCGGTGAGCAGGCCCTGGACATCGGCCGGACCGCGCTGCTGACCGCGGGCTGGCCCGAGTCGGTGCCCGGGGTGACGGTTGACCGCCAGTGCGGCTCCAGCCAGCAGTCGGTGCACTTCGCCGCCGCCGGTGTGGTCGCCGGGCACTACGACGTCGTGGTCGCCGGGGGCGTCGAGTCGATGTCGCGCACCCCGATGGGCGCGTCACTGGCCAACGGCGGACACCCCTACCCCGAGGCGTTCCGCGCCCGCTACACCCAGACCCCCAACCAGGGGACCGGCGCGGAGATGATGGCCGAGAAGTGGGGCCTGGACCGCACCGCGCTGGACGAGTTCGCCCTGGCATCGCATGAAAAGGCCGCCGCCGCCCAGGATTCCGGCGCGTTCACCGACGAGATCGTCGGGATCAAGGACGCCGAGGGCAACGTGATCAGCGCCGACGAGGGCATCCGCCGCGGCACCACCATCGAGAAGATGGCCCAACTCAAGCCGGCGTTCAAAGAGGACGGCGTGATCCACGCCGGCAACTCCAGCCAGATCTCCGACGGTTCGGCGGCGCTGCTGTTCATGTCGGCCGCCAAGGCGAAGGAACTGGGCCTCACCCCGCTGGCGCGGGTGCACACCGCGACGCTGGCCGGCGCCGACCCGGTGATGATGCTGTCCGCGCCGATCCCGGCCACCCAGAAGGCGCTGCAGCGCAGCGGTCTGAGCGTCGATGACATCGGGGTGTTCGAGGTCAACGAGGCCTTCGCCCCGGTGCCGATGGCCTGGCTGGCCGACATCGGCGCGGATGCGAAGAAGCTCAACCCCAACGGCGGGGCGATCGCGCTCGGCCACCCGCTCGGCGGATCCGGCGCCCGGATCATGACCACCATGCTGTACCACATGCGGGCCAACGGGATTCGCTACGGGCTGCAGACCATGTGTGAGGGTGGCGGCCAGGCCAACGCCACCATCCTGGAGCTGCTGTGAGTGACGCGGCCGTTCTCGTCGAGCGGCGCGGGAACGTGCTGGTGATCACGATCAACCGGCCCGAGGCCCGCAACGCGATCAACGGTGCGGTCAGCACCGGCATCGGCGACGCTTTGGCGCAGGCCCAGGACGACGACGCCGTGCGCGCGGTGGTGCTCACCGGCGCCGGCGACAAGTCGTTCAGTGCCGGAGCCGACCTCAAGGCGATCGCCAACCGGGAGAACATCTATCACCCCGACCACCCGGAGTGGGGTTTCGCCGGCTACGTGCAGCACTTCATCGACAAGCCGACGATCGCGGCCGTCAACGGCACCGCACTGGGCGGCGGCACGGAACTGGCGTTGGCCAGCGACCTGGTGGTCGCCGAGCAGCGCGCCCAGTTCGGGCTGCCCGAGGTCAAACGCGGCCTGATCGCCGGTGCCGGCGGCGTGTTCCGCATCATCGACCAACTGCCCCGCAAGATCGCCCTGGAAGTGGTCTACACCGGGGAGCCGATCTCGGCCGCCGACGCCGGCCGCTGGGGGTTGGTCAACCGGGTGGTCGATGACGGCGGGGCACTGCAAGCCGCCCTGGAGCTCGCCGAACAGATCACCGGCAACGCGCCGCTGTCGGTGCGGGCCAGCAAGCGGATCGCCTACGGCGTCGAGGACGGTGCCATTCCCGGCGAGGTTGCCGATTGGGCCCGAACCGCCCGAGAGTTCAGCACGCTGCTGCGCTCCGAGGATGCCAAGGAGGGTCCGCGGGCGTTCGCCGAGAAGCGCGCGCCGGTGTGGAAGGCGCGTTGAGCCACGTGGCCGAGCCGCTCATCATTTCCATTCACGGTCGCACCCCGCAGCTGCATCCGGAGTCGTGGGTAGCACCGAATGCCAGCCTGATCGGGCAGGTCCACCTGGCGGCCCGGGCCAGTGTCTGGTATTCGGCCACGCTGCGGGCCGAGGTGGAGCCCATCGAGATCGGCGTCGACACCAACATCCAGGACGGGGTAACTGTCCACGTGGACAAGGAGTTTCCGGCCTGGGTCGGCGCCCGGGTCAGCGTCGGGCACAACGCGGTGCTGCACGGCTGCACCATTGAGGACGACTCGTTGATCGGGATGGGGGCGATCGTCCTCAACGGCGCGGTCATCGGGGAGGGCTCGCTCGTCGCGGCCGGTGCCGTCATCCCGCAGGGCATGGTGGTGCCGCCCCGGTCGCTGGTATCGGGGGTGCCGGGCCGGGTGCGGCGCGAGCTGAGCGAGGCCGAAATCCGCAACAACCGGCACAACGCCGTGGCCTACCGCCGGCTGATCGAAGTCCACCGGGCGAACTGACGCAATCAGGCCACCGACCGCCGCTGGGCCGCTACGTTCTAGGACATGACCCAGACCAGTTCGGTCCGCCCCGGCCTGCTGCGCGAGTTCACCGACATCTTCTCCAAGGTCTCCGCGCCGTACCACGAGCCGCGGGCCGTCGTGCAGCGTCGTCGTGTCGTGGTCGCCGTGGTGGTGCTGCTCGGTGCTGCCGTCCTGGCGTGGATGCACACCAAGAACCCGGGCGATGCGGCCTTCTACTGGCTGTCGCTGGCCCTGGCCGCGGTCTGGTCGGTGGGGGCGCTGGTGGCCGGTCCGTTGCATCTGGGCGCGGTGCGCTTCCGCGGTCGCAACGAGCGGCCGGTGTTCACCGGCACCGGTGTCGGCCTGGTGCTCGGCGGGGTGTTCCTGCTGGGCGGCCTGGCGGTGCAGAAGATTCCGCCGTTGGCCGGCCAGGTGACCGCGATCCTGGACTACACCACGCACGTGTCCTGGCGACTGGTGGTCCTGATCGCCCTCGTCAACGCGATCGCCGAGGAGATGTTCTTCCGCGGTGCGCTGTTCAGCGCGTTCGGCCGCCGCTACCCGCTGGTGGCCTCGACGCTGCTCTACATTGCGGCGATGATGACCGCCGGCAACCTGATGATCGGTGTCGCCGCGCTGGTGCTCGGCACCGTCTGCGCGATCGAGCGGCGCGCCACCGGTGGGGTGCTGGCGCCGGTGCTGACCCATCTGGTGTGGGGGCTGATGATGGTGCTCGCACTGCCGCCGATCTTCGGGATGTAGCCGCTCAGGAGTCGGTGAATTTCGGCGCGCGCCGCTCCTGGAACGCCCGGGTTCCCTCGCGAAAGTCGTGGGCGTTCAACAGAATCGACTGGCCGACGTATTCGCGGTCCAGCGTCGCGTCCAGCTCGGACAGCGTCGCGGCATTGATGGCGTGCTTGGTCTTGGCGAAGGCCGCCGCCGGACCGGCCAGCAGCCCGGCCAGCGTCTTGTCCACCTCGGCGTCGAAGTCCTCGGCCGGGTACACCGCGCTGACCAACCCCCACTCCAGGGCGTCCGCAGCCGGCAGGCGTTCGGCCAGCAGCGCCAGCCGCATCGCCCGGATCCGGCCGATCGCCGCGGCGACCAGAGCCGAGGCGCCGCCGTCGGGCATCAGCCCAATCTTGGTGAACGCCAACAGGAAAAACGCCTTGTCGCTGGCCAGTACCAGGTCGCAGGCCAAGGCCAGCGACACCCCGACGCCGGCGGCCGGACCCTGCACCACCGCCACCACCGGGCGCGGCAGGGTCACGATCGCGCGGATCGCGCGGTTGGCCTCGACGATGATCTCGGTCGGCATCTCGTCGGAGGCGTCGTCTTCGCTGATGCCCGCGCCCGAACTGAACCCGCGGCCGGCCCCGCCGAGCCGCACCGCCCGCACCCGCGGATCGCGAGCGGCGCCCTCCATGGCGTCGGCGATACCGGCTAGCACGCCGGTGGTCAGCGAGTTGAGGCTGTCGGGGCGGTCGATGATCACCGAGAGCACCCCGTCGGCCAAAGTCACGGACAAGCCGTCGACCGGGGCCAGGGTGTCGATACCGGAGTTGATTGCGGTCATGAGTGTCCACCTTAGGATGCACATCACATGCAGACGACGAGGAGGCAGACATGGCGGGACCACTGGCGGGGCTGCGGGTCATCGAACTGGCCGGGATCGGACCGGGGCCGCACGCGGCGATGATCCTCGGTGACCTGGGCGCCGAGGTGGTCCGGGTGGACCGTCCGCCGAAATTCGGTGGCGGCGTGCCGAAGGACACCATGCTGCGCAACCGGCGGTCGGTGACCGCCGACCTGAAGTCGCCGGAGGGCCGCGACCTGGTGCTCAAACTGGTCGCCAAGGCCGACGTGCTGATCGAGGGCTTCCGCCCCGGCGTCACCGAGCGGCTCGGCCTGGGCCCGGAGGACTGCGCCAAGGTCAACGACAAGCTCATCTACGGCCGGATGACCGGCTGGGGGCAGACCGGTCCGCGCGCTCTGCAGGCCGGCCACGACATCAACTACATCTCGCTCAACGGCACCCTGCACTCGATCGGCCGCAACGGGGAGCGTCCGGTGCCGCCGTTGAACCTGGTCGGCGACTTCGGTGGTGGATCGATGTTTCTGCTGGTCGGCATCTTGTCCGCCCTGTGGGAGCGGCAGACCTCCGGCAAGGGGCAGGTGATCGACGCGGCCATGGTCGACGGCTCGAGCATGCTGGGGGCGATGATGTGGAGCTTCCGGGCTCAGGGCATGTGGAGCGATGAGCGGGGCGTCAACATGCTCGACACCGGTGCCCCCTACTACGACACCTACGAATGCGCCGATGGGCGCTACGTCTCGGTGGGATCGATCGAGCCGCAGTTTTTCGCCGAACTGCTGGCCAAGCTCGGTCTGGACCCGGCCGAGTTGCCGGCGCAGAACGACACCGCGCGCTGGCCGGAGCTGCGGGAGGTGTTCACCAAGGCGTTCGCCGCGCACGACCGTGACCACTGGGCCAAGGTGTTCGCCGACTCCGATGCCTGTGTGGCGCCGGTCCTGGCGTTCGGCGAGGTGCTGTCCGAGCCGCACATCGCCGAGCGGGACACCTTCTACGACGCCAACGGCTATCTGCAGCCCATGCCGGCGCCGCGGTTCTCCCGCAGTGTGCCCGACGTTCCGACGCCGCCGTCGGTACTGGGGGCCGACAACGAGGCCATCCTGGGGGACTGGGTATAGTCCCGACCAACTAGGTGGTTGGTCGATGAAGGGATGACACGGTGCAGATCAAAGATGCGGTGGCAGTCGTCACCGGCGGTGCCTCAGGGCTGGGCTTGGCGACGACGAAACGCCTGCTCGACGCAGGAGCGCAGGTCGTCGTGATCGACCTGCGGGGCGCCGACGTCGTGGCGGAGCTGGGGGACCGGGCCCGGTTCGCCGAGGCCAACGTCACCGACCCCGAGGCGGTCACCGCGGCGCTGGATGTCGCCGAGTCTCTGGGACCGGTGCGGATCAACGTCAACTGCGCCGGTATCGGCAACGCGATCAAGACGCTGAGCAAGAACGGCGCCTTCCCGCTGGAGGAGTTCACCAAGGTGGTGCAGGTCAACCTGATCGGCACCTTCAATGTGCTGCGGTTGGCCGCCGAGCGGATCGCCAAGACCGAGCCCGTCGGTGAGGAGCGCGGCGTCATCATCAACACCGCGTCGGTGGCCGCGTTCGACGGCCAGATCGGCCAGGCCGCCTACTCGGCATCCAAGGGCGGCGTGGTCGGCATGACCCTGCCGATCGCGCGGGACCTGTCCCGGGAGCTGATCCGGGTCTGCACCATCGCGCCGGGCCTGTTCAAGACCCCGCTGCTGGGCTCGCTGCCCGAGGAGGCGCAGAAGTCTCTGGGTGCACAGGTGCCGCACCCGGCCCGGCTCGGCGACCCCGACGAGTACGGGGCGCTGGCCGAGCACATCATCAGCAACCCGATGCTCAACGGCGAGGTGATCCGCCTCGACGGCGCGATCCGAATGGCCCCGCGATGAGCCCCTGCGCGAAGAACATCCGACAGAGCTAGGAGTCCCTATGTCACTGAGAACGAAATTCACCGAAGTCTTCGGGGTCGAGCATCCCATCGCCCAAGGCGGTATGCAGTGGGTGGGCCGCGCGGAACTTGTTGCAGCGGTGGCGAACTCGGGAGCCCTCGGGTTCCTTACCGCGCTCACCCAGCCCACCCCGGCGGACCTGGCCAACGAGATCGCCAAGACCCGGGATCTGACCGACAAGCCGTTCGGGGTGAACCTGACCATCCTGCCGGCGATCAACCCGCCACCGTATGACGAGTACCGACAGGTGATCGTCGACGCCGGCATCAAGATCGTCGAGACCGCCGGGTCCAACCCGGCGCCGCACCTGCCGATGTTTCACGACAACGGGATCAAGGTGCTGCACAAGTGCACCTCGGTACGGCACGCGGTCAAGGCCCAGAGTCTCGGGGTCGACGGCATCAGCATCGACGGGTTCGAATGCGCCGGACATCCCGGCGAGGACGACATCCCGGGCCTGGTGCTGATCCCGGCCGCGGCGGACCAGATCGAGATCCCGATGATCGCCTCCGGCGGTTTCGCCGACGCCCGCGGCCTGGTCGCCGCGTTGGCGCTGGGCGCCGACGGCATCAACATGGGCTCCCGGTTCATGTGCACCGTCGAATCCTGCATCCACCAGAACGTCAAGGAAGCCATCGTCGCCGGCGACGAGCGCGGCACCGAGCTGATCTTCCGGCCGCTGCGCAACACCGCCCGGGTGGCGTCCAACACCGTCTCGCGCGAAGTCGTCGAGATTCTGGACAAGGGCGGACAGTTCCCCGATGTGCAGGAGCTGGTGGCCGGGGTTCGGGGCCGCAAGGTCTTCGAGGACGGCGACGTCGAAGCCGGGATCTGGTCGGTGGGCACCGCGATGGGGCTGATCAACGACATCCCGACCGTCGGCGAGCTGGTGTCGCGGATCGTGGCCGAGGCCGAGGAGCTGATCTCGGGGCGACTGGCCGACATGCTCGAGGTCGACGACGAGGAGAACGTCGCCTGACAGTGGTCTAGAGCCGGCACGACGGGCTACTACGCCGAACGTGCAGCCGTTGCGAAATACCGGTGGTTTTTTCGCAGTGGTTGCACGTTCGGCGCTGTCACGTGAAGCGGAGTGCGTCGGCGAGTCCCGGCGGGTTTGCTGGCCTGTGATGCGACGGGAACCGCCCCGAGGGTGCCGAGCGGCTCAACCTGAATGCAAGAGAAATGGGATGACTCACGGATTGCGGACTGCCCGGATGTGGGCGGCCGCCGTCGCGCAACGGCGCGATACCGAACGGCGCCGCTGCCGCGACGCCGATCAAATCAACTGGCCAGCGGATGCCAGTCGTCAAGTTGCTCCGAAGTGTCTCCCTCGACCAGGACATCGCCGTGGTACAGGGCCTCGAAGTCGACCTTGAGGACGTCAGCACTTGAGTCGTCGATCCACATGACACTGAGCGTATGGGTAACTATTAAGGGATCTTTGAGTCACGTTTCGGGAAATGGTGGCAATCCTACCGGCGGGTAGCTTTTGCCGGTCTTTTCGGCTGAGACCGGCCCGATTGGCTGACTCGCGGTCACCTGGGCGGGACGTCAGATCGGTGGTGACGCCCGGCGCCGCCGCGCTTGCGGTCGCCGCTAGGGTGGCCTCATGGCCACACCTGCGACCCTGGATAACCCGCTGTTCGCCCGGATCTGGACGTTCATGTCGAGCCGCGAGACCGACTGGCTGCGGGACCGGCGACGAGAGAACCTGGAAGGTCTGTCCGGACGGGTGTTGGAGGTCGGCGCCGGCACCGGAAGCAACTTCGGGTTCTACCCCGGCACCGTCACCGAGGTCGTCGCCCCCGAGCCGGAATCGCGGCTGCGGGAGGCCGCCGGGGAAGCCGCGGCGGCAGCGCCGGTGCCGGTGACGGTCGTGGCGAGCACCGTCGAGGCGTTGGACGCCGCCGAACCCTTCGACGCGATCGTCTGCTCGCTGGTGTTGTGCTCGGTGGACCAGCCCCGGGACGTGCTGCGCCAACTGTTCGCATTGCTCAAGCCCGGCGGGGAGCTGCGCTACTTCGAGCACGTCGCCAGCGCTGGGGCGCGTGGGGGGCTGCAGCGACTGGCCGACGCCACGTTCTGGCCGAAGTTGTTCGGGAATTGTCATACCCACCGCGACACCGAACAGATGATCACCGACGCCGGATTCATCGTCGGCACGGCGCGGCGGGGGCACCAGTTTCCGGCGTGGGTACCGGTACCGGTGTCGGAGTTCGCGCTGGGTCGCGCCAGTCGCCCGGCCTGAGCCGCGCTAACCCAACAGGGTGGGCAGCCGCTGCAGCAGCCCCGGTAATGCCGCCGACGCGGTGTCGCGCACGCTCACCGTGGCCCGGGCCGACAGCGGGGTCGGTTCGGGGTTGACCTCGATGACGGTCTTGCACTGCTCCAGCGCCATCTCGGGCAGGCTGGCCGCCGGGTAGACCACCCCGGAGGTGCCCACCACGACCAACACGTCGGCGGCATCGATGGCCTCGACCGCGGCGTTCCACGCCCCTTCGGGCAGGTTTTCGCCGAACCAGACGATGTCGGGGCGTATCAATCCGCCGCAGCCGCACACCGGCGGGGCCACTTCCAGCTGCGGCTCCGACATCTCAGGCAGTTTCTCGGTGTAGGGGTGATCGCAATCCGCGCAACGGAATTTGAACATGCTGCCGTGCAGATGGTGAACCGTGGAACTGCCGCCGCGCTCGTGCAGATTGTCGACGTTCTGGGTGATGACCTGGACGTCGGCCTGCTGCTCCCAGTACGCGACCGCGCGATGTCCCGCGTTCGGCCCGACCTGGCTGGCCAGGTGGTGGCGCCACAGGTACCAGCCCCAGATCAGTTCCGGGTGCCGCTTCCAGCCGTCGATGCTGGACACCTCATAGGGGTCGTAGCGCGCCCACAGGCCGTTCGCGTCATCACGGAACGTGGGCACCCCGCTCTCCGCTGAGATCCCCGCGCCGCTGAACACCGCCACCCGCACGCCACCAACATAGCGGGATACTGGGCCGATGGACTTCACGGAGCTGCTGAGGCTCGATGGGCAGCCGGGCGGGCCGTTGTTCGAGCAGGTCAGGCTTCGGATGATCGAGGCGGTCCGGGACGGAACCCTGCCGGCGGGAACCAGGCTGCCGACGGTGCGCGAGCTGGCTGGTCAGCTGGGCCTGGCGGTCAACACGGTGGCTCGGGCCTACCGGGAGCTGGAGGCCGCCGGGATCGTCGAAACCCGCGGCCGGTTCGGCACTTTTGTGGCGAGCAGCGACCCGGCCGATGCCGCGATGACAGCGGCGGCGGGGGCCTTCGTCGCGGCGGCCCGCGCCGTCGGACTGGGCAAGGCCGACGCGCAGCGGTACCTCGACGCGGCCTTCGACAACGGCGGAACGAGTGGTTCCTAATGGGACTCGATCAGCGTGTGCTTGACGGGATCTAGCCGAATTCCAGCAGGGTCAGCGACGGGCGTGCGTCGGCGAGGGCCCGCAGCCCGTAGATGGCCGGCAACACGGCGTTGAACAGCCACCCGCGGCCCCGCGGCAGCTGCAGGTCGTGGACTGCCCGGACGCCCGGCACGGTGTCCACCAGCTTGGTGGTCTCGGCGGCGGACAGCGTGAACGGCATGGCCGGCGCCCGGTAGCGCAGCGATGTCGGCACGCCGTGGCGGATCAGCCAGCCGATCCACGACGGCGGGAGGTCGAAGATCATCCGGCCGCCCGGAAAACGGCGGGCGCACTCGGCGATGAGGCCCAGAGACTGCTCGGGCTGCAGGTACATCAGCAGGCCCTCGGCGCTGATGAACACCCCGTCAGATGAATCGACCCGGTCCATCCAGCTGTAGTCCAGCGCGGACTGGGCGCAGACCGAAACCCGCGGTGCCGCCGGGAGCAGCCGCTCGCGGATCTCGATGATCGCGGGCAGATCCACGGTGAGCCAACGGAATTGCGGATCCGTAATCGCCTCGCTGAGTCGCCAGAAGCTGGTCTGCAAACCCTCGGCCAGGGCGACCACCGTGCCTGTCGGTCGCTGCCGAAGGAAGCGGAGCGCCTCGGTGTCGATGCCCAGCGCGCGCACGGCGATGTCCTGGCGGGTCGAGCCGAACTTCGCGAAGTCGAAGTCGATCGAATCCGCCAGCCGGACCGCCATCGGATCGTTGAGGATCCGGTCGGGACGACGGGCCTCGGTCGCCCGCGCGTTCAACGTCAGCAACGCGGTTTCGGAAACGCCGGTCAGGGTGACTTTCTGGGCCTGGCTCACCTGCGCGACTTTACCGGTGGTGAATCAGCGCAGCATCTTGCTCAACGTGCGCAGGTTGCGGGTCGTGGTCGAAGCCGCGTATCGCTTGTTGCCCATGGTTTTGCCCACCGTGCTGTCCAGGGTGTTGCCCTTGGGGATCTGCCAGTAGATCACCCCGTCGCCGGGCGCGATCTTCTCGCCGGTGCCGGCCGAGCTGACGAGCGTGGCCAACTCGGCGAGCACCGCAGGGTCGGCGACGAAGGTGACATAGGAGTGCGAGCCGGGAAGCTCCGGTTCGAAGGGGTAATCCGCGACCAGCGTGCGGACCACGTCGACGGGGTAGACCAGCACCCGCGCGGGATAGTCGAAGCGCTCCTGCAGGGCGGCTTCGGCGATGGTGCGTACCGCCGCCGCATCCTTCCGTGATTCGAGCAGGATGTTGCCGCTCGCGAGAACGGTGCGGATCTCGGACAGTCCGGCATCGGTCAGCGCGGCAGCGACGTCGGCCATCTTGAGGTTGACGCCGCCGACGTTGACGCCCCGCAGGAACGCCGCGTACCGGGTCATCTGCGTGATGGTAACGAGGGCGCACACCGGCTTCAATCGGTAGGCTTCCGACATGGGACGCCAGGTGTTCGACGACAAATTGCTGGCCTTGATCAGCGGGAACTCGCTTGGCGTGCTGGCTACCGTCAAACGCGACGGGCGGCCACAACTGTCGAACGTGCAGTATCACTTCGACCCGCGTGCCGTCGCGGTGCAGGTGTCTGTCACCGAGCCGCGGGCCAAGACCCGCAACCTGCGTCGCGATCCACGGGCCTCGCTGCTGGTCGACTCCGACGACGGCTGGTCCTATGCCGTCGCCGAAGGAGATGCCCAGCTGACGCCGCCGGCCGCCGCCCCCGACGACGACACCGTCGAGGCGCTGGTGGCGTTGTATCGCAACATCGCCGGGGAGCACCCGGACTGGGACGAGTACCGCCAGGCGATGGTCACCGATCGCCGCGTGCTGCTGACGCTGCCGATCACCCATCTGTACGGCATGCCGCCGGGCATGCGCTGAAGCTTCTCCGATGGTGCCGATCCGCCGTGACCGGCTGCGCCGGCCTCGCGATCGCCGCTAGGCTCCGGGCATGCCCGAATCAGATTCCGCCGCAGACGACAACAAGCGCAAGTTCCGGGAGGCCCTGGAGCGCAAGAAGGCGAAGTCGGCGGGTGGCTCCGCGCATAAGGACGCCGGCACCAACCAGGCGCGATCGCACGGCCCGCTGGAGAGCCGCCGGGAGTTCCGCCGCAAGAGCGGGTAGTTACTGGACCGGACAGGCATACTTGCGGGCCACGTCCATCAACCGCTGGTCTGCGCCGGGGCCGACGACGCCCTGAGTGACCAGTTCCCACCCGATCAATCCGGGTAGGCCGCCTTCGCACGCCTGATGCGCGACCCGCCACGCGGTGTCAGGATTCAAATTGAAGCCATTGCGTTCCAGGCCCTGCATGTAGGTGTCGAATTCGGGAGTGCCCTGATCGGGTATCGCACCGGCCGTGGCCGCGAAGGCGACAGCGGTGACCGTCGCTGCGATAAGTGCTGCCGCTACCCGTTTCATGCTGTCTCCTGGAGATGCGTACGCCCGTTGTCGATTACACGGTTGCACACTCCACCGACACAGACCAACGGAACGATTCGGTCGGCCGGGGTGGACCCAGCGCAGTCGGTTCGGGTGGTTCTAGACTGGCGGCGTGCCGAAGCTGCAGCTGGTAGGAGACCCGCCTGCGGATGCGCTGCTGAGCGCCGACCCGTTTGCGTTGCTGGTCGGGATGCTGCTCGACCAGCAGGTTCCGATGGAGGTCGCGTTCGCCGGGCCGAAGAAGATCGCCGACCGGATGGGCGGGCTCGACCCGCACGAGATCGCCGCTCGCGACCCGGAAGAGTTCGCCGCCATGTTTGCGGAAAAGCCTGCGGTGCATCGGTTTCCGGGTTCGATGGCGGGCCGTGTCCAGGCTCTGGCCCGGGCCGTGGTCGATCAGTACGGCGGTGACACGACCGCGCTGTGGACGGCCGGGGACCCCGACGGGGCCGAGGTGTACAAGCGGCTCAAGGCGCTGCCCGGCTTCGGTGAGCAGAAGGCGCGGATCTTTCTGGCGCTGCTGGGCAAGCAGTACGGCGTGACCCCGGCGGGCTGGCGGGAGGCTGCCGGGGCATACGGGGGAGCCGGCACGCACCTGTCGATCGCAGACGTCGTCGATACCGCGTCGCTGCACCAGGTACGGTCCACCAAGAAGGCGCAGAAACAGGCGGCGAAACAGGCCCGGGAGAGCAAGGGAAAGGCGGCGACGTGAAGACCCATCTGAACTGTCCGTGTGGCGAGGCCATCGTCGGTAAGGACGAGGACGACCTGGTCGAGTTGGCCCAGAAGCATCTCGCGGATGCGCACCCCGGTATGAGTTACGACCGGGACGCCATCCTGTTCATGGCCTACTGACGCCTCAGGGCACCACTGTCGAGCCGATGGTGGGCAGGAAGTTGCACTGGTGGTCCTTGGTGCTGACCTGACCGAAGATCGTCGACATGATGCTGCCCGAGCCGGTGTCGACGATCGCGGTCAGCGTCGTCGGCCCGTCGGCGTTGATGTCGCTGCGGGGCTGCAGGGTGGCGCTGCCGGACTTGCCGGTGGTCAGGTTCACCCAGGTCACGTTCAGCGGTAGCTTCTGGGTCTCGGCCGGGCCGGGCGTGCCGACGGCGGTGAAGACGTAGGCGGTCTGGCCGGCCTGCGGACCGGGTGTGGGAATGGTGGCCGGGCCGGCCACCGACAGGGCGGTGGCGATGACGTTGCCGCCGTCGGCCAGGCAGTTCTGCCCGATCGACGGGTACATGAAGTCCTGGGTCGGCGGGGCGTCCGGGCCGAATCCCGGGTTGGCGGCCGGGCCCGCGCCGGGTGCCGGGGTCTCGGCGGGTACGGCGTCGGCCGGCGGGGCCGTGACGGCGCCGGCAGCCGCGGCTTCAGGGGCTGCCGGAACCGCCTCGGGGGCCGGCGGCACGGCTTCCGGAGCACTCGGTGCGGCGTGCGGAACCGGTCCCACCGACTTGGCGGGGTCCACGCCGCTCGGCAGGTGGGCCACCAGGCCCGGCGCCGATCCGGCCGTCGGCACGTGCTGGCCGGACAGCGCCACGGGCGCATCGGGCGGCGATTGCACGAACTGCGCGACCGAGTCGGCCACCTGCCGGGACCCGGCCGGCGCCGAGGAGTTACCGGCGAACGCGGCGGCCGCTGCCATCAGCAGCGAAGATGCCCCGGCCGGGTCGGCGGCCGCCTGCTGGATCACCGGGCTCAACTGCTCGATCGCGGGCAGCCCGGGAAATCCTGCGGTGGGCAACGGGACGGCCGGGACGGCCGGGTCGGCGGCGGCTACTCCGCCGAAGATCAGTGCAGCCGAGGATCCGACCGCGACGGTCGCGGTGGCGGCCGTTGCACTTGTCGTGCTGAACAGCGTCCGGAGTCGCGACATGAGTTCCCCAATTCCTCGGCGGTGACGTCTACGAAATCCGAAGCTAGCCTGTTACTGGTGAGGCTCAAGTGACACGTGTGTGATTTATGGAACCGTTACGGACCCGAACCGCGACGGTGATCCGCCGGCCGTTCGCTAAAGTCGTGCCGGTAGACACCACCCTCGACTCTCCGGCCGCGCGTACCTGGGCGAACCGACTGACCGCCTCGGCCCCGCTGCTGCTGGCGGTCAGCATCGTGGCGCGTCTCGCCTGGACCTATCTGACCCCGCGCGGCGCCAACTTCGTCGACCTGCACGTCTACATCAGTGGTGCCGCCGCACTGGGCGGGCCCGGCGGGCTGTATGACTACGTCTACGCCGACCAGACGCCCGACTTCCCGCTGCCGTTCACCTATCCGCCGTTCGCCGCGGTGGTGTTCTACCCGCTGCATCTGCTGCCGTTCGGCCTGGTCGCCTTCGTCTGGCAGATCGGCACCATGGCCGCGCTGTACGGCGTGGTCCGGCTCAGCCAGCGACTGCTGGGGGTATCGGTCACCGCCGGCCGCCGGATTGATGCGGCGGTCCCAGCTTCGCATCTCCTTCGTCGAGCCTCGCTGAACCGCCGGGTGGCGATGCTGTGGACGGCGGTCGGGATCTGGACCGAGCCGTTGCGCAGCACGTTCGACTACGGCCAGATCAACGTGCTTCTGGTGCTGGCGGTGCTCTACGCGGTCTACAGCAGCCGCTGGTGGGTCTCGGGTCTGCTGGTCGGCGTGGCCGCCGGGGTGAAGCTGACCCCGGCGATCGCCGGGGTCTACCTGGCCGGCGCGCGACGCTGGGCCGCCGCAGCGTTCTCGGCGGTGGTCTTCGCCGGCACCGTCGCGGTATCGGTGTGGGCCACCGGGGACCAGGCCCGCCGCTACTTCACCGAGCTGCTCGGCGATGCCCACCGGGTGGGTCCGATCGGTACGTCGTTCAATCAGTCCTGGCGGGGCGGGATCTCGCGCATTCTCGGGCATGACGCGGGCTACGGTCCGCCGGTGCTGATCGCGGTCGCGATCACCGTGGTGCTGGCCCTGCTGGCCTGGCGCGCGCTGAGCAGCAACCCCGCCCGGTCCGACCCGCTCGGCCTGCTGCTGGTGGTGGAGCTGTTCGGGCTACTGGCCTCGCCGATCTCCTGGACCCACCACTGGGTGTGGCTGGTGCCGCTGATGATCTGGCTGCTGCACGGCCCGTACGCGGATCGCCGGGGCGCGAGGGTGCTGGGCTGGGGCTGGCTGGCGCTGACCCTCATCGGGGTGCCGTGGCTGCTGAGTTTCGCCCAGCCGACCATCTGGCAGGACGGCCGGCCGTGGTACCTGGCGTGGGCCGGCCTGGTCTACATCGTCGGGGCGCTGGCCACCCTGGCCTGGATGGCGACCACGCGGGTCAGCTCGCCAGAATCCGGTTGATCTCGCCGGCCATCGCCACGTCCTTGTCGGTGATGCCGCCCTCGGAGTGCGTCACCAGCGCGAACGTCACCGTGCGCCAGCGAATGTCGATATCGGGGTGGTGATCTGCCGCCTCGGCGCGCTCGGCGACCCGCCGTACCGCGTCGATGCCGGCCAGAAACGAGCCGAACTTGATCGATCGGCGCAGCGCACCGTCGGCCTGCTCCCAGCCGTCGAGGCCGCTCAGCGCGGAGTCCACCTGGTCGTCGGTCAACAAAGCCATACCCCGACGGTAGGACGGTATAGCCTCACACGCCATGCCCACCCAGATCGTGGTCGCCGGAGCCGTGATCGTCGGCCCGGCGGTGCTGATCGCCCAGCGACGCCGTCCGCCGGAGCTGGCCGGTCGCTGGGAACTGCCCGGCGGCAAGGTCATGCCCGGCGAGAGCGAACCGGCTGCCCTGGCCCGTGAGCTCGCCGAGGAGCTGGGCCTCGACGCCGAGGCCATCACGGTGGGCGAGCGCCTCGGCGCCGACGTCGTGCTGGACTCCGGTATGACTTTGCGCGCCTACCGGGTCAGCCTGGCGCGCGGCGAGCCCCGCCCCGACGATCACCAGGCACTTCGCTGGGTGACCGCTGTGGACTTACCTGACGTTGACTGGGTACCTGCCGATCGAGCTTGGCTCTCTGAGCTGGCTCGGGCACTGTAGGTGAAACAGCTCTGTAAATTCTGCTGACGGATTGAGTCGCTCAGCGATATATCTCGCTACGCTGGGATTTTGGCTGAGATGGTGTGCTGCGACGTCCCGGCTGGCTACCTGAACCGCTGGAGTGCGGCGACCTCTAAGGAGAACTCCGATGACACGCGCTACGCCGCCCGCATCGCCCTCTGCGGCCCATATCGGTGGTCCGCTGGAGGACCTGCTGCAGCGCAGCGGCCGGTTCTTCACGCCGGGTGAGGTCTCGGCGGATCGGCGCGCCGTCACCCGCCGGGGCGGCCGCGAGGCCGACATCTTCTACCGGGACCGCTGGAGCCACGACAAGGTGGTCCGGTCCACCCACGGGGTGAACTGCACCGGGTCGTGCTCGTGGAAGATCTTCGTCAAGGACGGGATCATCACCTGGGAGAACCAGGCGACCGACTATCCCTCGGTGGGCCCGGACCGGCCCGAGTACGAGCCCCGCGGCTGCCCGCGCGGCGCCTCGTTCTCCTGGTACTCCTACTCGCCGACCCGGATCCGCTACCCCTACGCTCGGGGGCCGCTGGTCGAGATGTTCCGGGAGGCCAAGGCGCGCCTGGGCGACCCGGTGCTGGCCTGGGCCGATATCCAGGCCGACCCCGAACGCCGCCGGCGCTACCAGCAGGCCCGCGGCATGGGCGGGCTGGTGCGGGTGACCTGGGCCGAAGCGACCGAGATGATCGCGGCCGCGCACGTACACACCATCAAGGCCCATGGCCCCGACCGGATCGCCGGCTTCTCGCCGATCCCGGCGATGTCGATGGTGTCGTTCGCCGCCGGCTCCCGGTTCATCCAGATGCTCGGCGGCGTGATGACATCGTTCTACGACTGGTACGCCGACCTGCCGGTCGCGTCGCCGCAGGTGTTCGGCGACCAGACCGACGTCCCGGAGTCCGGGGACTGGTGGGACGCCGCATACCTGATGATGTGGGGCTCCAACGTCCCGATCACCCGCACCCCCGACGCGCACTGGATGGTCGAGGTGCGCTACCGCGGCACCAAGGTGGTCAGTGTCAGCCCGGACTACGCCGACAACACCAAGTTCGCCGACGAATGGATGCCCTGCGCGGCCGGCACCGACGGCGCGCTGGCCATGTCGATGGGCCACGTCATCCTCACCGAGTGCTACGTCAAGAAGGAAGTGCCGTTCTTCACCGACTTCGTGCGCCGCTACACCGACCTGCCGTTCCTGATCAAGCTGGAGGAACGCGACGGCCGGCTGGTGCCGGGCAAGAACCTGACCGCCGCCGATCTGGGCGGGGACCTTGCGAATACCGAGAACGCCGCGTTCAAACCGGCCCTGGTCGATGAAGTCACCGACAACGTCGTCGTGCCGGGTGGCTCGCTGGGCTTCCGGTGGGGCGACGAGGGCATGGGCAAGTGGAACCTCGACCTCGGCGATGTGCGACCGGCCCTGACCGTGCTCGACCCGGCGGCCCACAACGGGCACCGGCGCACCGCGCTGGTGTCGCTGCCCGGCTTCGACACCGTGGACGGCCACGGCACCGTCGTCGAGCGCGGGGTGCCGGTCCGCCAGGTCGGCGAGCACCTGGTCTGCACGGTCTTCGACCTGATGCTGGCCAACTACTCGGTGGGCCGTCCCGGGCTGCCGGGCGAATGGCCTACCGGATACGAAGACGGCACGCAGGTCAACACCCCGGCCTGGCAGGAGCCGATTACGGGGGTCTCGGCCGCCCAGGCGATCCGGGTTGCCCGCGAATTCGCCCAGAACGCATTGGATTCCGGCGGCCGCTCGATGATCATCATGGGCAGCGGGATCTGCCAGTGGTTCCACGGCGACGCCACCTATCGCGCGGTGCTGGCGCTGCTGATGTTGACCGGGTCGATGGGGCGCAACGGCGGCGGCTGGGCGCACTACGTCGGCCAGGAGAAGGTGCGTCCGCTGACCGGCTGGGCCACGATGGCGGCGGGCAACGACTGGTCGCGGCCGCCGCGGCAGGTTCCGGGCACCTCGTACTGGTATGCGCACACCGACCAGTGGCGCTACGACGCCTACGGGGCCGACAAGCTGACCACCCCGCTGGGCCGCGGACGGTTCGACGGCAAGCACACCATGGACCTCCTGGCGTCGGCGACGGCGATGGGCTGGAGCCCGTTCTACCCGCAGTTCGACAAGTCCAGCCTGGACGTGGCCGATGCGGCCGAGGCCGCCGGCCGCGATGCCGGCGAGTACGTCGCCGAGCAACTCGCCTCCGGTGAGCTGAAGCTCTCGGTGACCGACCCGGACAACCCGGTGAACTGGCCGCGGGTGCTCACGGTGTGGCGGGCCAACCTGATCGGCGCCTCGGGCAAGGGTGGCGAGTACTTCCTCAAGCACCTGCTCGGCACCGACGCCAGCGTGCTGGGGGAGCCGCCGGCCGGTGGGGTGAAGCCGCAGAATGTGCGCTGGGACAGCGACATTCCCGAAGGCAAGCTCGATCTGCTGATGTCGATCGACTTCCGGATGACCTCGACCACGTTGATGTCCGACGTCGTGCTGCCCGCGGCGACCTGGTACGAGAAGGCCGACCTGTCATCGACCGACATGCACCCGTATGTGCACTCGTTCAGCGCGGCGATCGACCCGCCGTGGGAGACCCGCAGCGACTACGACGCCTTCGGTGCGATCGCGCGGACCTTCAGTGGCCTGGCCAAAAAGCACCTGGGTGTCCGCAGCGATGTCGTGCTCACCGCGATGCTGCACGACACCGCCGACGCGATGGCCTATCCCGAGGGCACCGAACGCGATTGGCTCAACACCGGCGAGACACCCGTCCCCGGCAAGACGATGCCCAAGGTCACCGTGGTGGAACGCGATTATGCGGCGATTCACGACAAGTGGCAGTCGCTCGGCCCGCTGGTGGACACCTTGGGGCTGACCACCAAGGGCTACACCGTGTTCCCGGACGAAGAGGTCGAGGACCTGGCGGCCAGGTTCGGAGTGATGAAATCCGGTGCCGGCGAGGGCAGGCCGGCGCTGACCACCGCGACCCGGATGGCCGACACCGTGCTGGCGTTGTCGGGCACCACCAACGGCCGGATCGCGACGGAGGGCTTCCGCGCCCTGGAGAAGCG
Organism: Mycolicibacter terrae; assembly: GCF_010727125.1. NCBI lineage: Bacteria > Bacillati > Actinomycetota > Actinomycetes > Mycobacteriales > Mycobacteriaceae > Mycobacterium > Mycobacterium terrae. The sequence continues at coordinate 3,110,961 of NZ_AP022564.1, read as the reverse complement.
CACCGGCCAGCGGCTGGCACACCTGTCGGAGGGCAGCGAGGAGAAGCGGATCACCTACGCCGACACCCAGGCCCGTCCGGTGCCGGTGATCACCAGCCCGGAATGGTCGGGCAGTGAGACCGGCGGCCGGCGCTACGCGCCCTTCACCATCAACATCGAGTGCCTCAAGCCGTTCCACACCCTGACCGGCCGGATGCACTTCTACACCGCGCACGACTGGATCGAGGAGCTCGGCGAGCACATGCCGGTGTACCGGCCGCCGCTGGACATGGTGCGGCTGTTCGACGCCCCCGAATTCGGCGAGGTCGGCGACGGCATCGGCATCACGGTGCGGTATCTGACCCCGCACTCGAAGTGGTCGTTCCACTCCACCTACCAGGACAACCTCTACATGCTGTCGTTGTCCCGGGGCGGGCCGACCATGTGGATGAGTCCCGGGGACGCCGCGAAAATCGGTGTGAAAGACAATGATTGGATCGAAGCGGTCAACGTCAACGGGGTGTTCGTCGGCCGCGCGATCGTGAGCCAGCGGATGCCGGACGGGGTGGTGTTCGTCTACCACGTGCAGGAGCGCACCGTCGACACCCCGCGGGCCGAGACCAACAACAAGCGCGGCGGCACGCACAACTCGCTGACCCGGATCCGGGTCAAGCCCAGCCATCTCGCCGGCGGCTACGGCCAGCACGCGTTCGCGTTCAACTACCTCGGACCGACCGGCAACCAGCGCGACGAGGTGACGGTGGTGCGTCGCCGCACCCAGGAGGTTCGTTACTGATGAAGGTTATGGCTCAGATGGCCATGGTGATGAACCTGGACAAATGTATCGGGTGCCACACCTGCTCGGTGACCTGCAAACAGGCCTGGACCAACCGCGAGGGCACCGAGTACGTGTGGTTCAACAACGTCGAAACCCGCCCGGGCGGAGGGTATCCGCGCAGCTACGAGGACCAGAGTCGCTGGAAGGGCGGCTGGACGCTGGACAAGAAGGGCCGGTTGCGGCTGCTGGCCGGCGGACGCGTCCACAAGCTGCTGAACATCTTCGCCAATCCCAACCTGCCCGGTTTGAAGGACTACTACGAACCGTGGACCTACGACTACGAGAACCTCACCTCGGCCCCGCTGGGCGACACCATCCCGGTTGCCGCGCCCCGCAGTTCGATCACCGGCGATCCGATGAAGATCGAGTGGGGGCCCAACTGGGATGACAACCTCGCCGGTTCGCCGGAGAACCTGGTCAACGACCCGATCCTGGCGAAGGTCAGTGACCAGGTCAAAAGCGAGTTCGAAGAAACCTTCATGTTCTACCTGCCGCGGATCTGCGAGCACTGCCTGAACCCGTCGTGCGTGGCGTCGTGCCCGACCGGGGCGATCTACAAACGCGAAGAAGACGGCATCGTGCTGGTCGACCAGGACCGCTGCCGCGGTTGGCGGTTGTGCGTGTCGGGATGCCCGTACAAGAAGGTGTACTTCAACCACAAAACCGGCAAGGCCGAGAAGTGCCACTTCTGCTATCCCCGTATCGAAGTCGGCCTGCCCACGGTCTGCTCGGAGACCTGTGTCGGGCGGCTGCGCTACATCGGGCTGGTGCTCTACGACGCCGACAAGGTCCTCGAGGCGGCGTCGGTGGAGAACGACACCCACCTGTATGAGGCGCAGCGCGCGGTGTTCCTGGACCCGACCGACCCGGCGGTGATCGCCGGCGCGCGCGCCGAGGGGATCTCCGACACCTGGATCGAGGCCGCCCAGCGTTCGCCGATCTACGCGCTGATCAACACCTACAAGGTGGCGTTGCCGCTGCACCCGGAGTACCGCACCCTGCCGATGGTCTGGTACGTCCCGCCGCTCTCGCCGGTCGTCGACGCGGTCAGCCGGGACGGGCACGACGGTGAGGAACTGGGCAACCTCTTCGGCGCCCTCGAAGCGCTGCGCATTCCGATGGCCTACCTCGCCGAACTGTTCACCGCCGGCGACACGGCCATCATCGAAGACGTGCTGCGCCGCCTGGCGGCGATGCGCTCCTACATGCGCGACATCAGCCTGGGTCGGGAGACCCAGCCGCACATCCCCGCCTCGGTCGGCATGACCGAGGAGGAGATGTATTCCATGTACCGGCTCTTGGCGATCGCGAAATACGAAGAGCGGTATGTGATTCCGACGGCCTACAGCCAGAAGGCGCACGAGCTCGAACACATGGGATGCTCCATCACCGGTGGTCCGAACGGCCACGAGGAGGACCCGTTCGTGGGCGCCGACGAACAAAGCGGGTCGTCGTTCCACATGGTCGAGAACGGCGGACACGCGCAGCGGCCGCGGGGCCGGACCAACCTGCTCAACTGGGGTGGCGGCGATCAAGCGGTGCCCGAGATGTTCCCGGAGCACCAGTGAAGCGGTTCCTGCGGTCTCTGCGGCGCCAACCCGGCGGGCCCGGCGACCGCGCCGTGTGGCAGGCGGCGTCGCTGATGCTGGCTTATCCCGACGAACACCTGCACCAGCGGCTCGACACCGTCGAAGCGCTGCTCGCCCACGCGGATGCGACGCCGGCGGATCTGTTGCAGCGCACCGTGACCGCGCTGCGCGCCACTGATCCGATGGCGGCTGCGGTCGACTATGTCGAAACCTTCGACATGCGGCGGCGTTCGACGATGTTTCTGACCTACTGGACCGGCGGGGACACCCGCAACCGGGGCGTGCAGATGCTGGCCTTCGCCACCGCCTACCGCGAGGCCGGCGCCGAGCCGCCCGCCGGGGAGGCGCCCGATCACCTGCCGGTGGTGCTGGAGTTCGCCGCGACCGTCGACCCCGAGGCCGGACGCCAGTTGCTGCTGGCGCACCGGGCGCCGATCGACGTCCTGCACAAGTCGCTGAGCGAAGCGGAATCCCCGTATGCCTACACGCTGGCCGCCGTGTGCGAGACACTACCGGCGGCGACTGATCAGGAGGTGCAGAACGTGAGCGAGCTGATGGCGTCCGGCCCGCCGGCCGAAGCCGTTGGGCTGGAGCCGTACTCGGCGACCGTTTCGCTCGGCATGCCGAAGGTGCCGGCGCGGTGACGACGACCGGAAACGCCGCGGAGCTGTGGTGGGACATCGGGCCGTATTTCGTGGCGGCCATCGCCGGTGTCGCCACCTGGTGGCGGTACAAATACGACAAGTTCGGCTGGACCACGCGCTCGTCGCAACTCTATGAGTCCAAGCTGCTGCGGATCGGCAGCCCGATGTTCCATTTCGGCAGTTTCGTGGTGATCGCCGGGCACATCGTGGGGCTGTTCGTCCCGGAGTCGTGGACCCGCGCACTGGGGATGAGCGACCGGCTCTACCACATGCAGGCACTGATCCTCGGGCTTCCCGCCGGCATCGCCACGCTGGTCGGTGTCGCGTTGCTGATCTATCGTCGCCGCACCGAGCGATCGGTGTTCAAGGCCACCAGCGTCAACGACAAGCTGATGTACGCGGTGCTGGTGTGTGCGCTGGTGGTCGGCATGAGCTGCACCCTGATGGGCACCACCGCCTACGGGGAGGAACACGACTACCGGGAGACGGTCTCGGTCTGGTTCCGGTCGATCTTCGCGCTGAATCCGCGCGGTGACCTGATGATGCAGGCGCCGTTGTACTTCCAGGTGCACGTGATGATCGCGCTGGCCCTGTTCGCGCTGTGGCCGTTCACCCGTCTGGTACACGCGTTCAGCGCGCCGATCGGCTACCTGTTCCGGCCCTACATCGTCTATCGCAGCCGCGACTTCGCGAAGAAGAATCAGCCGATGGGCTCCCGGCCGCCGCGGCGGGGCTGGTGAGATCCCTCGCGGCGCCGCTGGGCGCGCTGGTGATGATGATCGGCCTGGGTGGACCCGCGCAGGCCGAGCCGTCGGACGTCGACACCGACTTCCTCGCGGCTCTGCAGGCGGCCGGCATCACCTACAACCGCGGCGATCAAGCCATCGTCACCGCCAAGATGGTGTGCAAGTTCATCGCGGAGGGCAAGCCGAGCCCGGAGGTGCTCGAGGGCCTCAAGGAACGTAATCCGGGTTTGACGACCGAGCACGGGACCATCTTCGTCGGGATCTCCGCACGGTCGTACTGCCCGGATCAACTGGTGCAGAACGCTGCCGGGGGAACGCCGTAGCGGTTCGTCACGTGCGCTGAACCGGCAGGAGATCTCATGAAACGCACCGTCATCCCGGCCTGGATGCAGCCGATGCACGATGCCCATCACTTCGCGCCGGCGGTCATCGACGGCGACCACCTGCGCTGCTCGGGCATGATCGGCCTCCGTCCGGACCTGACCGTGCCCGAAGACCTGACGGAGCAATTCACTCAGGCCTTTGAAAACCTTCGCGGCCTGCTGGCGGAGGTGGGCCTCGGCTTCGCCGACGTCATCGAGATGACCACGTACCACGTCGGTCTCGCCGCGCACTTCGACGAGTTCTGCGCGGTCAAGGACGCCTTCGTCGCCGCTCCCTTCCCGGCGTGGACCGCCGTCGGGATATCCGAATTGGCGTCTGCGGGGGCCGCGGTCGAGATTCAGGTCACCGCGCGGCTGCGCTGATTGCCGCGCGACCGGGAGGGGCGGCATAAAGTTACCGGCGTGGCCCTGCCTGACGACGTCTACGCCCGGTTGCTCACCTTCCGGACTCGGCTGCGCCGCTTCGAGCGCTGGAGCGCTGACCAGGCCCAGGCCGCCGGGCTCACCCCCGCGCAGCACCAACTGCTGTTGGCGGTCCGCGGTCACGGCGACTCGCGGGGTCCGACGGTCGGTGACGTTGCCGAATACCTGCTGCTGCGCCATCACAGTGCCGGCGAGCTGATCCAGCGCGCCGAAGCGGCCGGGCTGGTCACCCGAGTCCGCGACAGCGAAGACCAGCGGGTGATCCGGCTGCAGCTCACCGAGGCGGCTGCGGAGCGCCTGCAATCGCTGACCGAGCTGCACCTGCAGGAGCTGGAACGGTTCAGTGCCGAGTCCCCGCTGGGGCTGTGAACCGGCCTGGGAACGGACTGTGACCTTGGCGGCTTCGGCCCTCTCGTTTTCGCGATTGACGGGTTGCGCTGGCAGAATCGCCCGGTGAACTTTCGTAACGTCGCCATCGTCGCGCACGTAGACCACGGCAAGACGACTCTGGTCGACGCCATGCTCCGCCAATCCGGTGCCCTGCACGAACGCGGGGAGGCCGCCGACCGGGTGATGGACTCCGGAGACCTGGAGCGGGAAAAGGGCATCACTATCCTGGCCAAGAACACGGCCGTACATCGCCACCACCCCGACGGGACCGTCACCGTCATCAACGTCATCGACACCCCGGGCCACGCCGACTTCGGCGGGGAGGTGGAGCGCGGGCTGTCGATGGTCGACGGGGTACTGCTGCTGGTCGACGCATCCGAGGGCCCCCTGCCGCAGACCAGGTTCGTGCTGCGCAAGGCGCTGGCCGCACATCTGCCGGTGATCCTGGTGGTCAACAAGACCGACCGCCCCGACGCCCGCATCGGCGAGGTGGTCGACGCCAGCCACGATCTGCTGCTCGATGTGGCCAGCGATCTCGACGACGAGGCGCAGGCCGCCGCCGAGCACGCGCTGGGGCTGCCGACGCTCTACGCGTCCGGCCGTGCCGGGGTGGCCAGCACCACCGCCCCCGCCGACGGCTCGGTCCCGGACGGCGAGAACCTCGATCCACTTTTCGACGTGCTGCTCGAGCATGTGCCGCCGCCCTCGGGCGACCCCGACGCGCCGCTGCAGGCGCTGGTCACCAACCTCGACGCCTCGGCGTTCCTGGGCCGGCTTGCGCTGATCCGGGTCCACAACGGCCGCATCCGCAAGGGCCAGCAGGTCGCCTGGATGCGCGAGGTCGACGGCGAGCCGGTGACCACCACGGCCAAGATCACCGAGTTGCTGGTCACGGTCGGCGTCGAACGCACGCCGACCGAGGAGGCCGCCGCCGGTGACATCATCGCCGTCGCCGGGATCGCCGACATCATGATCGGTGACACCCTGGCGGACACCGCCGATCCGGTCCCCTTGCCGCGCATCACCGTCGACGAGCCGGCGATCTCGGTGACCATCGGCACCAACTCCTCGCCGCTGGCGGGCAAGGTCTCCGGGCACAAGTTGACCGCGCGGATGGTCAAGTCACGTCTGGACACCGAGCTGGTCGGCAACGTGTCGGTCCGGGTGGTCGACATCGGGCGCCCGGACGCCTGGGAGGTGCAGGGCCGTGGCGAACTGGCGCTGGCCATCCTCGTCGAGCAGATGCGCCGCGAGGGCTTCGAGCTGACCGTCGGCAAACCGCAGGTGGTGACCAAGAAGATCGACGGCAAGGTGCACGAGCCGTTCGAGCACCTGACCGTCGACTGCCCCGAGGAATACGTCGGCGCCATCACCCAGCTGGCGGCGGCCCGCAAGGGCCGGATGACCGAGATGGCCAACCACACCACCGGTTGGGTGCGGATGGAGTTCATCATCCCCAGCCGCGGCCTGATCGGCTGGCGCACCGACTTCCTCACCGAGACCCGCGGGACCGGCATCGCCAACGCGGTCTTCGACGGCTACCAGCCGTGGGCCGGCGAGATCCGCGCCCGCCACAGCGGCTCGCTGGTCTCCGACCGGGCCGGATCCATCACGCCCTTCGCACTGATCCAGTTGGCCGACCGCGGACAGTTCTTCGTCGAGCCGGGGCAGGACACCTATCAGGGCATGGTGGTGGGGATCAACCCCCGTGCCGAGGACCTCGACATCAACGTCACCAAAGAGAAGAAGCTGACCAACATGCGGTCCTCGACGGCGGACGTGATGGAGACGCTGGCCAGGCCGATCGAGCTGGACCTGGAGCAGGCGATGGAGTTCTGCGCCGTCGACGAGTGCGTCGAGGTCACCCCGGAGGTGGTGCGGGTGCGCAAGGTCGAGCTGGATTCGACGCTGCGGGCGCGCAGCCGCGCGCGGGCCAAGAACCAATAGATTTGGGCTGCCCGGATACCCTGGTGGCCGTGCCGAAACCCGTCCGCCGAGCTCATCTGACGGCGGGCGCCCTGGTTTCGGCGATGCTGCTGGTGTTGACGCAGGCCACGGCGGCGTGCACGGTCAATCCGCCACCGGCGCCGCAGAGCACCGAGACTCCGAAAAGCACCGCGCCCCCGCCGCAGCGGATCAGCCAGATCATCATGGGCATCGACTCGATCGGTGCCGGCTTCAACCCGCACCTGCGCTCCGATCTGTCGGCGGTCACCGCGGCCATCAGCGCGCTGGTGCTGCCGAGCGCCTTCCGGCCCATCCGGGATCCCGGCGCGCCGACCGGTTCCCGCTGGGAGATGGACCCGACGCTGCTGGTGTCGGCCGAGGTGACCGACGAGGCGCCGTTCACCGTGAGCTACCGGATTCGGCCCGAGGCGTCCTGGACCGACAACGCACCGATCGCCGCCGACGACTTCTGGTACCTGTGGCAGCAGATGGTCAGCCAGCCGGGCGTCGTCGACCCGGCGGGTTATGACCTGATCACCGGCGTGCACTCCGTCGACGGCGGCAAGCAGGTGGTGGTCACCTTCGCCAAGCCGTATCCGGCCTGGCGGGAGCTGTTCAGCAATATCCTGCCGGCGCACATCGTCAAGGATGTGCCGGGCGGTTTCCCGGCCGGGCTGGCCCGGGCGCTGCCGGTCACCGGCGGCCAGTTCCGGGTCGAGAACATCGACCCGCAGCGTGACGCGATCCTGCTCGCCCGAAACGACCGCTACTGGGGCCCACCGGCCAAGCCGGATCTGGTTCTGTTCCGCCGGGCCGGATCGCCGGCCGCCCTGGCCGACTCCATCCGCAACGGTGACACCCAGGTGGCCCAGGTGCACGGCGGCTCGGCGGCCTTCGCCCAACTGTCGGTGATCCCGGGGGTGCAGACCTCCCGGGTGGTCACGCCGCGGGTGATGCAACTGGCGCTGCGGGCCGCCGAACCCAAGCTGGCGGACGTCCGGGTCCGCCGGGCGCTGCTGGGGCTGCTCGACGTCGGACTGCTGGCCACGGTGGGGGCCGGCAGCGACAACACCGTCACCCTGGCCCAGGCCCAGATCCGCACCCCCAGCGACCCCGGTTACGTGCCGACCGCGCCGCCGGCCATGTCCGACGCGGCGGCGCTCGCGTTGCTGCAGGCGGCCGGCTACCGGGTCGAGAAGGATGCTCCGCCGTCCGCGTTGGTCCCACCGGCGGGCGCCGAGCCCACCCCGCCGCACTCGCCGGAGATCACCCGCGGGCGAATCAGCAAGGGCGGCGAGCAGCTGTCACTGGTCATCGGGGTGGCGGCCAACGACCCGACCTCGGTGGCCGTGGCCAACACCGCCGCCGACCAACTGCGCAATGTGGGGATCGCGGCCACCGTGCTGCCGCTGGACCCGGTGAAGCTCTACCGCGAGGCGCTTCTGACCCATCAGGTCGACGCCATCGTCGGCTGGCAGCAGGCCGGGGGCGACCTGGCGACGCTGCTGGCGTCGCGTTACGGCTGTATCGCGCTGGAGACCACCACCGTGCCGACGTCCGGCGCTCCGCCCCCGTCTCCGGCCCCGGCAGCCCCGGCCCCGCAGTCGCCGGCACCCGTCGCCGAGCCGACCACCCCGACATCGAAGCCTCCACCGCGCCCGGCCGGTTCCGGAGCGCTGGTGCAGGCTCCGTCGAACATCACCGGTGTCTGCGACCACGGCATCCAGACCGAGATCGATGCGGCGCTCGACGGCAGCAAGTCCATCAGCGAGGTGATCGCAGCCGTCGAACCCCGGCTCTGGAACATGGCGACGGTGCTGCCGATTCTGCAGGACACCACGATCGTGGCCGTCGGCCCGAGCGTGGCGAACGTCAGCCTGTCCGGGGCGGTGCCGGTCGGCATCGTCGGTGACGCCGGCATCTGGGTGAAGCGGCCGTAGGTCGGTCGATCGTGCCGGGGCTGCGCCATCGTGCCCGGCCGCATCGCGAGAGATCGGCCAAGCCAATACTTCCGGTTTGCTGAGAGACGGCTCCGAGGGGTCGCGGCCGCCGATTCAGGGCCGCGAGGCGCGCGGGTGCGCTACCTCGAGTGCCCTACCGCGGGTGCAGCAGCGCCGCCGCCCGGCCGGGAATCGGACCGATCCGCGTCTTGCGCACAGACAATCCTTGGATATTATTAAGCAGCTTGCACGCCGACACGTGGAGGGGATGGGTTATGGAACACCTCGCTCACCGGTGCGCCAGCGTAGCGGCTGCAGCGCTCGCCGTCGGTGGATTGGTCGCGGCACTGACTCCAGCGACGCAGTCCCCGCCTGACGTGCAGATTCACGACTTCGACATGGTCGCGGCGAACGTCGACGCGAACCCGGTCATCGAGACCATCGAGAACCACGTCCGCCCGGACATGACCGGCAGCGGCAGCGGCGACATACCGCAGATCTCCCTGGGGGACGTGCTGACGGGCAACGGCGAAGGGGATCTCGGCGACGGGTCGACCTTCAACGCCGGCGACCTGGACGAGAGCGCGCTGAACGCCCTGCTGGGCGGCGGCGGGGGATTCGACGCGCAAAGCGTGGCGGGCGCGATCCCCATGGGGCCCGACCTGGGCGCTTTCGGTGCTCCGACGGTCGGCGTCTTCGGCGGCACCGAGCAAGCCGCCAGCAGCGTGGCCACCAGCGCCTTCGCCGGCATCTCGATGGCCCTGCAGGACCTTCCGGCCGCCTACCAGTCGCTCCTCAGCGGCATTGCCACCGCGGAATTGGCGTTCAACAGCGCCCTGATGGAGGCGCAGCTGGGTGTCGTCGGACAGTTCGACGACGGCAGTCCCGCCAGCGAGATCGCCCACTTCATCTTCATCGCCAACAACTCGATCGTGGCTCAGAACGAGCAGGCGCTGAACAGCCTGCTCGGCATCGATCTGGGCAGTGCCGAACTGCAGAACAGCCTGTTCGGTGACTTCGATCCGGGCGTCGCCGCGTTCGGGGCCGATTGGGACGCCCTGCTGGCCTCATTCAGCCCGGACGTGGTCTCCGCGGTTCTGCACGACAACCTCGCGTTGCTGCTGACCGACCTCGACATTCCCGGCTATCTGGCGAGCTTCATCCTCGGTATCTTCTGATCGCCGGGCGCCATCTCGCCGATCGGTAGAGTTCGGGCCGTGTCGGATCAGACTCCGCGGCTGCTGTTCGTGCACGCCCATCCCGACGACGAGACGCTGACCACCGGTGCGACGATCGCCCATTACGCCGCCCGTGGCGCGGACGTGCACGTCGTGACCTGCACACTCGGCGAAGAGGGCGAGGTCATCGGGGATCGCTGGGCGCAGCTGGCGGTGGAGCAGGCCGACCAGCTCGGCGGCTACCGGATCGGCGAACTCGCCGCCGCGCTGCGGGAACTGGGCGTCGGTCCACCGCAGTTCCTCGGCGGCGCCGGACGCTGGCGTGATTCCGGAATGGACGGCACCCCGCCCCGGCGACAGCAGCGGTTCATCGACGCCGACGACGCCGAGACCGTCGCGGCCCTGGCGGAGGTCATCCGGCGGCTGCGTCCGCACGTGGTGGTGAGCTATGACCCGCACGGCGGTTACGGCCATCCCGACCATGTGCACGCCCATCGGGTCACCACCGCGGCGGTGGCGGCCGCGGCAGACGGCAACGCCGGGCCCGGCCCGGGCTGGGACACGCCGAAGTTCTACTGGACGGTGACCGCCGCCAGCGCCTCGCGGGCCGCCCGGCGGGCACTGCGCGACGCCGACCGTCTGCCGCACTGGACGCTGCCCCGGGACGACGACGCCGCCGGCACGGTCGGGGAGTTTCCCGACGAACGGATTGACGCGGTCATCGAGGCCGCCGGGTCACTCCCGGCCAAGGTGGCGGCCATGGCGGCGCATGCCACCCAGGTCGCCGTCGGGCCCACCGGCCGTGCGTTTGCGTTGTCCAACAACGTGGCTCAGCCCATCTTGGACAGCGAGCACTACGTGCTGGCGGCTGGCAGCGCCGGTCCGCGCGATGCGCGGGGCTGGGAAACCGATCTGCTGGCCGGACTTGGGCTCGGCGCCGCCGGGCAGGGGGTAAGCTCCTGCTGAGCGAGTCCCCGACATTGACGTAAGGGCGTAGGCATGGATCCCGATCTGGACCCGAACTTGGAGCACTGGCAGTGGTGGCTGGACAGCTACCAGTGGATGGTCGGCTCCTTGGTCAGCCAGCTGGACAGCATCCCCACTTGAGCCCGGTCGCGCCGCTCACCGAGCCCGCGATGACTACCGATCCGCCCGGTCCGGCGGTCAACTACCCGGTACTGGCCCTGCTGGCCGTCGACGGTGTGCTCTGCGCCGTGTCCACCGCCCTGCTGCTACCGGCGCACATCGGCGCCGTCCCGTTCCCGCTCAGCGCCCTGGTCGGGGGCCTGGTCAACGCCGCCCTAGTGTGGATCGCCCTGCGCTGCACGTCGTCGCTGCGGCTGGCCGCGCTGCCGCTGTGGTCCTGGCTGCTGGCGATCGCGCTGATGACGTTCGGCGGCCCGGGCGACGACCTGATCTTCGCCGACCGTGGCGTGATGGCATACGGCGTGTTGCTGATGATCGTGCTGGGCAGCGCACCGCCGGGGTGGTTGTTGTGGCGCCGCCGCCAGGCACTGTCGGTCGGCCGGCCGGCCGGCGGACCCTGACAGTGGGGCGGGCGCGACCTGCGCCCGTCGGCTCGGTTGGCGCGCCGACTACTGTGGCGGATATGGCATGCGCGAGATTGCGGGGGGCGCGCGGATGACGAATTCGTCGGCGCTGCGCCGCGTGCTGCGGCGGGCCCGCGACGGCGTACTGCTGAACGTCGACGAAACCGCCATCGCGATGACGGCGCGAGGCGCTGACCTGGCCGACCTTTGTGCAAGCGCGGCCCGGGTGCGGGACGCCGGCCTGGTGTCCGGCGGCCGGCGCGGGCCGGGCGGCCGGCTGCCGGTCAGCTATTCGCGCAAGGTGTTCATCCCCGTCACCCACCTGTGCCGCGACACCTGCCACTACTGCACCTTCGTCACCGTGCCCGGCGTGCTGCGGGCGCAGGGCAAGCAGATGTACCTGGGGCCCGACGAGATCCTCGAGATCGCCCGCCGCGGCTCGGAATTGGGATGCAAGGAGGCGCTGTTCACCCTGGGGGACCGGCCCGAGGAGCGGTGGCCCGAAGCGCGGCAGTGGCTCGACGAGCGGGGCTATGACAGCACGCTGGCCTATGTCCGGGCGATGGCCATCCGGGTGCTGGAGGAGACCGGCCTGCTGCCGCATCTGAACCCCGGTGTGATGAGCTGGTCGGAGATGTCGCGGCTCAAGCCGGTGGCGCCGTCGATGGGCATGATGCTGGAGTCCACGTCGCGGCGGCTGTTCGAAACCAAGGGGCTGGCGCACTACGGCAGCCCCGACAAAGACCCGGCGGTGCGACTGCGCACGCTGGCCGACGCGGGCCGGCTCTCGATCCCCTTCACCACCGGCCTGCTGGTCGGCATCGGCGAGACACTGGCCGAACGTGCCGACACCATGCACGCGATCCGCAAGGTGCACAAGGAGTTCGGGCACATCCAGGAAGTGATCGTGCAGAACTTCCGGGCCAAGGAGCACACCGCGATGGCGTCGACGCCCGACGCGGGCTTCGAGGATTTCCTGGCCACGGTGGCGGCGACCCGGCTGGTGCTGGGCCCGAAGATGCGGGTGCAGGCCCCGCCCAATCTGGTCTCGGCCGACGAGTGCCTGGCGCTGATCGGCGCCGGGGTCGACGACTGGGGCGGGGTGTCGCCGCTGACACCCGATCACGTGAATCCGGAGCGGCCCTGGCCGGCGCTGGATGATCTGGCCGCGGTCACCGAGCGGGCCGGTTACGACCTGGTGCAGCGGCTGACCGCCCAACCCGATTACGTGCAGGCCGGAGCGGCATGGATCGATCCGCGGGTGCGCCCGCATGTCGCCGCGCTGGCCGACCCGGCCACCGGTTGGGCGCGCGAGGTCAACCCGGTCGGGCTGGCCTGGCAGGAGCCCGACGACGTGCAGTCCACCGGTCGGGTGGACCTGCACACCGCGATCGACGTCGATGGGCGGGCGACCGAGACCCGCAGTGACCTGGGCAGCGCATTCGGGGACTGGGAGTCCATCCGCGAACAGATCCACGAACTGGCCGCCCGCGCCCCCGAACGTGTCGACACCGACGTGCTGGCCGCTCTGCGCTCGGCAGAGCGTGACCCGGCCGGCTGTACCGACGCCGAATATCTGGCCCTGGCCACCGCGGATGGTCCGGCGCTGGACGCTGTTGCCGCGCTGGCGGATTCACTGCGTCGCGAAGTCGTCGGCGATGACGTGACCTACGTGGTCAACCGCAACATCAACTTCACCAACATCTGCTACGTCGGTTGCCGGTTCTGCGCGTTCGCCCAACGCAAGGGAGACGCCGACGCATTCTCGCTGTCCAACGCCGAGGTCGGCGAACGCGCCTACGAAGCGCACCTGGCCGGCGCCACCGAGGTCTGTATGCAGGGCGGGATCGACCCGGAGCTGCCGGTCACCGGTTATGCCGATCTGGTGCGCGCGGTCAAGAAGCGGGTGCCCTCGATGCACGTGCACGCCTTCTCGCCGATGGAGATCACCAACGGGGTGTCCAAGAGCGGCTTGAGTATTCGCGAGTGGCTGATCAGCCTGCGGGAGGCCGGCCTGGGCAGTATCCCGGGCACCGCCGCGGAGATCCTCGACGACGAGATCCGCTGGGTGCTGACGAAGGGCAAGCTGCCGACCTCGATGTGGGTCGAGGTGGTCACCACCGCGCACGAGGTCGGACTGCGGTCCAGCTCGACGATGATGTACGGCCACATCGATTCGCCGCGGCACTGGATAGGGCATTTCCGGGTGCTGCGCGACATCCAGGACCGAACCGGCGGTTTCACCGAGTTCGTGCCGCTGCCGTTCGTGCACCAGAGTTCGCCGCTGTATCTGGCCGGCGGAGCGCGGCCCGGCCCCAGCCACCGCGACAACCGCGCGGTGCACGCGCTGGCGCGGATCATGCTGCACGGTCGTATCCCCAACATCCAGACCAGCTGGGTCAAGCTGGGCGTCGAGCGCACCCAGGTGATGCTCAACGGCGGGGCCAACGATCTGGGCGGCACCTTGATGGAAGAAACCATCTCCCGGATGGCCGGCTCCGAGCACGGTTCGGCCAAGACCATCGCCGAGTTGGTCGGGATCGCCGAGGGCATCGGCCGCCCGGCCCGGCAGCGCACCACCGACTACGCGCCCGCGCCCTCGCGAGCCGAGACCGCCTAGAGGCGCGCGGCCAGCTCGGTGCCCTGCTTGATGGCCCGCTTGGCGTCCAGCTCGGTCGCCAGCGCCGCCCCGCCGATCACGTGCGGGCTCACCCCGCGCATCCGCAGTCCGTCCTCGAGGTCGCGCACCGGCTCCTGCCCGGCACAGATCACCACGTTGTCCACGGCCAGCACCTGGCGGCGTGAGTTCCCGGGACCGTGGCTGATGTGCAGCCCGTCGTCGTCGATCCGCTCATAGCTCACCCCGGAGAGCTGCTGGACACCTTTGGCTTTCAGCGACGCGCGGTGCACCCAACCGCTGGTCTTGCCCAGCTTGCGGCCCTGCGACCCCGCGGTGCGGGCCAACAGGTAGACCTGTCGCGCCGGTGGCGCCGGGTTCGGTGGCAGCAGCGCTCCGCGGGCCTCCCAGGGGTCGGCGGCACCCCACTCGGCCTTCCACTCCTTGAGGTTGCGCGTCGGTGAGCACTCCGCGTTCCCCACGACCAGGAATTCGCTGACGTCGAAGCCGATCCCCCCGGCGCCGATCACCGCCACCGACGCTCCCACCGGCCGGCCGGCGATGGCCTCGGCGTAGGACAGCACCATCGGATGCTCGATGCCGGGGATCCGCGGGATCCGGGGCTTTACCCCGGTGGCCAGGATCACCTCGTCGAAGCCGGTCAATTCCTCGACATGCGCGCGACTGCCCAGCCGTAGCGTCACCGCGTGCTTGTCCAGCATCGTGGTGTAGTAGCGAATCGTCCCGGCGAACTCCTCCTTGCCGGGAATCCGCTTGGCCAGGTCGAATTGGCCGCCGATGAACTGGTTCGCCTCGAACAGCGTCACCTCGTGGCCGCGCTCGGCGGCCGTCACCGCCGCCGACAACCCGGCCGGTCCGGCGCCCACCACCGCGATGCGCCGGCGCTGCCGCGCCGGGCGCAGGACCAGCGTGGTCTCGTGACCGGCCCGGGGATTGACCAGACACGAGACCTTCTTGTGTACGAAGGCGTGGTCCAGGCAGGCCTGGTTGCACGCGATGCAGGTGTTGATCTCGTCGGCCCGGCCGGCGGCGGCCTTGCGCACCCAGTCCGGATCGGCGAGCATCGGGCGGGCCATCGAGATCAGCTGCACCGAGGTCTCGGCGAGGATCTGCTCGCCCGCCTGCGGCATGTTGATCCGGTTGGACGCCACCACCGGGATGGTGACGTGCTCGGCGACCGCGTGGGAGATGTCGACGAATGCGCCGCCGGGCACCGACGTCACGATGGTCGGCACCCGGGCCTCGTGCCAGCCGAAGCCGGAGTTGATCAGGGTGGCCCCCGCGGCCTGCACATCGGTCGCCAGCGCGAGGACTTCATCCCAGCTCTGGCCCTCTTCGACGTAGTCGGCCATCGACATGCGGTAGCAGATGATGAAATCGGGCCCCACCGCCGCGCGGGTGCGGGCCACGATCTGCACCGGGAATCTGCGCCGGTTGGCCGCGGTGCCGCCGTAGCGGTCGGTGCGTTTGTTGGTGCGCGGCGCCAGGAACTGATTCAGCAGATACCCTTCACTGCCCATGATCTCGACCCCGTCATAGCCGGCCTCGCGGGCCAGTTCGGCGGCCCGGGCGAAGTCGGCGATGGTCGATTCGACGCCCCGCGACGAGAGCGCCCGTGGCCGGAACGGGTTGATCGGCGCCTTGATCGCCGAAGCACTGACCGAAAACGGGTGGTAGGCATAGCGTCCCGCGTGCAGGACCTGCAGCAGGATCTTGCCGCCCGCCTCGTGCACCGCATCGGTGACCCGCCGGTGGCGGCGCGCGTCGGCGGAGGTGATCATCGCCGAGGCGAACGGCAGCAGCCAGCCCGTCCGGTTCGGTGGGTACCCGCCGGTGATGATCAACCCGACGCCGCCGCGGGCCCGCTCGGCGAAGTATTCGGCCAGCTTGCCGATATCGGCGGCGCGATCCTCCAGACCGGTGTGCATCGAACCCATCACCACCCGGTTGGCCAGGGAGGTGAACCCCAGATCCAACGGGGACAACAGGATCGGGTAGGGATTGGTGGATTCGTTTGTCACAGTGCCGCCTTCACCGCAGTGCTTCCTCGACCTCGTCGAGCCAGCCGATCGCGCTCTCCTCCGCCCGGATCCCGCCGCGCAGCACCAGGTACTGGTGCAAGGCGGGCCCGGTCAGCGAGCCGGGATCGGGGAATTGCCTCTTCTCCAGGGCCCGGTAGACGTCCAGCCGCGCGGAACGCTCGGCCCGCAGGGTGACCGCCTGCTCGCGCACCGCGGCGGCATCCCCGTAGCAGACGCCGCGGAGCTTGACCGCCAGCTCCCGCAACCGGTTGTCCACCACCGAATTTCCGCGTCCGGCGAGCGGTGCGGCGATCCAGCGGGCCAACTCGGCCCGGCCCGCCTCGGCGACGGTGTAGACCTTCTTGTCGGGGCGGCCACGCTGGGCCACCTCGGTGGCGCGCACCCAGCCGTCGGCTTCCATGGTGCGCAGCGTGCGATAGATCTGCTGGTGGGTGGCGCTCCAGAAGTACCCGATCGAGCGGTCGAACCGGTGGGCGAGCTCATAGCCCGAGCCGGCCTGCTCGCGCAGCGACACCAGGATCGCGTGGGGAAGGGCCACGAGCGTGAGCATAGGCAGCCGCACCCCACCTATGCAACTAGTTGCACTGCAACTGTGTGCATAGCCGGGTGGGTGGTGCCGGTCGCCGCGGTAACGCGGTTAATATCAGGAACCGATGACTCCGCCGCGTTTGGCCGCAGCCCCGTGAGCCCCGTGCCCGGCGGCAGGTCAGCCTCGCTGCCGACGTTTCCGTGGGACACCTTGGCCGAGGTGACGGCGCTGGCCAAGGCGCACCCCGACGGCATCGTCGACCTGTCGGTGGGCACCCCCGTCGATCCCGTCGCCCCGGTCATCCGGGACGCGCTGGCGGCGGCCTCCTCGGCGCCGGGTTATCCCACCACGGCCGGCACTCCTGGGTTGCGGGCCTCGGCGGTCGCGGCGCTGGCCCGCCGCTACGGAATCACCGGTCTCGCGGAGTCGGCGGTCTTGCCGGTGATCGGTACGAAAGAGCTCATCGCGTGGCTTCCGACCCTGCTCGGCCTCGGCGGCGAGGACACGGTCGTCGTTCCGGAACTGGCCTATCCGACCTATGAGGTGGGCGCCCGGCTGGCCGGGGCGCCGTGGGTTCGCAGTGACACGCCGCAGCGACTCGACGGGGCGCCCCCGGCGGTGGTCTACCTGAATTCACCCAGCAACCCCACCGGAGCCATCCTGACCACCGACGAGCTGCGTGCGCTTGTCGGCTGGGCGCGCGAGAACGCGGTGCTGCTGGTCTCCGACGAGTGCTACCTGGGGCTCGGCTGGGATGACCCGGCGCCGCGGTCCGTCCTGCACCCGCAGGTGTGCGACGGCGACCACAGAGGTCTGCTGGCGGTGCACTCGCTGTCGAAGACCTCCTCGCTGGCCGGCTACCGGGCCGGCTTCGTCGCCGGCGACGAAGCGGTGGTGGCCGAGCTGCTCGCGGTGCGCAAACACGCCGGGATGATGGTGCCGAGCCCGGTGCAGGCGGCGATGATCGCCGCGCTCGACGACGACGTGCACGAACGCGAACAGCGCGGCCGATACGCGCGCCGCCGCGAGATGCTGCTGCCGGCGATGCGCGCGGCCGGCTTCACCGTCGATCTGTCCCAGGGCGGGCTGTACCTGTGGGCCACCCGCGGCGAGGCGTGCCGGCGCACCGTGGGCTGGCTGGCCGAGCGCGGCATCCTGGTGGCGCCCGGGGAGTTCTACGGGCCGGCCGGCGCCGAGCACGTCCGGGTGGCGTTGACCGCCACCGACGAGCGGATCGCCGCGGCGGCCCACCGGCTCGGATCGCATCGCTGAAGACAACACTGTCGGCGGACTTATCGCACCGCGAGATTCTATCTGCGAGACGACGGTTCGGACCGCCCCGCCGGGGAGCGCCGCCGGGGCCTCAGCGGGCCACCATCCCGGGTGTTCATACAGGTAACCGCTGTGGTGCCGGGTGTGCTTTGCGGTGGCGCGGGCCGGCGGCACCGAGGATGCGGCGCACGCCGGCGTCAGCACCGGAACCCCGCCGGCCGGCAAGACCGACGCGGAGATCGTATTAACGTCACCGGCAAGTCGACCGCCGCGGACGGCGACGCGGAGTTCGAGGGCGGCGGGGTCCAGGTCCTTAGATGGGTGCGGGGGTTGTGGTGATGGACTTCGGAGCGTTGCCGCCGGAGATCAATTCGGCACGGATGTATTCCGGTGCCGGGTCGGCACCGCTGTTGGGTGCCGCATCTGCCTGGGGTGCGCTCGCCGATGAACTGCATTCGGCGGCCGAGCTGTATCAGTCGCTGATCTCCCAGGTGGTCGACGCTTCGTGGTGGGGACCCTCGGCGCTGGCGATGCTTGCCGCAGTCGGGCCCTACGTGTCGTGGATGAGCAGCACCGCCACCCACGCCGAGCAGGCCGCCGGCTACGCCCGCGCTGTCGTCGGCGCCTACGAAATAGCTTATGCGGCAACCGTTCCACCATCAGAGGTAGCAGCCAATCGGAGTCTGCTGAGTCTACTGGTGGCCACGAATCTGCTGGTGCAGAACAGCTCCGCGATCGCTGCCACCGAAGCGCAGTACGTCGAGATGTGGGCGCAGGACGCCGCGGTGATGTACGGCTACGCGGGGGCGTCCCGGGTCGCCTCGACGGTGACACCGTTCGAAACACCACCGGCGACCACCGCAGCGACCGGGGCGGACCGTCAGCAGACAGCCCTCGCCCAGGCCGTCGGGTCTGCTGCTCAGCAGCGGGCCTCGACGGATCTGGTCGCCGTGATCCGCGAGGCGCTGGAGAGGCTTGCCACCTCGCCGTCGCAGTCGGCGACGTGGGAGGAACTCAAGGCGCACCTGCCCCAGATCTTGAAGAACTTCACCACCACCGAGCAGGTGGTGCAGCGGCTTGCCTCCACACCGGCCAACCTTCTCGGCATCTCGAAAGCGCTTGTGCCACCGGCATCTGCCGCCGCTCCGGCGGTGGCTCCGCCGATCGTGCCGGCGCTGCCCGTCGCGGCCGGTGCAGGGGGATCAGCCGGGGCGACCTCGGCCGGTTTCGGCCGAGCCGGAACCGTGGGGAAGTTATCGGTGCCGCCCGGTTGGGCTGCCGCGGCGCCGGCGCCGAGTCCGGGCGCATCGGTGCCGCAGCCTGTTCCCGCGTCCGGCACCGTCGAGAACCAGCCCGGGGGACTGTTGCGGGGAATGCCGATGAGCGCCGGCGCACGCAGGCGCAGTGACGGCTACGTCAACCGATATGGGTTCCGCTACAACGTATTACCGCACAGCCCCGTAGGCGGCTAGCGGGCTGCGGTAGTAGCCATCGCCTGCTGGAATATCCCGAGCGACACAACGGCCGTCGGCGGATGCCTCGTTTGTGCCGGCAACACAAAGCTCGCCCCGCATGGCCGAAGACATTATCCGCGTTGGGATTCTTTCTCTGATGTCGCAAGTTCCGGCGCCCGGCGCCAACCGATCTGGCGCTCAGCTCCACTGCATTCGCGGTGTTCAAGGCCGGTTGCGTGACATACGGGTGAACCTGAAGCGACCGCCGGATGAGGTCGTGCGGCGGCGGTGGCCTCGACGCCGCCCGCGGGCCCGCGGGTTGGGGTCCGCTTAGGCTGACAGGTACACAAAGTCGATGAAGTGCGCTGGCGCGGAGAACAATTAGGAGTGGTCGATGTCGTTCGTCAACACCCAACCGGAAGCATTGGCGGCCGCCGCCAGTGGACTGCGGGGTATCGGCTCGGTGGTGGCCGCGCAGAACGCGGCCGCCGCGGGCCCGACCACCGTGTTGGCGCCGGCAGCGGCCGACGAGGTATCGGCTTTGACCGCAGCCCTGTTCGCCGCTCACGCACAGGCCTATCAGGAGGTCAGCGCGCAGGCCACCGCGATTCATGACGCGTTCGTGCGAACCCTGGCGCTGAGCTCCGAGTCGTACGCGGCGACCGAAGCGGTCAACGCCGCTGCGGCGGGTTAGTTCACCACAATGGATTTCGGGTCATTGCCGCCGGAGGTCAACTCCGCGCGCATGTATTCCGGCGCGGGATCGCTGCCGCTGGTCGCTGCCGCCTCGGCGTGGAGCAGGCTGGCCGCCGAGCTGAACTCGGCGGCCACCGGCTATGAGGCGATCGTCACCGGCCTGACGGGTGAGGACTGGCTCGGGCCGGCGTCGGCGTCAATGGCGCAGGCCGTTGCGCCCTACGTGGACTGGATGGTCGCCACCGCTGCGCGGGCCGAACAGGCCGCGACCAGGGCACGGCAGGCCGCTGCCGCCTACGAGACGGCGCTGGCCGCGACGGTGCACCCGGCTCACGTGGACGCCAATCGCACCCGGTTGTCTTCGCTGGTCTCGACAAACGTCCTGGGGCAGAACACGCCGGCGATCGCGGTGACCGAGGCCGATTACGGGGAGATGTGGGCCCGCGACAGCGCCGCCATGTACGGGTATGCCGGGCAGTCGGCGTCGGCATCACAGGTGGCCCCGTTCAGCACCGCCGATCCGACCACCGCGAGCGAATCGCAGACCGCGCAACTGGTCTCCGCCTTCCAGTCGGCGCTGGCGAGCCTGGCGTCGCCTGCCTCGTCGGCCGGCGCGGCGGACTCTTCGACGTCGCCACTGGAGGGCATGCTGGGCGATCTCTACTCGATGCTTGGTCTGAAGTACACACCCGGAAGTCCGATAGCCAACCTGCTGGCCCCGTGGACGTCCTACGTCGCTCCGACGCAGAGCAGCATCGCGATAGCGCACTTCTCCACCGGTGCGATCAACAGTGGGGTCGCCTTGTCGAAGGCGTTGGCCCCGGCTACCGCCGCGGCAAAGGCTGCCGGCGACGGTGCCAAGGCGGCCGCGGGGGCATTGCCGGCGGCATTGCCCGCGGCCGGATTGGGCGCTCAGCTCGGTGGCGCAGCACCGGTGGCCGCCGGCTTGGGCAGTGCCGCGGCGGCCGGGCGGCTGTCGGTGCCGGCCGGCTGGGCGGCGGCCGGCGCCGCGGCGGGCTCGGTCTCGCCGATACCGGTCAGCACCGTCTCCGCCATCAGCCCCGACGTCGAAGGGTCGGGAAATCTGATGGGCGGGATGCCGCTGGCCGGCGCCGGGGCGGCAGGGCGGGGATCCGGCCCCAGATACGGTTTTCAGCCCAAGGTCATGGCGCGCCCGTTCTCTGCCGGATGAGCACCGCGGCGCCTACTCGCAGGCGATGCCGTCGCCGTCGCCGTCCAGCCCGGAGCGGTATCCGGGCTGTCCGGCCAGGATCGGCGCGGCGCCGGCGGCCCGGGCGGCCGCGCAGTTCGGGAAGTACACCGACGGCCCGTCGACCGGAGCGGCGAACGGTACCGGTTCGGCCGGCGGCGGCTCGGGCGCCCCGCATTCGCCGGTCAGAATCCGCGCGATCGCGTCGTGTTCGGCCTGGGTGACCCACAGGCCGTAGCCGGACTTCACCTCGACGATGCGGGACACGTACTCGCAGCGATAGGACTTGTTGGGCGGCAACCAGGTCGCCGCGTCGCCGTCGCCTTTTTGTTCATTGATCGGCCCGCTGGTGGCCTGCAGGTTCAACGGATCATTGGCGAAGTTGCGCCGGGTGGGTTCATCCCACTGCTGAGCGCCCTTCTGCCAGGCGTCCGACAACGCCACGACATGGTCGATCTGCACTGCCTGGGAGCTGCCCCGACCGCGCTGGAAGGCGATCGCGGTACCGGTGTAGGGATCGTTCAACACACCGGATGCCACCACGCAATCGTTGGTGCCCGGCTTGATCTCGATGTCGACCAGATCGCGGCGCAGGATGTCGTTGCGGGTGTCGCAGCCGTTGTGCCCGTCGGGCACCGTCACATCGTCGCTCCACGCCGGGCCGAACAGTGCACGCTCGTAGCCGGTCTTGGGTGCCCGGCCTTTGATCGGCAGGGCGTCGAGCCTGGCCAGTTCCACGGACCCGTCGGCGCTGCCGACCGCACCCGGGTCGGCGGGCGCGGGAGCCGCCGGCGCGAGGAGCGACAAGGCCAGCGCGGCCGACAACGCCGCCGCCACCGCGGCACACCCCGGCCAGTTGCGTCGCTGCTCGACCACGGCACCGTCCCGTCTCGCTGTGCTGGCCCGGACGCTATCAGGGTGCTCCGACACGATCGGCGGGCCCGAAAGCCCGCCGGGCGCAATATGGTGGGTCGGTGCGCATCCATCCCGAAGTCGCCGATGCGCTGGCCGCCGGTCGGGCCGTGGTGGCGCTGGAGAGCACGATCATCACGCACGGCCTGCCGCGTCCGGAGAACCTGCGCATCGCCCGTGAGATCGAGAACGCCGTGCGTTCGACGGGCGCGGTGCCGGCCACCATCGCGATCCTCGGGGGCCGGCCGCACATCGGTCTCGACGACGAGGCGCTGCACCACCTCGCCACCGCGGAAACGGCGGTCAAGGTCAGCATTCGCGAGATCGCCATGCTGGCCGCCGCGGGTGGGGACGGCGCGACCACGGTCGCCTCGACCGCACACCTGGCGGCGGCGGCGGGCATCACGGTGTTCGCCACCGGCGGGTTGGGCGGCGTGCACCGCGGCGCACGCGAGAGCTGGGACGAGTCCGCGGACCTGACGACGCTGTCACGCACCCCGGTGCTGGTGGTGTGTTCGGGCATCAAGTCCATCCTGGACATCGGAGCGACGCTGGAGCGGTTGGAGACGCTCGGGGTCGGGGTGATCGGCTACCGGACCGACCGGTTCCCGGCCTTCTATCTCGCCGACTCCGGCCATCGGGTCGATTGGCGGGTGCAGACCCCGGCGCAGGTCGCCGCGGTGCTGCGGGCCCGCACCCGGTTGGGCACCGACGGCTACGGGCTGGTGCTGGCCAATCCGATCGCCGCGGCCGCCGAACTGGACCGTGCCCTGCACGACCGGGTACTCGCCGACGGGCTGGCCGCCGCCGAGGCGGCGGGGGTGCGCGGCAAGGACGTCACTCCGTTTCTGCTGGACCATTTTCACCGCGGCACCCGGGGCGCCTCGGTCGCCGCCAATGTTGCGCTGGTGCTGGCCAATGCGCGGCTGGCCGGGGAGGTCGCGGTCGCCTACGCCACCGGGTGAACGCCCGACCCTACGCAGCGCTTTCCCGTAACATGGACCGTTATCACCGCTGGTCTGGCCGGCACGCTTACTGCCGACGGGGCTGGGACTTCAGCGGAAGGCGGCCGATGGCTGACGTTGCGAATCGGGGCGTCGCGTGAGCGTGGCGAGCGTCGGTGGCAGGCGACTGGCGCCGGTGCGTCCGTACCCGCCCAGAGGCGGCCCGCGCGGGACCCTGGTCTACCGGGTCATCGCCACCACCGACCACAAGCTGATCGGCATCTTGTACATGGTGACCACGTTCGGCTTCTTTCTGACCGGTGGACTGATGGCGTTGCTGATGCGCGGCGAACTGGCCGCGCCGGGCCTGCAGTTCCTGTCCAACGAGCAGTACAACCAGTTGTTCACCATGCACGGCACCATCATGCTGCTGCTCTACGCGACCCCGATCGTCTTCGGTTTCGCCAATCTGGTGCTGCCCTTGCAGATCGGCGCCCCGGACGTGGCGTTCCCGCGGCTGAACGCCTTGAGTTACTGGCTGTTTCTGTTCGGCGGGCTGATCGTCGTCGCCGGATTCGTGACGCCGGGCGGTGCCGCCGATTTCGGCTGGACCGCCTACGCCCCGTTGAGCAGCCTCACCCACGCACCCGGCGCCGGGGCCGACCTGTGGATCCTGGGGCTGGCTGTCGCTGGTCTGGGCACCATCCTGGGCGGGGTCAACATGATCACCACCGTGGTCTGCATGCGCGCTCCCGGGATGACGATGTTCCGGATGCCGATCTTCACCTGGAACATCCTGGTCACCTCGATCATGGTGCTGATCGTCTTCCCGCTGCTGACGGCGGCCCTGCTGGGCCTGGCCGTCGACCGGCACCTGGGCGCGCATCTCTACGACGCGGCGAACGGCGGAGCACTGCTGTGGCAGCACCTGTTCTGGTTCTTCGGGCACCCCGAGGTCTACATCGTCGCGCTGCCGTTCTTCGGCATCGTCACCGAGATCTTCCCGGTGTTCTCCCGCAAGCCGTTGTTCGGTTACACCCAGATGGTGTACGCCACGATGAGCATCGCGGGCCTGTCGACGGCGGTGTGGGCACATCACATGTTCGCCACCGGTGCCGTGCTGTTGCCGTTCTTCTCGTTGCTGACCCTGATGATCGCCATCCCGACCGGTCTGAAGTTCTTCAACTGGATCGGCACGATGTGGAAGGGCCAGTTGACTTTTGAAACGCCGATGTTGTTCTCGATCGGGTTCGCGGTGACGTTTCTGGCCGGCGGGCTGACCGGGGTGATGCTGGCCAGTCCGCCACTGGACTTCCATGTCCACGACACCTATTTCGTGGTGGCGCACTTCCACTACGTGCTGTTCGGCACCATCGTGTTCTCGACGTTCGCCGGTATCTATTTCTGGTTCCCGAAGATGACCGGCCGGCTGCTCGACGAGCGGTTGGGCAAGCTGCACTTCTGGCTGACCTTCGTCGGGTTCCACACCACGTTCCTGGTGCAGCACTGGTTGGGCAACATGGGCATGCCGCGCCGTTACGCCGACTACCTGCCCACCGACGGCTTCCAGCCGTTCAACGTGGTCTCCACCGTCGGGGCGTTCATCCTGGGTGCCTCGGTATTGCCGTTCCTGTGGAACGTATTTCGCAGTTGGCGCTACGGCGAGGTCGTCACGGTCGACGACCCGTGGGGCTACGGCAACTCGCTGGAGTGGGCGACCAGCTGCCCGCCGCCGCGGCACAACTTCACCGAGCTGCCCCGGATCCGTTCGGAGCGGCCCGCTTTCGAACTGCACCACCCGCATATGGTGCCCCGGCTACGCGATGAGCTCCACATCAGGCGCCGTGAGGATGCCACCGTGTGACGGTGACGCGGCGAGCCGCGGCTATCGGCCGATCACCTTGGCGACGCACAATTCCGGTTCGACGAACGGGTCCAACTCGGCGCGCAGCGCGGCTTTCCCGCCTTCGGTTCCCTCGCCGTTGAGCAGCCCGCGCAGCAGGCCGAGATGCATGGCGCAGCTGACTTCCGGGTGGGATCGCGCCAGGTCGCGGACCGGGCAGGTGTGTAGCCGGATCGCGCATTCGCGCCGGCCCTCGCCGGTGTCGGTCGCTTCGACGACCTCCGGGCCGAAGCCCATGCGCTCGAAGATTGAGGCGATCCGGTCGGCGGAGCCGTCGACGCCGGGTTCGGCCGCCGTCCCGGCCGGCTCGAGGGAATCGGAGGCTCCGGCGTCGGCCAAGATTCTGTCGGCCCAGCGTCGGCCGGCCCGTTCGGCGCGCTGCCGGCGCTCGGCGGCGGTGTCGCCGAGTTCCATCGCGAGGATCTCGGCGAGGCTGCGGTAATCCAAGCGTTCGCGCACGGCGACATAGCCGGTGCGGGGGCGTCCGACGCCGTCGCGCTTGATCCGGGTGCGAGCGACGGAACCGTCCTCGCACAGTGCGTCGAGGTGGAAGCGCACCGTGGTGACATGCAAGCCCATCTGTGCGGCGATCTCGCTGGCGTCCACCGCGGCGGCGGCGCAGCTGACCAGCCGCAGCACCCGATCCCGCTGCTCGTTACGTGGCAACCGCTGACTGCGGTTGGCACCGCGCCGCGGGCCGGACGGGACGTGCATCGGTGTGCCTCTCTTTGCGAAGTTATCTGCAAATTTAATGGAACGAATTCATTGATACCACCCATGGCGGTTCAAAATTGCTCGGCCGATAGGCTGCGGCCGCCCGGGTGAGTAACCGGTAACGTCCCTCGGGTGCTGCTGACCTCGCTGGACACCGATACCGACGATATCGCCGATGCGGTGCGCATCGACAACACCGTGCTTAGCCGAGCCGACCTGAGGGCTGCCTCGGCCGCGGTGCTCGAAGACCTCGGCGGGGTGGGGCGGATCGCGGTGCTGGCCACCCCGACGGCGGCGACGGTGCTCGCGGTCGCCGGCTGCATGCTCGCCGGGGTGCCGGTGGTGCCGGTCCCCGCCGACGTCGGCGTCGCCGAACGCGCCCACATCCTGCGTGACTCGGGCGCGCAGGCCTGGTTGGGGGAGCG
Source organism: Mycolicibacter terrae (assembly GCF_010727125.1). NCBI lineage: Bacteria > Bacillati > Actinomycetota > Actinomycetes > Mycobacteriales > Mycobacteriaceae > Mycobacterium > Mycobacterium terrae. The sequence continues at coordinate 3,084,615 of NZ_AP022564.1, read as the reverse complement.
GCCCGACGATCCCGCCGGACTACCGCACGTTCCCACCCGGCACGGCGCCGGATCGTCGAGCCTCGCTGAACCGCCGGACGAAGACGACACCGCATTGGTGATCTACACCTCCGGCACCACCGGGCCGCCCAAGGGCGTGCAGTTGAGCCGGCGTGCGCTGGCGGCGGACCTCGACGCGCTGGCGCAGGCCTGGCAGTGGACTCCCGAGGACGTGCTGGTGCACGGCCTGCCGATGTATCACGTGCACGGTCTGGTGCTGGGCCTGCTGGGATCGCTGCGGGTCGGCAACCGGTTCGTGCACACCGGCAAGCCGACCCCGCAGGGCTACGCGGCCGCCGGCGGTTCGCTGTATTTCGGGGTGCCAACCGTGTGGTCGCGGGTGGTGGCCGACCCCGCCTCCGCCGGCGCGCTGCGGCCGGCCCGGCTGCTGGTGTCGGGCAGCGCGGCGCTCCCGGTTCCGGTGTTCGAGCGACTGCACGCGCTCACCGGCCACGCACCCATCGAACGGTACGGCAGCACCGAATCGCTGATCACGCTGAGCACCCGCGTCGACGGTGAGCGCAGGCCCGGCTGGGTGGGCCTGCCGCTGCAGGGGGTGCAGACCCGGCTCGTCGGCGAGGACGGCGGACCGGTGCCGCACGACGGAGAGACCATCGGGCGACTCGCGGTGCGTGGACCGACCCTGTTCGACGGGTACCTCAACCTGCCGGAGGCGACCGCGGCGGCCTTCGACGCCGACGGCTGGTACCGGACCGGGGATGTCGCGGTCGTCGACGCCGACGGAATGCACCGGATCGTCGGCCGCGAATCGGTCGACCTGATCAAGTCCGGAGGCTTCCGGGTCGGCGCCGGCGAGATCGAGACCGCCCTGCTCGGCCATCCCGGGGTGGCCGAGGTGGCCGTCGTCGGAGTGCCCGATGACGACCTGGGCCAGCGCATCGTCGCGTATGTGGTCGCCTCCCCGGACGGCGGGGCGCAACCCGATGACCTGATCGAGTATGTGGCCCAACAGCTCTCGGCGCACAAGCGGCCGCGCGAGGTGCGGATGGTGGATGCGCTGCCGCGCAACGCATTGGGAAAGGTACTCAAGAAAGCATTGCTGACGTAGGCTCGCGCTTGCGCGAACCGAGACCAGAAGGGTGGGCTGTGATTGTGAAGCCTGTGCGGCGATTCAGTCTCGCGGTAGTCGGCGTCCCTGCCGCGGTCCTCGTTGCGGGGATGTTGCTGCTCGGCGGGTGTTCGTCCGTCAGTCAGGTCATCAACAAGGGGGGTGACACCACCTGCGGAGAGTTCAACAGCCACAACGAGGAGAAGCAGCGCTCGGAAGTCTCCAAGATGCTCAAGGACAAGAAGGGCAATGAGCCGTCCAACATGGAGCTTTCGGCGACGCGGGTGGCGGTCAGCGCCTACTGCAAGACCATCGGCAAAGACAGCGACAAGATCAGCAACGCGATGCTGTAGCGCGCCCTAATTGGCGTGCAGGTCCTCGTTGAGCGCGATGCCCTGACCGTCGCGGGCGACCACCTCGACCGCACCGGTCTGCGAGTTGCGGCGGAACAGCAGGTTGTTGCCGCCGGCCAGGTCGCGGGCCTTGGCCGTGCTGCCGTCGGGCAGGGTGACCTTGGTGCCGGCGGTCACATAGAGCCCGGCCTCGATCACGCAGTCGTCGCCCAGCGGAATGCCCAGCCCGGCGTTCGCCCCCAGCAGGCAGCGCTTGCCGATCGAAATCACCTGGGTCCCACCGCCGGACAACGTACCCATGATGGATGCGCCGCCACCGACGTCGGAGCCGTCGCCGACGACCACCCCGGCCGAGATGCGGCCCTCGACCATCGAGGCGCCCAGTGTGCCGGCGTTGAAGTTGACGAATCCCTCGTGCATCACCGTGGTGCCCGGCGCCAGGTGGGCGCCGAGTCGCACCCGGTCGGCGTCGGCGATGCGCACGCCCGAGGGCAACACGTAGTCGACCATGCGCGGGAACTTGTCCACCCCGTAGACGGTCACCGGGCCACGCCGGCGCAACCGGGCCCGCGTCGACTCGAATCCCTCGACGGCGCACGGGCCGTAACTGGTCCACACCACGTTGGTCAGCACCCCGAACAGGCCGTCGGCGTTGAGTCCGTGCGGTGCGACCAGGCGGTGGGAGAGCAGGTGCAGCCGCAGGTAGGCGTCGTAGGCGTCGACGGCCTTGTCGGCGAGCGAACCGATCACGGTGTGCACCGCCACCGTCTCGGTGCCGCGGTCCTCGTCACGCCCGAGCAACCCGGCCAGTTCGGCGGGCACGTCGTCCCCGGCGAGGCGGGTAGTTCCGGGTTCGCCCGAGCCGCCCAACCCCGGTGCGGGAAACCAGGTGTCGAGCACCGATCCGTCTGCGGCCAGCGTCGCCACTCCGACGCCCGAAGCTCCAGTCACGCCGGTCAGGCTACTTTCCCCCCGCGAGCAGACGCAAAGTCGCGTGCTCACGTCCCCGGCGGTGCGACTCTGTGTCTGCTCGGCGTGGGAAAGGCACCCACTAGGCTGGGTCCGTGCTGGACCTGCGCTCCGACCCGATCGCGCTGACCGCGGCGCTGGTCGACATCCCCAGCGAGTCGCGGCACGAAGCGCGGATCGCCGACGAGGTGGAGGCCGCGCTGCGGGGGCAGACCTCCGGGTTCGAGATCGTCCGCGACGGCGACGCGGTGCTGGCCCGAACCCGGCTGGGGCGACCCACCCGGGTCCTGCTGGCCGGCCACCTGGACACCGTGCCGGCGGCCGGCAACCTGCCCAGCCGGCGCTCGACCGGGCCCGAAGGCGACGTGCTGCACGGCTGCGGCACCGTCGACATGAAATCCGGCGTCGCGGTCTTCCTGCACCTGGCCGCCACCGTCACCGCGCCGGCCCACGATCTGACCTGCGTCTTCTACGACTGCGAGGAGATCGACGCGGCGGCCAACGGGCTGGGCCGCATCGAACGCAACCTGCCGGACTGGCTGGCGGCCGACCTCGCCATCCTGGGTGAGCCCACCGGCGGCTACATCGAGGCCGGCTGTCAGGGCACGCTGCGGGTCGTCATCGCCGCGGCGGGCACCCGAGCGCATTCGGCGCGGTCCTGGCTGGGCGACAACGCCATCCACAAACTGGGGGCGGTGCTGGACCGGCTCGCAACCTACCGGCCGCGCGACGTCGACATCGACGGCTGCGTCTACCGCGAGGGACTCTCGGCGGTGCGCATCGACGGCGGAGTGGCCGGCAATGTGATTCCCGACGCCGCCGGCGTCACGGTGAACTTCCGCTTCGCGCCGGACCGCACACCCGAGGAGGCGCTGGCCCACGTGCGGGACGTGTTCGACGGCCTGGACGTGACGATCGAGCAGACCGACGGCGCCGCCGGCGCCCTGCCGGGGCTCACCGCGCCCGCGGCGGCAGCGCTGGTGGCGGCCGCCGGGGGACAGGTGCGGGCCAAGTACGGCTGGACCGACGTCTCACGGTTCGCCGCCCGCGGCATTCCCGCGGTCAACTACGGCCCCGGTGACCCCAATCTGGCGCACTGCGTCGACGAGCGGGTGCCGGTCGAGCAGATCAGCAGGGTGACCGAGTTGCTGCGCGGCTTCCTCAGCCCCTGAGCCGGTCCAGCGCGGTTCGGCCGAAAGCGCAGTCGACCTCGCCGCACAGCCGGCTCAACGGGTCGACGGCCCGGGCGTCGCCGAGTTGGGCGGCCACGTCCCACGCCTGCAGTGCCACCGCCGACTGGCCGGTGCGCTCGGCCATCCGGGCGGCCTCTCGGGCTGCGGCGATCGCCCCATGCTGATCGCGCATGCCGGCCCGCTGCCAGGCCCGCGCCATACCCAGCTCCGGAGCGAACAGCGCGGATTTGGTTCCGTGTCGGGACTCGGCGCGGCTCAATGCTTTTGCCGCGCCGGCGATGTCGGACTGACGAGACAGCGCGGTGGCCAGCAGTGTCAGCGACAGTGGGCCCCACGAATACCCGGTGCGCTCCAGGGTGGCCGCGGCAGGTCCCAGTAGCCGTGTCGCGGCGTCGAATTCGCCGGCCGCGATCAACGCCTTCGCCACCAGCACCTCACCGATCGCCCGCCCGGGCTGGGCCAGTTCGGCGAAATCGGTGAACTGGTGGGCGAGTTCGCGCGCCTCGGTGAGCTGTCCGGTCATCAGCAGCACGGTGATCTCGGCCAGCCCGATGGTGAACCGGAGCAGCCCGGGATGCTCGGCGTCCAGTGCGCGGCGCGCCAGCGGGCCGACGGCATCGAATCGTCCGGCCCGCGCCGCGCACAGCGCCGCGGCGCTGCCGGCCCAGGCCACCGCCATGTCGTCGGCGGCCGGATCGGCCAGCACCGCGGCGGCGGCCTCCGCGGCCCGGCCGATATTGCCGGCGTTCATCGCGAAGGTCGCGCCGAGCGCGTCCAGGGTGATGCGCGGGCTTGCGCCGGTGAGGCGGCCCCGGGTGGCGGCCAGGAACGCGGTGGCGCGTTCGGGTTCGCCCAGCATGAAGAACTGATTGGCGGCCCGCGGCAGCGCCCAGGCCATCAGCTCCGGTTCGGTCAACCCGGCCGGGTCGACCGCCGACAGCACGGCGTCGGCGTCTCGCCCGCGGCCCTGCCAGGCCAGCGCATGCGCCAGCGCCAGCCGGGCCGGCAGGCCGCCGGAGCGCTCCAAGGCGCTGCGGGCCAGCCGCTCACCCAGTTCCAGGTCGCCGAGCCGCAGCGCCTGTTGTGCCGCGTCCACCACCTGCTCGGCGGGCTGCGGCGCGTCGCTGTCGGCGGCCAGCGCCGCCAGCCGCAGCTGCTCGCCGACGTGTTCGCACGGCCGGTCCGCCAGGACGGTGACCACTTCGGTCCGCACCCGGCGGGCGGCGGGGCCGTCGCGGCCGCCAAGGGCCTGGAGGGCCCGCTCGGCGAACAGCGGGTGGGCGGTGTAGACCACCGGGTCGGGCCCGTGGCCACCGCGGCTGCGGGTCTCCAGCACGCCCAGCTCCTCGGCCTGGGCGATCGCGTCGGCGCCGGCCAGCCGGGTCAGCTCGGTCAACGCCAGCGGCTCCAGGACGGCGAGGTAGTCCAGTGCCGACCGGGCGGGGGCCGGCAACGCGGCCAGGAAGGCTTCGATATCAGCGACGTCGTGGCCGCCTTGGGTCGCCTCGTCCGGCGCGGTGATGTCGATACGGTCCAGCAGCTCGTCGCCCCACAGCGCGACGATGGGCGGCGGGGCCGCCGGCGACGCGTCGGCGCGCCCGGTGATGATCATGCGCGCCGCACCGGCCAGCGCCAGCTGGTAGACCAGCGTCGCCGAGAGGATGTCGAGCTGATGCGCGTCGTCGACGACCAGCAGCAATTCGCCCCCGTCAGGGCCCGCCCCGGCCAGTGAGTCCCGCGCCGCTCGCAGCAGCGCGGCCGGCTTGCCGATGTCGGCGACCCGGATCAGATGGCTCAGCGCGCCGAACGGCACCGTGCGTTCGGCCGGGGTGCCGATCACCCAGCGGGTCTGCGTCGCCGGGTGCCGGCGCACGCGCTCCTCGGCGGCCAGCCGGGCCAGCGTGGACTTGCCGCAGCCGTCCGGGCCGAGCACCACCGCGCCCGCGCGCGTGCCGTCCGCGTCAAGCGCTTCGGTCAGCCGGTGCAGGGCGGCCGAGTGCTCGGGGACGTTCCACCGGATCGGCATCGCGGAGATTTTACGGTCTGGGCCACTTGCCGGATAGCCTTTCGGATGTGCGGTGCAGCGAATGGGCGGTCTGTGTCTACTGCGCCTCCGGCCCGACCGACCCGGCCCTGCTGGCGCTGGCCGCCAAGGTCGGTGCGGCGATCGCCGAACGGGGCTGGACGCTGGTGTGGGGCGGCGGCAACATCTCGGCGATGGGCGCGCTGGCGGTGGCCGTCCGTCAGCACGGCGGCCGCACCGTCGGGGTGATCCCCAAGGCGCTGCTGCACCGCGAGGTGGCCGACGTGGAATCCGACGAGCTGATCGTCACCGACACCATGCGGGAGCGCAAGCAGGTCATGGACGACCGCGCCGACGCGTTCCTGACCCTGCCCGGCGGGATCGGCACGCTGGAGGAACTGTTCGAAACCTGGACCGGCCGGTATCTGGGCCTGCACGACAAACCGGTGGTCCTGCTGGATCCCGACGGCCACTACGACGGGCTGTGGAACTGGCTGTCCGGGCTGATCGACGCGGGCTTCGTGTCCCGGCGCGCGATGGACCGGTTGCTGGTGGTCGACGACCTGGAGGCGGCGCTGGCCGCCTGCTCACCCGGTACCGCCGGTGTCGATTAGGCTGTGCTGTCGCAGGGCGACCCGCTGTGCCCCGCCCCGCCGCGCTTGCGATCGCCCTGGGTAGTCGCGAGGCGGCCCCGTCCACCGATTTCAGCGAGGCAAGGGGATAGCGTGTCCGATCACAACGCCGGCGCGGCCACCCGGGTGGGGCTCACCGACATCGTGACCCGGTTGCCGGGGCTGGTCGCCGACGCGCCGGCGATCCTGCGCGGGGTGCGGACCGGGCTGCTGGCCCGGCCCACCTCCAAGGCGTCGATCGGCAAGGTATTCCAGGAGCGCGCCGCGAAGTTCGGCGACCGAATCTTCATCCGGTTCGGCGACCAGCGGCTGACCTACCGCGAGGCCAACGAGACCGTCAACCGCTATGCCGCGGTACTGGCCGCCCGCGGCGTCGGCCACGGCGACGTCGTCGGGATCATGCTGCGCAACTCGCCCAACGCGGTGTTGATGATGCTGGCCGTCGCCAAATGCGGTGCGGTCGCCGGCATGGTCAACTACCACCAGCGTGGCGACGTGTTGGCGCACAGCCTGGGCCTGCTGGGCGCCAAGCTGCTGGTCTCGGAGTCGGATCTTGTCGATGCCGTGCACGACAGCGGCGCGCCGGATCAGCCGGAGACCATCGAGGAGCTCGAGCGGCTGGCCGCCACCGCACCCGCCGGCAACCCGGCGTCGGTGTCGGCGGTGCTGGCCAAGGACACCGCGTTCTACATCTTCACCTCGGGCACCACCGGCTATCCCAAGGCCAGCGTGATGACCCACTACCGGTGGCTGCGGGCGCTGGCCGCGTTCGGCGGACTCGGGCTGCGGCTGCGCGGCAGCGACACCCTGTACTGCTGCCTGCCGCTGTACCACAACAATGCACTGACGGTCGCGGTCTCATCGGTGCTCAACGCCGGGGCGACCCTGGCGCTGGGCCGCTCGTTCTCGGCGTCGCGGTTCTGGGACGAGGTGATCGAGTACCAGGCGACGGCCTTCGTCTACATCGGCGAGGTCTGCCGCTACCTGCTCAACCAGCCGGCCAAGCCCACCGACCGGACCCACCGGGTGCGGGTGATCTGCGGCAACGGCCTGCGGCCGGAGATCTGGGACGAGTTCGCCCGCCGGTTCGGGATCAAACGGATCTGCGAGTTCTACGCCGCCAGCGAGGGCAACACCGCGTTCCTCAACGTGCTCAACGTGCCGCGCAGTGTCGGGCTCTACCCGATGCCGCTGGCCTACGTCGAATACGACCCCGACACCGGCCGGCCGCTGCGCGGTGACGACGGCTGGGTGCGGCGGGTCCCGTCCGGGCAGCCCGGCCTGCTGCTCTCCCCGGTGAACAGGCTGTCCCCGTTCGACGGCTACACCGACCCGGAGGCCACCGAGAAGAAGCTGGTGCGCAACGCATTCAAGGACGGTGACTGCTGGTTCAACACCGGCGACCTGATGAGCCCGCAGGGCATGGGGCACGCCGCGTTCGCCGACCGGCTCGGCGACACGTTCCGGTGGAAGGGCGAGAACGTGGCCACCACTCAGGTCGAAGCCGCCCTGAGCGCCGACCAGTCGGTCGAGGAATGCGCGGTCTACGGGGTCGAGGTGCGAGACACCGGTGGCCGGGCCGGGATGGCCGCGATCAAACTGCGCGACGGGGCGAGCTTCGACGGCCGCTCTCTGGCTGAGGTGGTCTGTGACCGGTTGCCGCTGTACGCGGTACCGCTGTTCGTGCGGCTGGTGGAGTCGATGGAGCACACCACGACGTTCAAGAGCCGCAAGGTGGAGTTGCGCGAGCAGGGATACGGCGCCGGCGGCAGCGGCATCGAGGACCCGCTGTATGTGCTGGCCGGCTGCGACGAGGGCTATGTGCCCTTCTACGACGACTATCCCGCTGAAGTGGCGGCGGGCAAGCGACCGCGGAGCTGACGCGGCAGCCCGGCCACGCGGGCGGTGAACAGGGGCGCATCATCACCGGGCACGATAGAGCAGTGCAGTCCACCCTCTGCGGTCGTCCGGTGGCGGCCGATCGCGCGCTGATCATGGCGATCGTCAACCGCACCCCGGACTCCTTCTACGACGCGGGCGCCACCTTCAGCGACGAGGCGGCCAAGTCCGCCGTGCACCGGGCGGTGGCCGACGGTGCCGACGTCATCGACGTCGGCGGGGTCAAAGCCGGGCCGGGAGAGTCCGTCGATGCCGACGCCGAGACCGCCCGGGTGGTTCCCTTCATCGAGTGGCTGCGCAGCGCCTACCCGGATCAGCTGATCAGCGTCGACACCTGGCGTTCGGAGGTGGCCAAACGCGCTTGCGCCGCCGGTGCCGACCTGATCAACGACACCTGGGGCGGAGTCGACCCGGCGCTGCCGGCGATCGCCGCGGAGTTCGGAACCGGCCTGGTGTGTTCGCACACCGGCGGCGCCGCACCCCGTACCCGCCCGTTCCGGGTGGCCTACGGCACCTCCGTCGACGGGGTGGTGGACGCGGTGATCGCGGAGGTCACCGGGGCCGCCGAGCGGGCGGTCGCGGAGGGAGTGGCGCCCGAGCGGATCCTGATCGACCCCACCCATGATTTCGGCAAGAACACCTTCCACGGGCTAGCGTTGTTGCGACACACGGAGAAGCTGGTCGCTACCGGGTGGCCGGTACTGATGGCGCTCTCCAACAAAGACTTCATCGGGGAGACTCTCGGTGTGGGTCTGACCGAACGGCTGGAGGGAACGCTGGCGGCCACCGCGCTGGCGGCGGCCGCCGGAGCCCGGATGTTTCGGGTACACGAGGTCGGGCCGACCCGGCGCGTGCTGGAGATGGTGGCTTCGATCCAGGGCGTGCGGGCCCCGACCCGCACAGTAAGGGGACTCGCATGACCGACCTGGCCGACCAGGGTCTGGACTCCCTGCTGGGCGGGACCCGGCTGGCGGAGCGCACCTGGAGCCGTCCGGACTGGACGGTCGCCGAACTGGTCGCCGCCAAGGCCGGCCGCACCATCTCGGTGGTGCTGCCCGCGTTGAACGAGCAGGCGACCATCGAATCGGTCATCGACAGCATCACCGGCCTCGTCGACAACCTGGTCGACGAACTGATCGTGCTGGACTCCGGTTCCACCGACGACACCGAGATCCGGTCCATCGCCGCCGGCGCCCGTGTCGTCAGCCGCGAACAGGCGGTTCCGGAGGTGCCGCCGCAGCCCGGCAAGGGCGAAGCCCTGTGGCGGTCCCTGGCCGCGACCAGCGGCGACATCGTGGTGTTCGTGGACTCCGACCTCATCGACCCCGACCCGATGTTCGTCCCGAACCTGGTCGGGCCCCTGCTCATCGGTGACGGCATCCACCTGGTCAAGGGTTTCTACCGGCGGCCGCTGAAGGTCAACGGCACCGAGGACGCCACCGGCGGTGGCCGGGTCACCGAGCTGGTCGCCCGCCCGCTGCTGACCGCGCTGCGACCCGAGCTGGGAACCGTGCTGCAGCCGTTGGGCGGCGAGTACGCCGGCAGCCGCGAACTGTTGGCGTCGGTGCCGTTCGCGCCCGGTTACGGGGTGGAGATCGGGCTGCTGATCGACACCTACGACCGGTTGGGGATCGACGCGATCGCGCAGGTCAATCTGGGCGTGCGGGCCCACCGCAACCGACCGCTGGCCGAGCTGGCCGTGATGAGCCGCCAGGTCGTGGCAACCCTGCTGTCGCGGTGCGGCGTCCCCGACTCCGGCGTCGGGCTCACCCAGTTCTTCGCCGACGGCCCGGACGGCATGGACTACGTGCCGCACACCACGCCGCTGTCGCTGGTGGACCGGCCGCCGATGAACACGCTGCGCCAGCGCTGACCCGCTCGTGCCGGCAGGCGCGAACCCGCGGAATGAGGCACCATCGATGCCGTGACATTGGTGTTGCTCTATCTCGTCGTGCTCGTCCTCACCGCACTGCTGCTGTTCGGGGTGGCCAGCGTGCTGTTCGGCCGGGGTGAGCAGTTGCCGCCGCTGCCCCGGGCGACGACGGCGACCATGCTGCCCGCCTCCGGGGTCACCGGCGCCGACGTCGAGGCGGTCAAGTTCTCCCAGGTGCTGCGCGGCTATAACACCGGCGAGGTCGATTGGGTGCTGGAGCGGCTCGGCGCCGAGCTCGACCAGCTGCGCGGGGAGCTCGCCGCGGCACAGGCCCACGCCGGGAACCCGTCGGGGTCGACGTGAGCAGCCCGTCCGAGGACGGCCTGGTCCGCTGCGGCTGGTCCGACGGCTCGGCGCTGTACCGCGACTACCACGACCGGGAGTGGGGGCGTCCGGTGCGCGAGACGACCGCGCTGTTCGAGCGGATCAGCCTGGAAGCCTTCCAGAGCGGGCTTTCGTGGCTGGTGATCCTGCGCAAGCGGGAGAACTTCCGGCGCGCGTTCGCCGATTTCGACGTCGAGACCGTCGCGCGCTACACCGACACCGACGTGGCCCGGCTGATGGACGACGCCGGCATCGTGCGCAACCGGGCCAAGATCGAGGCGACGATCGCCAACGCGCGGGCGACGATCGGCCTGGGATCCACCGATTTGGCGGAGCTGTTGTGGTCATTCGCGCCGCCGCCGCGTCCCCGCCCGGTGGATCTATCGGCAATTCCGGCCGTCACGCCGGAATCGACGGCGATGGCGCGCGAATTGAAACGGCGCGGGTTTCGATTCGTCGGACCCACGACCGCGTACGCGTTGATGCAGGCCACGGGCATGGTTGACGACCATCTCGAGACGTGTTGGGTGCGGCCGGCGACGGAAAAAATCCACTAAAATTCGGCTCCGGAAACGGGTCTTGTGCACGCGGCGTCGCCGATAGGGGAGAATGGCGGAGTGAATTTGCAGTTCGATGCCGGACGCTGCGACCGCGGTGCACTGCCGGCGCAGATCAAAGGCACGGCCGGTGGGCTGGTACCTGGAGGGAGCACTCGATGGCGGCGATGAAGCCCCGGACCGGTGACGGTCCGCTGGAAGCGACCAAAGAGGGGCGCGGCATCGTGATGCGGGTACCACTTGAAGGTGGCGGACGGCTGGTCGTCGAGTTGACTCCGGACGAGGCCGCCGCGCTCGGCGACGAACTCAAGGCCGTCACCAGCTGACCCGGGTTCGGCTAGCCGCCCACCTGGCGATAGATCGCCAGGGTCTGCTCGGCCACCCGGGCCCACGAGAAGATCTCGACGCACCGGAGTCTGCCGGCGTCGCCGTAACGCCGTGCCCGGCCCGGGTCGCTGATCAGCGCGTTGACCGCCTCGGCGAGGCCGGCGCGAAAACCTTCCGGGTCAGTGGCGTCGTAGTGCACCAGCGAACCGGTGACGCCGTCGGTCACCACCTCCGGTATGCCACCGACGTCGGACGCCACCACCGCGGTAGCGCAGGCCATCGCCTCGAGGTTCACTATGCCCAGCGGTTCGTACACCGATGGGCAGACGAACACTGTTGCCGCCGAAAGTAATTCGCGGATCTGGCGCGCCGGCAGGGTTTCCTGGATCCAGAACACGCCGCTGCGGTTAGCGGCCAGGTCGGCGACCGCGGTGCTCACCTCGGCGGCGATCTCGGGTGTGTCGGGAGCGCCGGCACACAGCACCAGCTGGGCATCGGGGTGGAACCGGCGCGCGGCGGCCACCAGATGGGCCACCCCCTTCTGCCGGGTGATCCGCCCGACGAAGGCCACCATCGGCCGGTCCGGGTCGACGCCGAGGTCGGCCAGCATCGACGACTCGGAGCCGGCCGGCTGCGGACACCACACATCGGTGTCGATGCCGCTGTGGATGATGTGCACGCGGTCGGGCCGCAGGTCCGGATAGACCCGCAGCAGGTCGTCGCGCATCGCCGAACTGACCGCGATCACGGCGTCGGCGCCCGTGGTCCCGAGCTGCTCCGCCCAGGCCGACACCCGATAGCCGCCGCCGAGCTGCTCGGCCTTCCAGGGCCGCAGCGGTTCCAACGAATGCGCGGTCAGCACATGCGGGATGTCGTAGAGGAGGGCCGCCAGGCGGCCGGCCAGGGCGGTGTACCAGGTGTGCGAGTGCGCCACGTCGGCCGTGCCGACGGCGTCGGCCATCGTCAGGTCGGCCGACAGTGTGCCCAGTGCCGGATTCGCGTCTCGCAGCGCCGGATCCGGCTGGTGCGCCTGCGCGCCCGGTCGGGGCGCCCCCATGCAATGCACGTCGACGTGACACAGCCGCCGCAGCGCTTCGACCAGGTTCGTGACATGGACGCCCGCGCCACCGTAGATCTCCGGGGGGTATTCCCGGGTCAGCATCGCCACCCGCATAACCCGCACGGTAGCGGTCGCGGGCCGCCGGGTGCGCGGCGGATGACCCGGCAAGCTGTGGAGAACTTTTCAATCATGCGTTCCGGCTGGCAGGGTGCCGAAGCGGCCGATAGGTTTGGGGCTATGAGGGAATTGCCGCACGTGCTGGGCATCGTCCTGGCCGGTGGGGAGGGCAAGCGGCTGCACCCGCTGACCGCGGACCGGGCCAAGCCGGCGGTTCCCTTCGGGGGCGCCTACCGGTTGATCGATTTCGTGTTGTCGAATCTGGTCAACGCGCGCTACCTGCGGATCTGTGTTCTGACGCAGTACAAGTCGCATTCGCTGGACCGGCACATCTCGCAGAACTGGCGACTGAGCGGCCTGGCCGGGGAGTACATCACCCCGGTGCCGGCGCAGCAGCGGCTCGGGCCGCGCTGGTACACCGGGTCCGCCGACGCCATCTATCAGTCGCTGAACCTGATCTTCGACGAAGACCCGGACTACATCGTGGTTTTCGGGGCCGACCACGTGTACCGGATGGACCCCGAACAGATGGTGCGCTTCCACATCGACAGCGGGGCCGGCGCGACGGTCGCCGGCATCCGGGTGCCGCGCGCCGAGGCGTCGTCGTTCGGCTGCATCGACGCCGACGACTCCGGACGGATCCGCCAATTTCTGGAGAAGCCGGCGAATCCGCCCGGTACGCCCGACGATCCGGACAGCGCGTTCGTGTCGATGGGCAACTACATCTTCACCACCAAGGTGCTGATCGACGCGATCCGCGCCGACGCCGACGACGACCACTCCGACCACGACATGGGGGGCGACATCATTCCCCGCCTGGTCACCGACGGGATGGCCGCCGTCTACGACTTCTCCGACAACGAGGTGCCGGGAGCCACCGAGCGTGACCGCGGTTACTGGCGCGACGTGGGAACCCTCGACGCGTTCTATGACGCCCACATGGACCTGGTGTCGGCGCACCCGATCTTCAATCTGTACAACAAGCGCTGGCCGATCCACGGCGCGACGGAGAACCTGGCGCCGGCGAAGTTCGTCAACGGCGGATCGGCGCAGGAGTCGGTGGTGGGCGCGGGCAGTGTCATCTCGGCCGGCTCGGTGCGCAACTCGGTGTTGTCGTCGAACGTCGTGATCGACGACGGCGCGATCGTGGAGGACAGCGTCATCATGCCCGGCACCCGGGTCGGGCGCGGGGCGGTGGTGCGGCACGCGATCCTGGACAAGAACGTCGTGGTCGGCCCCGGCGAGATGATCGGCGTCGATCTGGAGAAGGACCGCGAGCGGTTCTCGATCAGTGCCGGCGGAGTGGTCGCGGTCGGCAAGGGCGTGTGGATCTAGCGGGTCGCTGCCCCGGGGCTAGAACGGTTCCTCGGCGCCGCCGGGATTGCAGCCGTTGGCCAACAGGCTCAGGGTGCTGACCACCGGGCGCCACGGCTCCAGATTCCAACTGGTCTTGCCGGGCTGGATGAACTCGGCGAACTGCCAGTGGCACAGGAACTGTTCGCGCATGCCCGATGTGTTGGCGTCGGGGTTACGCTTCACCACTTCCGACCAGGCTTGCTCGCCCTGGCGCAGGGTGCCGGGCTCGCCGGCCTCGGTCCGGCCGGTGTCGGTCGGATAGACCCGCAGGCTGGTCCCGTCTTCGTAGGTCACCCACTGGGTGTGCTCGACGTAGGGCGACGCGCTGATGCCCGCGGCGCCCAGCCAGCCACCCGAGCCGCCGAGTCCGCCGGTACCGCCCTCGCCGCCGATACCGCCGTCGCCGCCGCGGCCGAACAACAGCCCGCCCGCACCGCCGCCGCCCCCGGAGCCTCCATCGCCCGCCGGGGCGTCCGCAGCACCGGCCCCGCCGTCGCCGCCGGCACCGCCCGCACCGCCGGCGCCCATGAACCAGCCGCCGGCACCACCGGTGCCGCCGTCGCCGCCGTCGAGCCCGATAGCGCCCACGCCGCCGGTCCCGCCGGTTCCGCCGGTGCCCATGAACCAGCCGCCGGCACCGCCGTCGCCGCCGGCCGCGCCGGCCGCGCCCAGGCCACCCGCCCCGCCGTGGCCGAGGAACCCTGCGTCGCCGCCGACACCGCCCGCCCCGTCGACACCGGCGAGGCCGGCTCCGCCGTTGCCGAACAGGAACCCGCCGTCGCCGGCGTCGCCGAACCACCCCCACTGCCCGAACAGGCTGGTGTTGACGCCGTCGAAGCCGTCGATGCCGTCGCCGATCAGGTCCCGGCCGAACAGCGCGACGAACGGTGCATTGATCAAACCGGTGCTCAGCTCCCCGAACGGACTGGTGATCCACTCGTGCAGCGGGCCGTAGATCAGCTGGTCCAGCCACGCGGCGGCGTCGAGGGATTGGTTGGGCCCCGGCAATGCCAAGACCGCGTCGATGCCGGCGGAGAGCAGGCCGCTCGTGCCCGGATCGAGCTGCGCCACCCAGGCCTGCGCCAGCTCCATCAAACCGCCCAACTCGATTCCCGCCGGCGTGCTGACGGCTGCCATCGGCTCGGCCAGGTCGAACCCCCAGTCCCAGTCCGCCTGCGCGGCGGGGGCACTCATCCCCGGCGCGACGGCGAGCAGGGCGGCGGTGCCCAGCACGGCCGGGGACAGCGTCGGGATACCGTGGCCTCGCCGGGGTGCGCGCATGGCTCGACCAGCCTCCCTAAGTCACATCGACCGGCCATAATTTGACAGCCTGTGCTCAGGGAACTGTAAGCCAATCGTGCCGAAAGTGGAATTCTGTCCACCGATTACCAGAGATGGGGCACCAAACGGTAGCGAATCCGCTGGGTGTACTCGCGGTAGCCGCTGAGCTCTTCGGTGAGCAACCGCTCCTCGTCGCGGATGCGCAGCACCAGCGCGGCCACTCCCGGCAGCAGGAAGATCAGCCCCCAGTAGGAACCGAGAGCCAGCGGGGTCCCGACCATCATGATGACGTTGCCGGTGTACATCGGGTGTCGCACCAGCCCGTACAAACCCGTCGAGACCAGCGTCTGGCCGGATTCCACGGTGACGTTGGCGGCCGCGTAGCCGTTCTGGATGATCACCAACATGGCGATGCCCAGCCCGATCGCCACCAGGAGGTCGCCGAGCAGACACACCGCCGTCGGCACCGGAGACCATCCGAAGCGGTGATCCATCGCGCTGAGCACGAACATCGCCGGGAAGCAGATGAATAGGGCGGTGATGACGATCCGTTGCAACGTCCGGGCCTCGGCCATCGGCCCGGCGCGCAGCCGCCGATCCAGCGCGGCCGGATTGGTGCGCATCAGGTAGACGCTGGGAATCCAGGTGGACACCGCGAACACCACGAGGAATACCCAGGCCTGCCAGTAGTTCAGGGTCCCGGCGGGTACGAACAGCAGGGCACCGAATGCGATCAATCCCAAAAAGGCTGAAATGGCTCCTTTGCCAACAGTTTTCACCTTCGCCTCCTCATATCTGCAGGTCTCTGCGACGGAATGCCAGGCCGCCCAGGCCGATCAGCGCGGCATCGATCGCCACCAGCACCACCAGCGGCACGACGCTGAAGCCGCCGGCACCGACCAGCGGGATGTGGGTGAACGGCTCGAGGTCGAGGACCCACTGCGGCAGCCCGGAGATCGTGCCGAGCAGATACAGCGCGACGAACCCGATCAGCACCGCCCACGCGGCGGGCGCGAATCGGGGGGCGAGACCGAACAGCGCCACCGCCACGGCCGCAGGCAACCAGATCGCCGGCAACTGCACGGCGGCACTGCCGACCACGGTGGCCCACGGTCCGCCGACGTCGCCGACCGCAACGCCGTAGACCGTGCCAGCCACCACGCCGGCGGCCAGGATCGCGATCGCCGATCCGGCCAGCGCGATCACCAGATGGCTTGCCAGCCAACGGTCTCGGCCCAGCGCACCCGCGAGCAGGGTCTCGGCGCGCCCGGCAGCCTCCTCCTGCTGCAGCCGCAGCACCAGCGACACCGCGAAAGCGGCCGCCACCATCCCCAGCATGCTGAACGCCACCGCGACGAACGCCTGCTCCAGAGCCTCCGTTCCGCCCAGCCGGACGACGATGTCACGCGCGCTGTCGCTGCCGACCTCGGCGCCGATGCCGTGTACCACGCTGCCGACCAGCACCCCGTAGAGCACCAGGGCGGTCGTCCACAGCAGCAGCGAACCGCGATCGAGCCGCCAGGCCAATCCGAACGCCCCGGCCAGCGTCGGCGCCGCACGGCGCGGCCCCGGGCGGTCGGGCAGCAGCCCCGCGCCGACATCCCGGCGGGCGGCCAGCCGGTAGGCCAGCCAGGTGAGCGCCGCCGTGGCGGTCAGGTGTAGCAGCAGCACCCACCAGCGGTCACCGGCGTAAGGACGTACCTGTAGCGACCAGCCGAGCGGTGAGAGCCAGGACAGCGAGCCGGACCCGGCGTCCCCGACCGCCCGCAGCGTGAAGGCGGCGGCAAGCACGCCGAACGCGGCGCCCCGGGCGAACCGGGCGCCGGGCGACAGCTGCGCCGCCACCGCGGCCACCGCGGTGAACACCAGCCCGGAGCAGGCCAGCGCGGCCCCGAACGCCCACGACCCGGCCGCCGGAACGTCGGTGGTGAGCAGGCCTGCCGCACCGATGGCACCGGTGGCCGCCGATGCCCCGAAGGCCAGCAGCAGCGCACCGGTCAGTCCGGCGTGGCGGCCCACCGCGGTCGAGTCGAGCAGCTCGGTGCGCCCGGTCTCCTCGTCGGCGCGGGTGTGCCGGATGACGGTCAGGATCACCGCCACCGCGATGAGCAGATGGAAGATCCCGGCCTTCCAGACCCCCACCGCGCCGAGGGTGTCGTTGTAGACCTGGCCGTACACCGCTCGCTGCGCCGGACTGGCCATGATGGTCGCGGCCAAACCGGCGCGGTCGGCGGGGGTGGGGTAGATGGCCTCGATGCTGGCGATGTAGACGCCGGCCAGCGGCAGCGACAGCAGCAACACCCAGAGCGGCAAAACGACCCGGTCGCGGCGCAGATAGAGCCGAAGCATGCCCAGGGTGCCCGACAGCTCCGAGCTGCGCCCAAACGGCCGGGAGGCCGGATTCGCTTGATGGACAACGGTGTTGGTCATGTCCGCACCGTGTCATAGTGCCGCAGGAACAGCTCTTCGAGCGTCGGTGGGCGGCTGGTGAGACTGCGCACTCCGGCCGCACCGAGCACGGCGATGAGCTCACCGAGGCTGGCGCTGTCGACCTGCGCGTGCAGGACGGTGCCGTTGTAGTGCACGTCGGCCACCCCCGGTATGCGGGTGAGATCGCCGGGATCGCGCATCAGGTCGGCTTGGATCGAGGTGCGGTGCAGGTGGCGCAGTGAATCCAGTGAGCCGCTCTCGACGACGCGGCCGCCCCGGATGATCGTCACCCGCTGGCACAGTGCCTCGGTCTCGGCCAGGATATGGCTGGACAGCAGGACGGTGGCCCCGCGCCGGCTTGCCTCGGCGACGCATTGCTGGAATACGTTCTCCATCAACGGGTCCAGGCCGCTGCTGGGCTCGTCGAGCAGCAGCAGCCGGGCGTGCGAGGAGAACGCTGAGATCAGGGAGACCTTCTGGCGGTTGCCCTTCGAATACGTGCGGGCCTTCTTGCTCGGGTCCAGGTCGAAGCGTTCGATCAACTCGTCGCGCCGCCGTTCGTCGATTCCGCCACGCATCCGGGCGAGCAGGTCGATGATCTCGCCACCGGACAGCGATGGCCACAGCGTGACATCGCCTGGCACATAGGCGATCTCACGGTGAAGATCGACCGCGTCGGTCCACGGGTCGCCGCCGAGCAGGCGGACCGTTCCGCCGTCGGCCCTGATCAGGCCGAGCAGGATGCGGATGGTGGTCGACTTGCCGGCGCCGTTCGGGCCGAGGAAGCCGTGGACCTCGCCGCCGTGCACCGTCAGGTCCAACCCGTCTAGCGCCTTGACCTGACCGAAATGCTTTTCCAGTCCGCGGATTTCGATGGCCGGCCAGTGGTTGTCAGGTCGCATTCGTTCCCCCGTGTTCGGCTTCTTCTCGGAAGGCGTCGTACATGGTGCGGTCGGTCAGCAGTCCCTCGGTGTACAGCTCGAGTGCGGGCAGGACCATGTCGCGGGCGTAGTCGCGCAACACGGCGCGCAGGTCCATCGGGTTGTCGTGCATCTGCAGGTACAGCAGGAATCCGCCGCCACCGGTGATGGCCATGTATTTCGCCCTGGCCCTGGGGTCGCGGCTGGGTTTGAGGGTGCCGGCACGTACGCCCTCGTCGAGGTAGCCCTCGGCGTTGTCGACCATCCGGCGCCACAGCGTGTTGGCCAGTTCGCCGCCGGACTGCATGGTGCGGACCAGGTAGGCCATCAGCGATGCGTAGGACTCGATCTCGGCCATCGCGGCGAACCAGGTGGCCGGATCCGCCGAGCGCATCGCCTCGGACTTGCTGCTGCGGATCTCCTCGGCGACGAACTCGTCGCAGGCCCGGCGCAGTCCTTCTTTGGAGCCGAAGTGGTGGATGACCAGCGCGGCGCTGACTCCGGCGGCTTCGGCGATCGCCCGGATGCTCACACCGAAGCCGTGCCGGCCGAATTGCTCGATCGCCGCGTCACGGATCTTCGCGCTGGCCGTCAGGTCGACTGAACGCATGTTCAAGATGCTAAACACGCGTTCAGTCGTCGTCAAGCGTTTCGCCCCACCACCGCGAGCGCCCCCTACCGCGAGAGGGCGTGTTTGTGCGTCAGATCGCGGCGTGTCGCGTACCACCGCGCACGCTCGCGAATCGGGACGGTCAGTCGCGGACGGCGGCCAGCAGCCCATCGCCCAGCGGGATCAGCGCCGGGGTCAGGCGCTCGTCCTCGGCGATCAACCGGGCCGCCTCACGCACCGCGACCACCTCGGCGTCGTTGGCCGTCGGGTCTCCCGCTCGGCCGCCCAGGGCCGCCCGGTGCAGCACGACCACCCCGCCGGGCCGTAGCAGGCGCACCGCCTCCGCCACGTATTCGGGCTGGTCGATCGGGTCGGCGTCGACGAAAACCAGGTCGTAGGACTCGTCGGCGAGACGGGTCAGCACCTCCTGGGCTCGGCCGCTGATGAACCGGGTCCGCGACGGGCCGATGCCGGCGTCGCCGAATGCCTGCTTGGCGGTGCGCTGGTGTTCGGGCTCGATGTCGATAGTGGTCAGGACACCGTCTTCGCCCATGCCCGACAGCAGCCAGAGTCCGCTGACGCCGGCACCGGTCCCGACCTCGACCACCGCCTTGCCGCCGCTGAGCTTGGTCAGCAGGCTCAGCAACGCGCCGACCGCCGCGCTGATCGATGCGACGCCGATCTCACCGGCCCGGTCGCGGGCGGCGGTCAGAACCGCGTCTTCGGACATCGAGCCCTCGGCGTGCGCCACGAGGGCATCCGCCCGGCTGTGCGGCGGCTGCGGCCCGGAAGTGTCGTCGGTGCTGGCCATGTGCGCAGCGTAGGACAAAGCCGCGGACGGCGGTGTGGAGGCTCGCCCGCGCGACACGCCCGGGACGCAGCCCGTGTCCGAACCGTTATGCGGATCCAACGCCGCACCGTGCGGCGCATTCGAACACAAGTTCACAGTCGACGTTCAGGGCCGACACAGAGCTGGCACACCGCGATACGTAACGGTAGCGGCATGGAACGAGGTAGGAACCGGCCTCGAGACGCTCGGAATACGAGGGGCCCGGCGCACGTTGACCGCGATATCACGCTGTCGTCGCCTGACGGCTGCCCGGATACGGAGGACGTCACCATAACCACCTTGCTGCCCCCGGTCGCCATGTCGCACCCGACCACGCACTCGGACCGCTACTCCGACACCGAATGGGTCGAGCCGTCCGACGAGCCGCAGGGCACCGCGGTGTTCGACGCCACCGGGGACGTGGCGGCGATGCCGTCGTGGGACGAGCTGGTGCGCCAGCACGCCGACCGGGTGTACCGGCTGGCCTACCGCCTGTCCGGAAACCAGCAGGACGCCGAGGATCTGACCCAGGAGACCTTCATCCGGGTGTTCCGTTCACTGCACAACTATCAGCCCGGGACCTTCGAGGGCTGGCTGCACCGGATCACCACCAACCTGTTCCTGGACATGGTGCGCCGGCGTGGCCGGGTTCGGGTGGAGGCCCTGCCGGAGGACTACGACCGGGTGCCGGCCGACGAGCCCGACCCCGAGCAGATCTACCACGACGCACGGCTCGATCCCGACCTGCAGGCGGCGTTGGACTCGTTGGCGCCGGAGTTCCGGGCGGCCGTCGTGCTGTGTGACATCGAGGGCCTGTCGTACGAGGAGGTCGGCGCCACCCTCGGGGTGAAGCTGGGCACCGTGCGCAGCCGTATCCACCGGGGTCGCCAGGCGCTGCGCGAGTACCTCGCCGACCGCGCCGGCCAGCGTGATCGTGCCGCCTTCGGCGGTGTCGCGGCCGGCTGAGTCCGCTCGCCGACCCCCGGTTGCCGCGTGCGCGCCTCACATCGCGCTACATTCTTATAAGGACGATTCTTATTAGGCATGTTTGCGGTGTAGCCGCCAGGCGCGTGCCCGTGTGACGGAAGGGGTCCGGTGGTGACGGAACGAGGAGGTGTCTTCCGTCGCGCATTCTCCTGGCTTCCCGCGCAGTTCGCCTCGCAGAGTGACGCGCCGGTCGGTGCCCCTCGCCAGTTCGGGTCCACCGAGCACCTCTGCAGCGAAGCGATCGCCGCCTACGTCGACGGCGAGTTGCGGATGAACGCCCACCTGCGCGCCGCCCACCACCTGTCGTTGTGTCCCGACTGCGCCGCCGAAGTGGAGTATCAGGGCCGGGCCCGCTCGGCGCTGCGGGATTCGCATCCGATCCGGATCCCCTCCGCCCTGCTCGGCCTGCTGGCCCAGATCCCCGACTGTCCGGCCGACTGCCCACCCGATGAGCCCACCACGCAGCTGCCCGCCCGGTTCGCCGACCGCAAACCGCAGGATCGCCGCAAACGTCGGTAAGGTGGATGCGATGCGGCGCCAGCGCCGGAGTTGCGGCGCCTGGAAGCCGATGCGGGACCGGAAGAGGAATAGGTGAGCTCCAACAACGAGAACGCCGGCGGTAACCGCCTGGCGCCGCGGCCTGTCTACCGGCCCCCCGTGGACAACGCCTCCCAGAAGGCCTTCGGCCGGCCCGACGGCGTGCCGGGATCGTTCATCCCGGCCGAGGTGCGGCCCAAGAAATACCGCGAGCAGGGCGAGTACACCCCGCGCGACCTACCACCCGACCCGGTGCTCAGGGAGGCGTTCGGCCGTCCCTTCGGTGCCGGCCCCTCGCTGCAGCGCCATCCCGCCGATGCCGGCGCGATGGAGCGCAACGGCAAGCCGGACGGGTTCACCGAGACCGACGACCCGTGGCGTGACCCGGCCGCGGGCGCCGCGCTGGGTGCGCCCGCCGTCGTCCCGCCGCCGCCGCGGGCCCCCGGTGACGTGGGCGGCCGGCTCGGCGTGCGTGAGGTGCTGTTCGGTGACCGGGTCTCCTACCGCGCACTGGCCACACTGGCCGCGATCGCGCTGGCCATCGGCATAGTCGGCGGCTGGGTCGGGCGAACCACCGCGCAGGTCGTCGAGGCGTTCACCACCTCGAAGGTGACACTGTCCACCAAGGGCAACGCCGAGGAGCCGGCCGGGCGGTTCGCCAAGGTCGCCGAGGCGGTCGCCAATTCGGTGGTGACCATCGAGTCCGTCAGCGACGACCAGGGCATGCAGGGCTCCGGCGTGGTCATCGACGGCAAGGGCTACATCGTCACCAACAACCACGTCATCTCCGAAGCGGCCAACAATCCCAGCAAGTTCAAGACCACCGTGGTGTTCAACGACGGCAAAGAGGTGCTGGCCAACCTGGTGGGACGCGACCCGAAGACCGACCTGGCCGTGCTCAAGGTCGACAACGTCGACAACCTGAGCGTGGCCCGTCTCGGCGACTCCGACAAGATCCGGGTCGGCGACGAGGTGATCGCGGCGGGAGCCCCGCTGGGGCTGCGCAGCACGGTGACCCACGGCATCATCAGCGCCGTGCACCGGCCGGTTCCGCTGTCCGGCGAGGACTCCGACACCGACACCGTCATCGACGCGGTGCAGACCGACGCCTCGATCAACCACGGCAACTCCGGGGGCCCGCTGATCGACATGGACTCCCAGGTCGTCGGGATCAACACGGCCGGAAAATCCTTGTCCGACAGCGCCAGTGGTCTCGGTTTCGCGATTCCGGTCAACGAGATGAAGACGGTGGCCGAAGCGCTGATCAAAGACGGCAAGATCGTCCACGCCACGCTGGGCGTGAGCGCCCGCTCGGTCAGCAACGCCATCGCCTCGGGCGCGCAGATCGCCAACGTCAAGGTGGGCAGCCCCGCGGAGAAGGGCGGCATCCTGGAGAACGACGTGGTGGTCAAGATCGGTGACCGCACCGTCGCCAACGCCGACGAATTCGTCGTGGCGGTGCGCCAGTTGACCATCGGCAAGGAAGCGCCCGTCGAGGTGGTCCGCGACGGCCGCCACGTCACGCTGAACGTGACCCCCACCGGCGACGGCTAGCTGCTCGGCTGATGTTCGCCAATGTCGGCTGGGGGGAGATGCTGGTCCTCGTGGTGGTCGGGTTGGTGATCCTGGGCCCGGAGCGGTTGCCCGGGGCGATCCGATGGACCGCGAACGCGTTGCGGCAGGCCCGCGAATACGTCACCAACGCCACCGATCAGCTGCGCGACGAGATCGGTCCGGAGTTCGACGACTTGCGCGCGCCGCTGAGCGAATTGCAGAAGCTCCGCGGGATGACGCCGCGGGCCGCGCTGACCAAGCACCTGCTCGACGGGGATGATTCGTTGTTCACCGCGGTCGGTTCACTGGCCCAGGATCCGCGCTCCGCTCCGGCCGCGGCCCTCAAGCCGGTTCCCAAGCTCATGCCCGGGGCGCCCGCTCCGTTCGACGCCGACGCGACCTGACCCGCTTAGCTCAGCGCTGGGTGTTGCCGGTGTTCAGGCCCAGCGACATCCCGACCAGCCCACGTCCCCGGGTGGCCAGCTGATCGGCGACCCGGCGCAGCTCCTTGCCGGCCACGGAGTCGGGCGTGAGCACCACCGGCGCCCCGGAGTCCCCGCCGGTCACCATCTCGCTGTCGATCGGCACCTGACCCAGCAGCGGCACGTCACGGCCCATCGCGCGGGTCAGCCGCTCGGCGACCCGCGCACCGCCGCCCTCGCCGAACAGGTGCATGGTGGACCCGTCGGGCATGGCCAGCCCGGCCATGTTCTCCACCACGCCGACAACCTGCTGGCGGGTCTGCAGGGCGATCGCGCCGGCACGCTCGGCCACCTCCGCGGCCGCCTGCTGCGGGGTGGTCACCACCAAAATCTCGGCCGGGGGCACCAACTGGGCCACCGAAATGGCGATGTCGCCCGTTCCCGGCGGCAGGTCGAGCAGCAGCACATCCAGGTCGCCCCAGTAGACGTCGGCGAGGAACTGCTGCAACGCCCGGTGCAGCATCGGGCCGCGCCAGACCACCGGTGTGTTGCCCTTGGTGAACATCGCGATCGAGATCACCTTCACGCCGTATCCGATCGGCGGCATGATCATCGAGTCGACCTGCGTGGGCAGCGCGGTGACACCCATCATCCGCGGCACCGAGTGGCCGTAGATGTCGGCGTCGAGCACCCCCACCGACATGCCGCGTTCGGCCAGTGCGACGGCGAGATTGACTGTGACACTGGACTTTCCGACACCGCCCTTGCCCGAGGCGATCGCGTACACCTTGGTCAGCGAGCCCGGTTGGGCGAACGGGATGACCGGCTCCTTGGCGTCGCCGCGCAGCTGTTTGCGCAGTTCGGCGCGCTGTTCGTCGCTGAAGACGTCCAGGGTCACCTTGACCGGTCCGGTGCCAGGCACATCGTTGACCGCCCGGGTCACCATGTTGGTGATCTCGGTCTTCATCGGACAGCCGGAGATGGTCAGGTAGATCGTGACGTGCACGCTGTGGTCGTCGGCGATCTCGATGCTCTTGACCATGCCGAGCTCGGTGATCGGACGCTGAATGTCGGGGTCCAACACGGTGCCCAGCGCGGCGTAGATCGCGTCGTGCAGGGCTGCGGTGTCGTCTTGTGTCTTGGACATCAAGGACGAGTCTAAGGCAGTGCGCGGCAGCACCCGACCGCGCGCTCGGTCAGGCCGGCGGCGCCTCCGGCGGCGCGGCTGTGGGGGCCTGAGCCGGTGCCGGGGCGGGGGCCGCAGGCGCCAGGGGCGCCGACTCATCCGCGGGCGGCGCGTTGGGGGCGGGTGGGGTCTCCGGCGGAGCGACCGGGGCCTCAGCCGGCGGAACGGCATTGGGTGGCGCGGCGGGGGCGGACCCGGCCTGGGGCTCGAGGCAGATCATCCGACAGGCGGCCGAGGGACGCGGTAGCTGCGGTTCGGAGGAGTTCATCCACGACGGGGCCCAGGGCATATTGGCCAGCTGGGATTCCATGCTCGACTGCCCCAGATCTATCAGCGCGGAGCCGGCGGTCCGCTGGACCGGGGGAGACATCCCGTGCAGACTCAGCGATTCCGGCCCGAGGCCCTCCGGATGCTCCAAATGCTCGAGGTGCAGGTCGGCGATCGGCGGTGCCGGCCCGATGATCGGTGGCAGATCCACCGGAGCCACCCCGGTGGCGTAGGCCGCCGCCCAGCCCATCACGTTCTCGGCGTAGGCCATCGAGTTGTTGTAGCGCAGGATCGCGGTCAGGACCTGCGACTGCTCTCGCAGGTTGAGCCCGCCGCTGCACAGGTAGCGCGCCGCCGCCAGCGTCGCGTCGTAGACGTTCTGCGGGTCCGCCCTGCCGTCGCCGTCGCCGTCGGCGGCGTAGCGCGACCAGGTTCCGGGCAGAAACTGCATCGGCCCGATGGCGCGGGCGTAGACCACCCGCCCGGGGGCACTGCTGGCCACGATGACTTCGTTGCCCGGAAGCGAACCGTCCAGCGTCGGCCCGTAGATCGGCTGCAGCACGGTGCCGCGCGCGTCGGTGGCGCCGCCGTTGGCGTGCGCCGATTCGATCCGGCCGATGCCGGCCAGCAGATTCCAGCTGATCCCGCATTCGGGGGCGGCGACCGCCATCTGATGTTCGGCGTTGCGGTAGGCCGCCAGCGCCGTCTTGGGGATGCCCAACGTGCCCGGCGCGTAGACGACGGCTGCCGGCGGCGCCGACGGGGCGCCCGCCGCCACGTGCAGGTTCGGTTGCGCACGCGGCACCGCGACGACGGAGGGGCCCGAGGAGCCGGTGTTCACCGCGGCCGCCAGCGGGGTCACTGCGGCGCTGCGCAGCGGAAGCGAGGTCGACGGCGAGCGTGGCGTTGCGCCCACGGCGCCGGCGAACACCAGCGGGGTGATGAACGTCAGGCCGAACGCGGGTCGTAGCGCAGCGCGGACTGCCCGCCGGCATCTGGCCGCGCGGGACAGGTGCTCGGCTGCGCCGCCCCCTGTAGGCACTCGACCGCCCCTTGTCCGCCTAGCTACAGCAGTGGTAGAGCCTTGGTGAAGCCGCGTCGGCTTCGTGAACTAGGTCACCATACCCAACACCGGCCGCGCGGGTGCCGGTTATGCGCGCCCGTCGCGGGGCAATACCGGTCGGCCGGTGGCGGACTCCGAGGCGGCGGGGTCGGGCTCGGCGCGCAGGTCCTCGAGCAGCTCCCGGACCCGCTCGAGTTCGTGGTGCAGGTAGTCGCGGGTGGCGACCTCGCCGACCGCCAACCGCAGCGACGCCAGTTCCCGGGCCAGATACTCGGTGTCGGCCTTGGTCTGCGCGGCCCGGCGGCGGTCTTCGTCGAGGCTGACCCGGTCGCGGTTCTCCTGCCGGTTCTGGGCCAGCAGGATCAACGGGGCGGCGTAGGCGGCCTGGGTGGAGAACGCCAGGTTGAGCAGGATGAACGGGTACGGGTCCCAGCGCAGGCTGACCGCGTAGACGTTCAGCACGATCCACCCCACCACCAGCAGGGTCTGGATGGCCAGGTAGCGCCCGGTGCCGAAGAACCGCGCCACCGACTCGGTGAACCGGCCCAGGGCGTCGGGATCCATCCGCAGGCCGGGGAGCCGTGAGGTGCGCGGCGTGGAGAGCCGCTGCGATGACGAGCGGTCGGTCACGACGGCCTCCCGGCGAGTTTCGGCCCCAGGTCCGGCTCGGGGGTTTCGCGCCAGTCATGGGGTAGCAGGTGATCCAGCACGTCGTCGACGGTGACCGCCCCCAGCAGGTGATTCTGCTCGTCGAGCACCGGACCGCAGACCAGGTTGTAGGCCGCGAAATAGCGGGTCAGCTCCGCCAGTGACACTTCCGGGTTCAGCGCCGGCAGGTCGGAGTCGACGATCCCGCCGATGAGCTCGGCCGGCGGCACCCGCAGCAGCCGCTGCAGCGGCACGCAGCCCAGGTAATGGCCGGTCGGGGTGGCGGTCGGGGGGCGTGTGACGAACACCAGCGACGCCAACGCGGGGGTCAGGTCGGGGTCGCGAACCCGGGCCAGCGCCTCGGCGACGGAGGTGTCGGCGGTCAGCACCACCGGGTTGGAGGTCATCAACCCGCCGGCGGTGTCGGGGGAGTGCTCCAGCAGCCGGCGGACCGGATCGGAATCGTCGGGGTCCATCCGCGCCAGCAGCAGCTCTGCGTCGCTGGGATTCATCGCACCCAGCAGGTCGGCGGCGTCGTCGGGATCCATCTCCTCCAGCACGTCGGCCGCGCGTTCGGTGCCCAGCTGGCCCAGCACCGTGGCCTGCCGCTCCTCCGGCAGCTCCTGCAGGATGTCGGCCAGCCGCGCGTTGTCCAGCGCGTGGATCACCTCATAGCGGCGCTTGGGCGGCAGCTCGCGGATGGCGTCGGCCACTTCGATCGGACGCCAGCCCTCGAACTGCTGCAGCAACTGCGCCACGCCCTGTCCGGGCATGGCCAGTGCGGACGGGGTCAGGCCCTGCACGTTGTGCCAGTCCACGATGTGTACGGCGGCGCGCCGGCCCAGTCGCCGGGAGTGCCGCACCGCGATTCGCGTCACCAGCCAGTCGCGGGTGCGGCTCTGCTCGAGGGCAAGGTCGGTGATCGTCACGTCGACGCCGGCCAGCTCCGGCAGCTCGGGATCGGTGACCCGGACCTTGGTGTCGAGGACCTGCCCCAGCGCCAATACCTCGCCGGGCCGCTGGTCGAACTTGCGCAGCGACACCGTTCCGGTGTTGAGGGTGACCGCGTTGGGCTCGATCGACGCGACCCGCAGGATCGGCACGAAGATACGTCTGCGGGTGGGCAGTTCGACGACGAGTCCCAGGACACGCGGCTGCTGACGCACGATGCTGAGACTGAGCACGACGTCGCGAACCCGTCCGACGGATTCACCGAAAGGGCCCAGCACCAGCATCCGCGCGAGCCGCGCTGCGTAAACCCTGTTGCTCGACGCCATGGTTGAAAGGGTAGGAGTGTTTAGGTGACCAACGCATATCGCCCCCGCCGTACCTGCCTGTCGGTACCGGGCAGCAGCCAGAAGATGATCGACAAGGCCAAGGGCCTGCCCGCCGACGAGGTCTTCCTCGATTTGGAGGATGCCGTCGCCCCGGCCGCCAAGGAGCAGGCCCGGGCCCGGGTGGCCGAAGCGCTCACGGCACCGGATTGGACGGCGCCGCTGCTGGGCGTGCGGGTCAACGACTGGACCACGCCGTGGACTCATGCCGACCTGATCGAGGTGATCTCGGCCGTCGGGGCAGCCGGTGCCCGGCTCGACGTCGTCGTGCTGCCGAAGGTGTCGGACGCCTCGCATGTGCAGGCGCTCGATCTGCTGCTCACCCAACTGGAGACCGTCCACGGGCTGCCGGCCGGACAGATCGGCATCGACGCGCAGATCGAGGACGCCCGCGGCCTGACCAACATCACTGCGATCGCCGCCGCACCCCGGGTGCAGGCGCTGGTGCTGGGACCGGCCGATCTGATGGCCAGCCTCAACACCCGCACCCTGGAGGTCGGTGAGCAGCCCGAGGGTTACACCGAGGGCGACGCCTACCACCACGTGCTGATGACGATCCTGGTGGCCGCACGCGCCCACGGGATCGCCGCCGTCGACGGGCCCTACCTGAAGGTTCGCGACGTCGAGGCGTTCCGGCGGGTGGCCGGGCGCTCCGCGGCGCTCGGGTACGACGGCAAATGGGTGCTGCACCCCGACCAGATCGCGGCCGGCAACGAGATCTTCAGCCCGAGGCAGGACGAGTACGACCACGCGGAGTTGATCCTGGAGGCCTACGCCTGGCACACCTCGCATGCCGGCGGCGCCCGCGGTGCGGTGATGCTCGGTGACGAGATGCTCGACGAGGCCAGCCGCAAGATGGCGTTGGTGGTGGCCGGCAAGGGCCGGGCGGCCGGCATGCGCCGTGCGGCGCCGCCGTTCGAGCCGCCGGCCTAGGCGATCGCCGGCGCGGGCCGGATCAGTGCAGGGCGACCATCGCGAGGATGAACGAGAGAACCACCGCGGCAGCGCCGACGGCGGTACCGGCCACCGCGATGCCATGGCCGGCCTCACCGGTGCGTTTGATCTGGCTCAGCGCAACGACACCCAGCACGGCGCCGACCAGCGCCAGCGGCCAGAACAGCAGGCCGAGCAGTGCGACCACCAGGGAGCTGACCGCCAAGACGTTGGTCTTCTGCGGCTGGCCCGGATTGAAGTAGCCGCCCGGATACGGCGTGCCGTAGCCGTTGCCCGGTGCGTAGCCCGGTGGGGGGCCGTAGCCGGGCGGGTAACCGGGTGGTGCGCTGTAGCCCGGGTACTCACCCGGTGCGCCGTAGCCCGGGGGCGGCGGATAGCCGCCGGAGGGTGCGTCGAATCGGGGCGGATAACCGCCTGCCGATGGGGGCGGGGGGAATCCGGCCGGTGGCGGGGGCGGTGGATATCCGCCCTGCGGGTAACCGGGTGAGGGAGGATAACCATCGAAGCCCGACGGATAGGGCCAGCCGCCCTGTTCAGGCCCGGACGCGCCCGGGCCGGCCCAGGGGTGATCGGCATTGGCTCGTGGATTCTCGCCAGAATCCTCGCCGGGAGCTGTCATGCTGTTCAACCTAGCGGATGCGTCGTGACCCGAGACCTGCCCGCGGTGCCTGTCGGCCATCCCGGAGGCTCCCGGAGCGAGGAGAGAGAAACCCCATGACTAGCCCCTTTCAGTCCGGACCGACTCCCGATCCGCTCGGCGCGGCGGCGGCAGCCCCGGGTCGGCGCGACGTGGGCCGGCTGCCCACGCCGCCCAAAGGCTGGCCGATCGGGTCCTATCCGACCTACGCCGAGGCGCAGCGCGCGGTGGACTACCTGTCGGATCAACAGTTCCCGGTGCACCAGGTGACGATCGTCGGGGTCGACCTGATGCAGGTCGAACGGGTCACCGGTCGGCTCACCTGGCCCAAGGTGCTCGGCGGCGGGGTGCTGACCGGGGCCTGGCTGGGCCTGTTCATCGGCCTGGTGTTGGGGATCTTCAGCGCCAATCCGACTCAGGCGCTGGTGACCGGCCTGATCGCCGGGGTGTTCTTCGGATTGATCACGTCGTCGGTCCCCTATGCGATGGCCCGTGGCACAAGGGATTTCAGCTCCACCATGCAATTGGTCGCGGGTCGCTACGACGTGCTGTGTGATCCGCAGAGTGCCGAGCAGGGCCGAGACCTGTTGGCGAAGCTGACGCTCTGAGGGCCTTGTTGCGCAGCCCGGTCGGACGGCCTTACCGTTTTGGCACCAAGCGGCAACGGGAGGCGGGTGGCGTGGCGAGTCGGCGCGGTCGCGTACGGCGGCTGGGGGCGGCTGCGCTGGCGGTGCTGACCGCCGTTTCGGCCGGAGCGTCCTGCGGCTCGGCCGGGCAGGCCGGCGACGGCCTGGTGATCAGCGTGTACACCCCGGCCAACGACACCGCCACGTTCCGTGCCATCGCCCGGCGCTGCACCGAACAGGCCGGTGGCCGTTACCGAGTCGAGCAGTTCAGCCTGCCGCGGGCCGCCGACGACCAGCGTCTGCAACTGGCCCGCCGGCTCACCGGCAACGACCGCAGCCTGGACGTGATGGGGCTGGATGTGGTGTGGACCGCCGAGTTCGCCGAGGCCGGCTGGGCGTTGCCGCTGTCGGCCGATCCGGCCGGTCAGGCCGAGGCCGACGCCGAGGCCGACACTTTGCCGGGTCCGCTGGCGACAGCCCGCTGGCGAGGGCGGCTCTATGCGGCCCCGGTCATCACCAACACTCAATTGCTTTGGTATCGACCGGATTTGATGAGCACTGCGCCCTCGACCTGGGACGGGATGGTTGCCGAGGCGGCGCGGCTGCACGCCGCCGGCGAGCCGAGCTGGATCGCGGTGCAGGCCAAGCAGTACGAGGGCCTGGTGGTGTGGTTCAACACCCTGCTGGCCAGCGCCGGGGGGCGCGTGCTCGCCGACGACGGCAAGACGGTCACCTTGACCGACACCGCCGAGCACCGGGCCGCCACCGTCGCGGCACTGCGGATCATGCAGGCGGTGGCGTCCGCCCCGGGTGCTGATCCATCGATCACCCAGAGCGACGAGGGCACCGCCCGGCTGGCCTTTGAGCAGGGCAGGGCGGCCCTGGAGGTCAACTGGCCGTTCGTGCTGCCGTCCATGCTGGAGAACGCGGTCAAGGGCGGGGTCGGGTTCCTGCCGCTGGACCGGCGTCCGGATCTGGCCGGCAGCATCGACGGTGTCGGTTCGTTCGCGCCCAGCGACGAGCAGTACCGGATCGCCTACGAGGCCAGCCGCACGGTGCTCGGGTTCGCGCCGTACCCGGCGGTGATGCCGGGCCACCCGGCCAAGGTGACCCTCGGCGGGCTGAACCTGGCGGTGGCCAGGACCACCCGGCACCGCGCGGAGGCGTTCGAAGCGGTGCGGTGCCTGCGCGACGCGGCCAACCAGAAGTACGTCGCGATCGAAGGAGGCCTGCCCGCCGTGCGCGCCTCGGTGTACTCCGATCCGCAGTTCCAGCAGAAATACCCGCACCACAACCTGATTCGCGACCAACTCACCAACGCCGCGGTGCGTCCGGCGACACCGGTCTATCAGGCGGTGTCGACCCGGATATCGGCGACGCTGGCGCCCATCACCGCCATCGACCCGGAGCGCACCGCCGACGAACTGGCCGTGCAGGTGCGCAAAGCCATCGACGGCAAGGGGCTCATCCCGTGACTTCCGGCATGGATGACGTCAGGTCGCAGCGGCGACTGGCCGTGGCGCTCGTCGCCCCGGCGGTGATCCTGATGCTGGCGGTGACGGCCTATCCGATCGGCTACGCGCTCTGGCTGAGCCTGCTGCGCTACAACCTGGCCACTCCAAACGACACCGCGTTCGTCGGCCTGGCCAACTACCAGACCACCCTGACCGACTCCTACTGGTGGACCGCCTTCGCGGTGACGCTGGGCATCACGGTGATCTCGGTGGCCATCGAGTTCGTGCTGGGTCTGGCGCTGGCACTGGTGATGCACCGCAGCATGTTCGCCAAGGGGATGGTGCGCACCGCGGTGCTGGTGCCCTACGGCATCGTGACGGTGGCCGCCGCCTACAGCTGGTACTACGCCTGGACGCCGGGCACCGGCTACCTGGCGAACCTGTTGCCGGCCGGCAGCGCGCCGCTGACCCACCAGCTGCCTTCGCTGGGGATCGTGGTGCTCGCCGAGGTGTGGAAGACGACGCCGTTCATGGCGCTGCTGCTGCTGGCCGGATTGGCCCTGGTCCCCGAGGATTTGCTCAAGGCGGCGCAGGTCGACGGCGCCGGCGCCTGGCGGCGGCTGGTCATGGTGATCCTGCCGATGATGAAACCCGCCATTCTGGTGGCCCTGTTGTTCCGCACGCTGGACGCGTTCCGGATCTTCGACAACATCTACGTGCTGACCAACGGCTCCAATAACACCGGCTCGGTCTCGATCCTGGGCTATGACAACCTGTTCAAGGGCTTCAACGTGGGGTTGGGCTCGGCGATCTCGGTGCTGATCTTCGTCTGTGTGGCACTGATCGCCTTCGTGTTCGTCAAGGTGTTCGGGGCCGCGGCGCCGGGATCGGGTCAGAAATGACTGATGTTCGCCGCCGCGCGGCCTGGCTGATCATCGACCTGGCGGTGGTGGTCTACGCGCTGGTGCCGGTGCTGTGGATCCTGTCGCTGTCACTGAAGCCGACGTCGACGGTCAAGGACGGCAAGCTGATTCCGTCGTCGGTGACCTTGGACAACTATCGCGGCATCTTCGCCGGGGACGTGTTCGGCTCGGCGCTGGTCAACTCCGTCGGCATCGGGCTGATCACCACGGTGATCGCGGTGGTGATCGGCGCGATGGCCGCCTACGCGGTGGCGAGGCTGGACTTCGGGGGCAAGCGGCTGCTGGTCGGCGCGGCGCTGCTGATCGCGATGTTCCCCCAGATATCGCTGGTGACACCGATTTTCAACATCGAGCGGGCGACCGGCTTGTTCGACACCTGGCCGGGCCTGATCATCCCCTACATCACCTTTGCGCTGCCGCTGGCGATCTACACGCTCTCGGCGTTCTTCTCCGAGATTCCCTGGGATCTGGAGAAGGCCGCCAAGATGGACGGGGCGACCCCCGGCCAGGCGTTCCGCAAGGTGATCGCGCCGCTGGCGGCGCCGGGAATCGTCACCGCGGCGATCCTGGTGTTCATCTTCGCCTGGAACGACCTGCTGTTGGCGTTGTCGCTGACGGCGACCAAAGCCTCGGTAACCGCGCCGGTGGCGATCGCCAACTTCACCGGCAGTTCGCAATTCGAGGAGCCGACCGGGTCTATCGCCGCGGGTGCGATGGTGATCACGGTGCCGATCATCATCTTTGTTCTAATCTTCCAACGACGGATCGTGGCGGGACTGACTTCCGGCGCGGTGAAGGGATAGGCCGATGGCTGAGATCGAACTTCTCCACATCACCAAGAGCTACCCCGATGGCGCGGTTGCCGTGAAGGACCTGTCTTTGAGCATCGCCGACGGGGAGTTCATCATCCTGGTGGGGCCGTCGGGCTGCGGAAAATCCACCACGCTGAACATGATCGCGGGTCTGGAGGAGATCACCTCGGGGGAGTTGCGCATCGGCGGCGAACGGGTCAACGAGCGCGCGCCCAAGGACCGCGACATCGCGATGGTGTTCCAGTCCTACGCCCTCTACCCGCACATGACGGTGCGGGGAAACATCGCGTTCCCGCTGACCCTGGCCAAGATGAAGAAAGCGCAGATCGCCGAGAAAGTAGCCGAGGTCGCCAAAATCCTTGACCTGACCGACTTTCTGGACCGTAAGCCATCGCAGTTGTCGGGCGGGCAGCGTCAGCGGGTGGCCATGGGGCGTGCGATCGTGCGGCACCCCAAGGCTTTCCTGATGGACGAGCCGCTGTCGAACCTGGACGCCAAGCTGCGAGTGCAGATGCGCAGCGAGATCGCCCGGTTGCAGCGGCGGCTGGGCACCACCACCGTCTACGTCACCCACGACCAGACCGAGGCGATGACGCTCGGCGACCGGGTGGTGGTGATGCACGGCGGGATCGCGCAGCAGATCGGCACCCCCGACGAGCTCTACGAGCGGCCCGCGAACCTGTTCGTCGCAGGATTCGTCGGCTCGCCGGCGATGAACTTCTTTCCCGGCACACTGACCCCGACCGGCGCGCGACTGCCGATCGGTGAGGTCCCGCTGACCGCGGAGGTCCGTGAGGCGATCGGCCGGCACCGGCAGCCGCACGGCAACGACGTCGTCATCGGGGTGCGCCCCGAGCATCTCGGTGACGCCGGGCTGCTCGACGACGCCCAGCGTCGCCGGGCGGTGACATTCGGGGCCCGCGTCGACCTGGTCGAATCTCTCGGCGCCGACAAGTACCTGTACTTCACGCCGAACGAGCCGGCCGATACGTCGGCCGAAACCGAGCTGGTGGCCAGGGTTCCCGCCGCGTCGAAGGCGGCCGGAGGGCAGCCGATCGAGCTGGCTCTGGACCCCACCCAAGTGGTGGTGTTCGACGCCGAGTCCGGGGTGAACCTCAGCGTCGCCCCGGCCGGCCGGTGACCCGCCGGTGAGTGACGATCTGGACCGGGTGCGGCAACACCTGCGGGCGCACTTCACCGGGGCGGGCGTCGCCTCCGAGCCCGATGCCGCGCGCGTGACGTTCCTGGGTGTCGAGCCCATCGAGGTGTTGCGGTTCGGTCCCGGCCCCGACCGGTTGGTGCACTACGTCTCGGTGGGTTGCTCGCGGCATCCGATGGGGGATCCCGGCCAGATTCTGGCCGATCCGGTGCACGGTCCCCGCGGGGAAGTGGTTCTGCGTCTGCGTATTTCGGGCTCCGATACCGGGCTGGCCCGCAGTCTCGCCGCGGTGGCGGCCGCGCCCGCGGTGGAGGGGGTGGTGTTGGCGCCCGACGCGCTGATGGACCTCGGCGGGCCGCTGTGGAGCCGGCAGTCGGGGGCGGTGCCGTTCACCGCGATGCTGCTGAGTCAGAGTGACATCGCCGAGTTGCCCCTGGAGCAGCCGCGTGAGCCGGTGCAATTCTTCTCGGCCACCCCGATCACCGCGACCGAGGCGGCCTGGGTGCGGCTCAAGGGGGCTGATGCGATGCGGGAGGCCTGGCGGGCCGACGGGGTGGACGTGTTCGACCCCGACCGTCCCGCCTCCCAGCCCCGCTGAGCCTTCTCGGCGAGCAGACACAGAATCGCACTGTAGGGAGCCATTTCGTGCGATTCTGCGTCTGCTCGCGGCTAAAAGGACCCGCTCAGAGCCAGCCGTTGCGGCGGAACGCTCGGTAGAGCAGCATGCTGATCGCGCCCATGGCCGCCAGCACCGCCGGGTAACTGAAGGTCCAGTGCAGTGCCGGCATGTGGTCGAAGTTCATCCCGTAGATCCCGGCGATCATGGTGGGGACGGCGATGATGCCCGCCCAGGCCGACATCTTGCGCATGTCGGTGTTCTGCTGCATGCCCACCCGCGCGAGCGCCGCCTGCACCAGCGAGCTGAGCATCTCGTCGTAGCTGGCGATCTGCTCGGCGGCGCGGGTCTGGTGGTCGCCGACGTCGCGCAGATAGCGCCGCACCTCCTTGGAGATCAGGTCCTTGTAGTCGGTCTGCATCCGCTGGAACGGAACCGACAGTGGTGCGACCGCGCGCCGCAGCTCGACGACTTCGCGTTTGATCTGGTAGATCGGTTCGACGTCGGTGCGGGTGCCGGGGGCGAACGCCACCTCCTCGATGGTGTCGATGTCGCTTTCCATGAGGTTGGTCACCTCGACGTAGCGGTCGACCACGTAGTCGGCGATGGCGTGCATCACCGCGTACGGGCCCAATCGCAGATGCTCGGGGTCGGCGTCCATGCGTTTGCGGACATCGGACAGGCCGCCGTGTTCGCCGTGGCGGACGGTGATGACGAAGTTCTTGCCGACGAAGATCATGATCTCGCCGGTCTCGACGATCTGGCGCGGCAGCACCACCGATTCGTGCGGGACGTAGTTGACGGTTTTGAGCACCAGGAACAGGGTCTCGTCATAGCGCTCCAGCTTGGGCCGCTGGTGGGCGTGTACGGCGTCCTCGACCGTCAGTTCGTGCAGGTCGAAGGTGGCCGCCACCGCCTGCATCTGGCGCTCGTCGGGCTCGTGCAGGCCCACCCAGACGAAGGCGTCGCGGCCATTCGCCGCGATCTCGCGCACCTTGGCCATCGCCCCGGCCGGGGTGAACTCGCCGGGGACCCGGTCGCCCTCGGCGTAGACGCCGCAGTCGACCAATACCCGGGGAACCGGGTCGCGCAACGCCGTCATGGCGCCTCCCTCCCGGCACACGTGCCGGTGAAATGCTACGCGCCCGGGCCCAAAATGACCGGTCAGCGCGGTTCGGCCGGGGTCCGGAGTTTTCGTGCCGTCGACGGTGCGCTAGTTTCGACCCGGACCAAACCCAGACCAAGCCGAACCCGTTCGAGGAGCACTTGACGTGAGCAAAACCCCACTCAAGGTGGCCGTCACCGGCGCCGCCGGCCAGATCGGCTACAGCCTGCTGTTCCGCCTGGCCAGTGGCTCGCTGCTGGGCCCCGACCGGCCGATCGAACTGCGGTTGCTGGAGATCGAGCCCGCACTCAAGGCGCTCGAGGGCGTGGTCATGGAGCTCGACGACTGCGCGTTCCCGCTGCTGTCCGGGGTGCAGATCGGCTCGGACGCGAACAAGATCTTCGACGGCGCCAACCTGGCGCTGCTGGTCGGCGCCCGCCCGCGTGGCCCGGGTATGGAGCGCAGCGACCTGCTGGAGGCCAACGGTGCGATCTTCACCGCGCAGGGCAAGGCGCTCAACGCGGTTGCGGCCTCCGACATCCGCATCGGGGTGACCGGTAACCCGGCCAACACCAACGCGCTGATCGCGATGAGCAACGCCCCCGACATCCCCAAGGAGCGCTTCTCGGCGCTGACCCGCCTGGACCACAACAGGGCCATCTCCCAGCTGGCCGCAAAGACCGGCGCCAAGGTCACCGACGTCAAGAAGATGACGATCTGGGGCAACCACTCGGCCAGCCAGTACCCGGACATCTTCCACGCCGAGGTCGGTGGGCGTAACGCCGCCGAGGTCGTCGGTGACCAGGCCTGGATCGAGAACGACTTCATCCCCACCGTCGCCAAGCGCGGTGCGGCGATCATCGACGCGCGTGGTGCTTCGTCGGCCGCTTCGGCGGCCTCGGCCACCGTCGACGCCGCCCGGGACTGGCTGCTGGGCAGCGCCGACGGGGACTGGGTGTCGATGGCGGTGGTCTCCGACGGCTCCTACGGGGTTCCGGAGGGCCTGATCTCCTCGTTCCCGGTCACCACGAAGAACGGCGACTGGAGCATCGTGGGTGGCCTGGAGATCGACGACTTCTCCCGCGGCCGGATCGACGCCTCGACCGCGGAGCTGGCCGAGGAACGCGAGGCGGTCACCGGGCTGGGGCTGATCTAGCCGCGTTAGGCCCGGCGGGCGACCTCCTGGGCGAGCTGTAGTCGGGAGGTCAGCCCGAGCTTGGTGTAGACGTGCGTGAGGTGCGTCTGCACGGTGCGTGGGGAGACGAACAGCCGGGCGGCAATGTCTTTGTTCGGCAGTCCTTCACTGACCAGCCGGGCCACATCGAGCTCGGACGGGGTGAGCGAGGCCCAGCCGCTGCTGGGGCGTTTGCGTTCACCGCGCCCACGCAGGGCGTAGCCGATGGCCTCCGCGGTGGACAGCGCGGCGCCCTCGGCCCAGGCGGCGTCAAAATCGTTGTCGTCCATCGACTCCCGCAGCGCGGTCAGCCAGGCATCGCAATCGGCGTCATGGATTGTGAATCGGACGGCGCCGGTGCGTTGCCGGATGCCTTCCGCGGCGCCGAACAGCCGGGCAGCCTCTCTGCGGCTGTCGGCGCGAGAGGCGGTGGCGGCGGCCAGACACTCGAAGACTTCGGGGACCCCGATTTCCGCCTTGATCTCGGCGGCGATCGCGAGTGCTTCATAGAGGTCGCGTTCGGCCCGCTCGGGTTCACTTTCGGCGATCGCAACACGCGCGCGGGGAACGAGTCCCATGAGCCGGTACCACCCGGTCGTTGCGGCGATGCCGTCGTCGGCCCACTGCCGCGCCGCAGGCAGGTCGCCTAGCGCCAAAGCCGTTTCGGCTCTGCACCAGCGGAAGATGGCCGCAATCTGGTGGTAGGTGCCGATGTGATGCCACATCCGCTCTTGCGCGGTGGTAGCTGCCGCTGCGTCACCACTGGCCAGCGCCGCGAGTCCCGTTGCCATATGGGCGACTCCCTCGTGCACGGGACTGAGCTCGGCGCCGGTCCCAACGAGCGCGTTCAGCGCGTCTAGGGTTTGGCTCGCCTCGCCGCGGAATATCGACGCCAGGGCCAAGTCCTGCAGGCCGAGGAACCGGTTGAGCAGGTCGCCGGCGCGGTCCGCTTCCACGATCATTTGGTGACAGCGCGCGATCTCCCCGGCCAGGTTGCCCTGCAGGTAGCTCGCCATCCCTTGCCAGTTGCGGCAGTACCGCGAGTTAAACTGGTCGCCAATGGAATCCGCCAGTGTGCGGCCCTCCTCACCGCTCGCGTAGGCCGCGACCAGGTCACCGCCCACGGCGGCTGCGTATGTCTGCCACCCCAGGATTTGACTCAGCCTCCACAAGTCGCCCACCGCGCGGGCAAGCTCGACCGCTTCGGCGAAATACGGTCGCGCCACCTCCGCGTTGTAGGCGGCAATAGCGACGCAGGCGGTGAGCGCTCTGGCGAGCAGCGCCGGATCCCCGATCTCCCGGGCGATCGCCACCGCCTCCTCGGCTTGCTCAGGGTGGTCCAACGTAAGGCCCCACGCGTTGAGAAGTGCGTCATCGGCCAGCGCACGCGCGCGCACCGGGCGGGCCACCTCAGCGCCATCGGCGTCATGTGGCCCAAGGACGGCGTCGAACCAGGCTCCGCCTTCCACGATGCGGCCGCGGGTGAGCCACAGCGGTAGCAGCGAGGACGCCAGGGCCAACGCCTGCTCGACTTCACCGC
Organism: Mycolicibacter terrae; assembly: GCF_010727125.1. Classification (NCBI taxonomy): domain Bacteria; kingdom Bacillati; phylum Actinomycetota; class Actinomycetes; order Mycobacteriales; family Mycobacteriaceae; genus Mycobacterium; species Mycobacterium terrae. The sequence continues at coordinate 3,045,696 of NZ_AP022564.1, read as the reverse complement.
TCTCGTGGCTCCACGCGAAGGCGGCGCGGAGGTTGTCGATTTCGGCCTCGGTCTGCTCGAGCAGCTGATCGTGGCCCCCGCGGCTCGGATGGTCGAGCCCCGCAGCAATTGCCGTGTAATGGTCGCGGTGACGGGTGCGTACGGCATCGGCCTCGCCGGACTCGGCGAGCTTTCCCAGCGCGTATTGGCGCACCATTTCCAGCAGCCGGTACCGCGTTCGGCCCGTTGTGTTTTCGGCGACTACGAGTGATTTGTCAACCAGCAGGGCAAGCAGGTCGAGGATCTGGTGGGCCTTCAGGTCATCGTCGGCGGCCACGCTCTGCGCGGCGGTGAGGTCGAAGCCACTCATGAAGACGGCCAATCGCCGGAACAATACGCGCTCGGGCTCGGTGAGCAGGGTGTGTGACCAGTCGACCGAGGCGTGCAGCGTCTGCTGGCGTCGGACAGCCCGCCGGGAGCCGCCGGTCAGCAGCCGGAAACGATCGTGCAAGCCGTCCAGGATCTCGTCGAGTGATAGCGACCGTACCCGCGCCGCGGCCAGTTCGATGGCCAGTGGCATGCCGTCGAGGCGACGGCAGATCTCTACGACCGTGCCGGTGTTGTCGTCGCTGAGGTCCACATCTGGCCGGGCGCGTCGCGCCCGGTCGGCAAACAGCTCGATGGCCTCATCGGTCAGTGACAGAGACGGGACCCGCCAGATCAACTCGCCGTCCACACCGATCGGCTCCCGGCTGGTCGCCAGCAGCGTCAGCGCGGGACAAGTGCCGAGCAAGTCGACGATAAGTGCTGCGCAGGCGTCCAGGAGGTGTTCGCAGTTGTCCAGCACCACCAGCGTGTGCCGCTCGCCGATGAACCGGATGAGCGTGTCCATGGTGGACCGGCCCGGTTGGTCGGGCAGACCCAGCGAACGAGCCGCCACAACAGGCACCAGATCCGGTTCGGTGATCGGCGCGAGGTCGACATACCAGGCCCCGTCGCCGAACGTGTCGGCTAGTTGGGACGCGACGTGGATCGCCAGTCGCGTTTTGCCGGCCCCGCCCGCGCCGGTCAACGTGACGAGCCGGTTGGCGGCGAGTAGCCCACACACGTCGGTGATTTGCGCCGCCCGTCCGATGAATGCCGTTAGCTGCATCGGAAGATGCTGTGTGCTAACGGGTTTCGCTACTCGCAGCGGCGGGAACTCGTTGCATATGTCGGGGTGACAGAGCTGCACCACCCGTTCCGGGCGGGGTACGCCACGCAGCGGATAGCAGCCCAGCTCGATCAGCCAGGCATCGGCGGGAAGCCAGTCGAGCACCAGCGCTTCGGCAGCTCCGGAAAGAACGGTCTGGCCGCCGTGCGCCAGATCGCGGATACGCGCGGTGCGGTTGATGGTGGGGCCGACGTAATTGCCCTCGCCGCGGAGCTGTATCTCACCGCTGTGCAGGCCGACGCGCAGCCGGATCGGCGCCAACGGCGCCCGCTGCAGATCCAGCGCGCACCCGACCGCGTCGCTGGCCCGGGCGAACGCCAGCACGAAGCTATCGCCCTCGCCCTGCTCCACCGGTCGGACGCCCTGGTAGGTGGCAACCA